>JBGUWL010000022.1:0-29581 GCA_045221075.1 Acutalibacteraceae bacterium
TGAGTTACCAAAAAGAACATGGGACCGGCAGTACCCCAAGGGCACTTGTTTCACTGCGCTTGCCGGCGGTCTTTGTGCGGTGTTGCCTTAAGTATAATACTGGATCGTTTCTACGGCATTATTCCTGCGGCTTTTTATTGACGGTCTTAAGGTCACGGCCCTTATTCTGGTATGACTTAAGGCTCTGACGGGTCTTTTTGAGCGAGGCGAGAGTCGCAGAAAGCTCATCGTCGGCCTTTTTCATCAGCCCGTCCATATACTGGTTTGCGGCCTGGCGTATCTTTGCGGCCTCATCGTTGGCCTTTGCGATGATCTCGGAAGCCCTCTGCTGAGCCTGACGGGTGATCTCGCTGCGCTCCACCATAGCCTTTGCCCTTTCCTCGGCCTGCTGGACGATGGTCTCGGCCTCCTGCTTTGACTTTGAAAGGATATTGCTGCGGTCGGCGGCAATGCTCTTTGCCTGACGCACCTCCTGGGGCATATTGGTACGCATCTCTTCAACGATCTCCTGTATGCGCTGGGTATTCACTACCTTTTTGCCTCCGCTGAGGGGCATTTTGAAGGATCCGTCAACGATTTCCTGAAGCTCGTCTATCAGCATTTCCAGTTTCATTTCATTTTACTCCTTTGCTTTATCCTTGTTAATATTTCATCCTTTATAGAATCGGGGACAAATTCGGATATATCCCCGCCAAGCAGACCGACCTGTTTTACAATACTGGAGCTGAGGAACATATTCTCGGCGCTGCTTGTAAGAAATACGGTCTCGATGCTGCTGTCAAGCTTGCGGTTGGTAAGCGCCATCTGAAACTCATATTCAAAGTCAGACACCGCCCGCAGTCCCTTTACAATTGCCGAAGCATTGCGAAGGGCGGCAAAGTCCACCAGCAGTCCGTCAAAGCCTGCGATCTCAACATTGGGGATATCCCCTGTGACCTTGCGGAGAAGATTGGTTCTCTCTTCGATGGTGAACCACGGCTTTTTTTCCATATTCACCAGCACCGCCACGATAACATGGTCGAAAAGCCTTGCGGCTCTTCTTATTATGTCAAGATGTCCCACAGTCACCGGGTCAAAGCTGCCGGGATAAATGGCCGTTGTCATATTCCATCCACATCCTTGTCTGAATATACGGTTATCATGATCTTGCCGTAGCGGTACTGCTTTTTAATAACAAAGCTGCCGGTGCAGGCAGGGACATCCTCATCCGCCGGATGCTCGCAGATTATGTATCCGCTTTTGTTCATCACCTGCGGCAGAAGCTCAAGGGTCCGCTGCAGAAGTCCCGTCCTGTAGGGCGGATCAAGAAAGGCGATGTCAAACCTTTCCCGGCAGGAGGAGAGGAATGAGATCGTATCCGCCGCGGCGATCCTGCCCCGTCCGGACAGTCCCGTAAGCTCAAGATTCTTTTTTATCACATCAAGGGATCTTCTGCTGTTGTCAACAAAGACCGCCTGGCGCGCGCCCCGGCTGAGAGCCTCTATGCCCATCTGACCGGATCCCGCAAAGGCGTCAAGGAAGCTCCTGCCCTCCACGGAAAACTGTATGATGCTGAACACCGACTCCTTTACGCTGTCGGTGGTGGGACGGACGTCGTCGCCCTGGGGCGATATCAGCTTCCTGCCCCTTGACGAGCCTGTAATGACTCTCATGGCACTTCATTCCTTATCATTTGATACCTTCCGCAGGGCCGCCAAGGGCAGTCCGGAAGGTCCGTGCAGGCGGGTCAACCACAATACATAGTGTTTCCCTGCACACTATCACACTATAATTATAAAAGATTGGGGTGAATTGTCAATCGTTTTTTTGCATAACAATAGACCCGATTATCTTACATTTTCGTCATTGTTTTTTCGTTCCGGAGGTTCCTGTATCAATCCTGTTTTTCCGGCTCATCCGGATGGAAGTGACGGTATACCGCCTCCGCCGCAGGAGCCGTCATACCCTTCACCTGCATCAGTTCTTCGAGCTCCGCCTCGCCTATGCGTCTGACGGTTTTGAAGTATGACAGCAGAGCCGCTGCACGTCCGGCGCCTATGCCGTCAATTGATGTAAGAGTGGATGAAAGGGTCTTCTTTTTCCGTGCCGTTCTGTGATAGCCTATGGCAAAGCGGTGCACCTCGTCCTGTATCCCCGAGACAAGGGTAAAGGCCTGTCTTTTTGAGGTTATGGATATTTCCCTGCCCTCGTCGGTAATGGCACGGGTGCGGTGACTGCCGTCCTTTACCATTCCGAAAAGGGGTATGTCCAGTCCGAACCGTTCAAGCACGGGTCTGACGGCGGATACCTGTCCCTTGCCTCCGTCAAGGAGTATCAGATCGGGAAGCTGTCCGAAGCCCTCGCCGCTCTCCTTGTTTTTTTCATATTCCTCCATGCGCCTTGTGAGCACCTCAGCCATGGAGGCATAGTCGTCCTGACCGGCAAAGCCCTTTATGGCAAACCGGCGGTATGCGCTTTTATAGGGTCTGCCGTTTTTGAACACCACCATGCCCGCCACGTTCTCGCTGCCCATCAGGTTTGAGATATCGTAGGATTCTATCCACACCGGCGGCTTTGAAAGCCCCAGCAGGGTGGCCAGCTCGTCCAGGGCGGAAAGCTCGTGTCCCTGATGACCTCTGCTCTGGGCAAGACGCTCGGCGGCGTTCCTGCGGCACATTTCAAGTATCTTCTGCTGTTCTCCCCTCTGGGGATACTGCAGCCTGACCTTTTTTCCTCTCTGCTCAGAAAGCCAGCTCCGGAGCAGCTCCTCGTCCTCGGGAGCGGAGTCCAGGGTGATGACCGGCGGCACGTCACGCATCATGTAATATCTCTTCAAAAACTCCGATCTCACAAACGCCCCGTCGGCCTCCCCCATATCCTTTATAAGGAAGTCCTCCTTGTCATACATCCTGCCCTCACGGAACCTGAGCACGGCAAAGCAGGCGTCTCCACCCTCGGTCATCATTGCTGCAACGTCCTGTTCCGGCACTGAGGCGGCGACTACCTGCTGCTTCTGTGTAATTCTTTTTACTGAATTTATCCTGTCACGAAGACGCGCGGCAAGCTCAAAGTCAAGCCTCTCCGCCGCTTCGTTCATCTGCTCGGTCATGATCCTTACGGAATCGGCGTCGCCCTTTTTCAGAAACTCCACTGCAGCCTCCGCACGGGCGGCATAGTCCTTTCGGCTCACCTTTCCTCCGCAGGGAGCGCAGCACTGCTTTATATAGTAGTTCAGACAGGGTCTGCCCTTTCCCAGATCGCGGGGAAAGACCTTGCTGCAGGAGGGCAGTCCGAAGATCTTCAGGGCGCTGTCAACGGCGTTCTTTGCGTACCATGCGCTCATATAGGGACCCAGGTATTCCGCGTCATCATCGGCCTTCTGCATCACAAAGCGGATAGTCTTCCAATCCCCCGACGATATGCGGATATAGCAGTATCCCTTGTCGTCTTTGAGCAGAATATTGTACCTGGGCATATGCTGCTTTATCAGACTGCACTCCAGCACCAGGGCTTCAAATTCGCTGGCGCAAAGGATATAATCAAAATGATCCACATTTTCCACCATCCGGCGCACCTTTTCCTGGTGGCTGCGGCCGGATCCGAAATACTGGCTCACCCGGTTTTTCAGCGCCTTTGCCTTGCCTATATAGATTATCTCGTCATTCCGGTTTTTCATGATATAGACACCGGGGCTGAGGGGCAGCCTCATGGCCTTTTCTCTCAGTTCTTTAAGCTCCACATTTTTACCCCCATCAGTAAAGGCTTTTCGGGCAGGAAGGATCGATCACCCCGAACACGGTCATTATTCGTTCCCGAGTCATCGGTAACTCAATAGCTGATATTGAGTATGCAGCCGGATGCGCTGCGGGAATATGAAATCTCGCTGTTGATAAAATCCATCTGGAAAATACGCTGGTTGTCTATCAGATCATAGGCGGCCTCTTCAAGTATCTCGGGAGATGCGAACTTGACCGAAAGGCTGCTGTCGGGTTCAAAACGCAGCGCAGCTTCTTCTATCGAATCAAAGCTATACTCGTCAAAGTAAAGTCCGTTGTAGCGGTAGTAGTTGTACATGGTTCCGGTACATTCGGGTTCAGGAAACTCCTTGTCACTGCTGTGAGTGCGGGCAAGGTCGTCGTCGTTTATCAGGAAATACTCGTATGTCCTGACCTCCCTGCCGTCTTCCCTTACGGGATCATCCCATGTCACGTCGATGTAGTAATACTCACCGTCAAGCAGCAGGAAATTCCACTGGTGAGAGCCGGCCTCGCTGATCCTTGTGCCGTTTACCTTTCCGCACTCAATATCCAGCTCCTTCATTATAAGCTGGAAAGCCGACGAATAGCCGGAGCATATCGCCTTATGCTCAACAAGACAGCCGTAAGCCGTGGATGCGTTGACAAGTCCGTCCGCCATGCCCGACATGACCTTTGAAAGAGTCTCGCTGTCATAGGTGGTGCTGTCGATTATCTCGTCATGGACATACTTTACCATTTCGTAATAGCCGTCCTGCTGACGGGCGCCGGAGGCGATCTCATCCACCCTTTCTTCCAGCTTGCGGGCTGCTGTACGTATCTCTTCCTCATTATCGCTGAAAAGCGTGGGTTCAACGTGGAAATCCACCTCGTCACCGTAGGTCCTTACGGTATAGGCGTAGTTCTGGCATATCCAGAAATACTCCGGGTGATCGTTCAGGACCGCATAATAAGCCTCTTTGAAATCCTCGTTGTTGTCGATATCGTCAAAGTCGAACACAGTTTCTCCGGCGTCCAGCAGGGCGATAATGCGGTTATACAGGTCCCTGCGCTTATCGTTGAGAGTACTCTTTGAGGAATAGTCGTACTGCTCCGTCGTATCGCTCACGTCAAAGCTGTTGGTGCTGTAGCCGTTTCCCGTGGGGAAATGGCTGCCGCTGCTTTCATCATCAAAATCGAACCAGTTGTTTTCTCCGGAGTCATCAGACCCGAAGTTTAGACTGATCTTACACCCGGCGCAGAGGACAATAGCCGCACAGCACAATAACGCGGCGGCAGTTCTTTTCCATTTCATACTGCGAACCTCCTGAATTATTTCCGGTATCCGTCTCCGGTGTCACGGTCACTGTCTGTCCTTTGCGGACAAAGGTGCAAAAGGACATTACAGAGTATCTGTACAGACACAAAAGGGGGAGTGTTCCTCCCCCATGACACGAAGTATTGCCCTTTGTGACAGTCATATAAGGTTTCTTCCCTCACAATAACGGCAGATAAGCATATCCCCGCCCACAGGACGGAACAGCCTGGGAAGGTACTCCTCGGTATAGCTGATGCAGTTGGGATTTGAGCAGCGCACATTGTGGGTGTCAAATCGTCTGGGCATCGGCTTTCTGTCGGCATTTTCCAGCATTTTGATTATCAGCGCCATTCTTGCGTACATACCGTACACCGTCTGCTCAAAATACTTTGCCCTGTCGTCATAGTCAACGTCCTCTTCGATCTCGTCAACACGGGGCAGGGGATGAAGTATCTTCATATCCCTCCGCGCCAGCTTCATCTTTTCACGGTCAAGGACGAACACGCCTTTTTGCTTTTCGTATTCCTCAAAGCTGCGGAATCTTTCCCGCTGTATCCTTGTCATATAAAGAACATCCAGCATGGGGATGGCCTCGGCAAGGCTGGGCACTTCACTGTAGCGGCAGCCGGAGGCGCGCATAATGTCCTTGATATACTGAGGAACGGTCAGCTCCGGAGTCGATATCAGTACAAAACGGTTGCCCTTGAAGTTCGACATGGTCTTTATCAGGGAATGTACCGTTCTGCCGTTTTTAAGGTCGCCGCAAAGACCGATGCACATATTGTCAAGGGTACCCTTTTCGTTATACAGGGTGACCACGTCGGTAAGGGTCTGGGTAGGATGAAGGTGTCCGCCGTCGCCTGCGTTTATCACAGGAGCGGCAGAATAGAGAGATGCGGCCTTTGCCGTACCCTCCATGGAATGACGTATTGCAATTATATCGGCATATCCGCCCACCACCGTCACCGTGTCCTTCAGGCTCTCGCCCTTTGACACCGAGGAATTCTGTGGATTGTCAAAGCCGATGATGCTTCCGCCAAGTCTGAGCATGGCTGTCTTGAAGGACATCTGTGTCCTGGTAGACGGCTCATAAAAGAGTGTTGCCAGTATTTTTCCCTTGCATACGTCACTGTATGCCTGAGGCTCGTCTTTTATCATGTTTGCAAGCTCGATGATCTCCATCAGTTCCTCAACAGGAAGACTTGCAAGATCTATAAGATGCTTTGTTTTTATCATTTTTGTCCTCCTCCCGGCGCAGGCTCTGCGCTATACGAAGAGCCTGTCGTAGAAACGGCAGGCTCGGTTGTGTTATTTGTTGTTAAAGATTTTCATGATGTCCATATAGGAATCGTCTGCGTCACCGTTCTGGGGAACAGGCTGAGCTGCGGGCTTGGGAGCCGGAGCGGGAACCTTCTGAGCAGGTGCGGCGTTAGGAAAAACGGGAGCCTGGGGCTGGGCGGGAGCCTCTGTGGGAGCAGGACGGCTGTAGGAGGGCTGCTGATACATAGGCTGAGTCCTCTGGGGCTTGTCCTGGGGCTTTGTAGCTGCGCCGAAACGGTTGTCGTTCTTCATGCCCATCATGGGTGAGCCGTACTGAAAGGGAGACACGGGCTTCTTCTCTTCCTTCTTTACTACAGGGGGAACATTTGAGTAGCTGTCAGTGGTAGGAAAACCGGTAGCGATAACGATAACGCTGATGGCATCCTCCATCTCGTCGTCAAGAGCAGCACCCCAGATGATGATGGCGTTCTCGTCAGCCTGCTCTGAGATCATTGTGGAAGCATCCTGGATCTCGTCCAGACCGATGTCGGGAGAAGCCTTGATATTTACGATAAGTCCCTTTGCGCCCTGGATAGAGGTACCCAGCAGGGGGCTTGAGATAGCGTTCTGTGCGGCGATCTTTGCCTTGTCCTTGCCGGAAGCAACGCCCACGCCCATAAGAGCATAGCCGGCGTCCTTCATTACAGAGGTAACGTCTGCAAAGTCAAGGTTGACAAGACCGGGAATAACGATAAGATCGGTAATGCTCTGAACGCCCTGACGCAGAACGTCGTCTGCGGCAAAGAATGCATTCTGAAGGGTGATCTTTTCGTCGCTGATATGCTTGAGTCTTTCGTTGGGGATAACGATAAGAGAATCAACATGCTGCTGGAGCTTCTGGATACCCTGCTGAGCCTGCTCCATGCGGCGCTTGCCTTCAAAGAGGAAGGGTGTGGTAACAATACCAACGGTCAGTATGCCCATTTCCTTTGCAATCTCTGCAACGATAGGAGCTGCGCCGGTACCTGTGCCGCCGCCCATACCTGCGGTGATGAACACCATGTCGGTATCCTTCATAAGCTCGGCAATGACCTCTCTGCTTTCTTCTGCAGCCTTTTCGCCGATCTCGGGCTTGGAGCCTGCGCCCTTGCCGTGGGTAATCTTTTCACCGATCTGGATCTTCTGTGTGGCCTTTGAGCGGTTAAGGCTCTGCTGGTCGGTGTTGATAGAGATAAACTCTACTCCTGTTACATACTCTACCATGCGGTCGATAGCGTTGCATCCGCCTCCGCCTACACCTACTACTTTGATATGTACAATGTTCTCAACTTCGTTTTCAAATTCGTAAGGCATTGTTATACTCCCTTCAATATTTACATCTGCCAGTCCAGTCGATCTCCTGACCGGCGCCGCCGTTTATTACAGGGTGCAGCCGTCTGATAAAATATGCTTTCAATACGGCAGTTTCCCTTATACAGCCAATAATAATCTACCACTTTTTCCGGAAAATTTCAATACGATAAATCGTTTTTTCAGCAGATTTATCATTCTTTCAACATACTGTCGTTAACCCTGGTGATTTTTTGTCTATATTGACAGATTCACTCTACACCTGCAGCAATACTGTCTCACTGGTCACGGACATCCCAATCCTGCGGCTCGGAATATTCATTATCATCCGTACCGTCCCGGTCGGCGTTCCATTCGTCACCGCCGCCGTTTTCATTCCAGGATTCTTCTCCGCCGGAGCTGTTTTCTTCGGTATAGTCCTCATCGGAATAGCTCTCTTCGCCGGAATATGAGTTCTCGGGCTCGTCGGGATAGCTGTTTTCGCCGTTGTCCTCAGAGTTCTCTTCGTAGCTGCTTGTCTCCGTGGGAGCTTCCGGCTCATCGGAATAGCTGTTTTCGTCGTTATTGTCTCCGGTGCCGTCGTTATTGTCCCCTGTGCCGCCGTCATCATAGGAAACTTCTTCGTCGTAGGAGCTTTCTTCGCCGGTGCCGTCATTGTTCTGTTCTTCTGACTGCTCAGAAGAGCTTTCTTCGGGCTTGCTGCTCTCCTGCTTTGAGGCCTCCTTGGGTTTTGAGGACTCCTCCCTGGAGCTTTCCTCCTCCGGCTTTTTGATGCTGAAATATGACTTTCCGCCCTCTGCGGCGCTGAGGGAAACATCAAGAACACCCTCGGCGTTATTGCTGATGCTCTTTTCGTCGATGATGCGCTTTGCGGTGTTCATCTTGTGGTCGATGTTGTCCGGAGTGCCCAGCACGATATTCAGTCCGGTATTTGTGGTCAGAACTATCCTTGAAAGATTTGAGATATCTATCACCCTGAGCACGCCGAAGCTGTATTTTCCGGCGCCCTCCAGTATACTTTTTATATAGTCCTCCACGCTGGAGTCCTTGTATTTCACCGATGACGAAAGACGGGGATTCGCCAGCTTTGCGCCCATGATTATGGGAACGTCGGCCTGCTTTTTCCCCGAAATATCGATGATCTTTCCGCTCTCGCTGAGCAGCACATACTTGCCGTCGCTTTCGATGACCGAGGAAGGAACGGCCTCGCGGACGGTTATGATGATCTTGTTGAACAGCTTTTTGTGTATGTCAACATTCTCGATATAGGGAAAGCGCTCCCAGATCTCACCTTCTCCCGGGGAGGTGTTGCACAGGATAAGGTTATCCCCCAGGGATATCATGCTTGCGCCTATGATATCCTCGTCGCTGTAGCGGGACTCGCCCTCTACGGTGATATCGTCGATCTTGAAGAACACCGTCAGAGAAAGCACGCAGCACACCGTCAGCAGCAGAACAAGGGTCAGGGTATAGAACAGTATGCGCTTGACCTTGCGCTTATAGGGACTGCCCGGAGCCTTTGCGGGAGGCAGGGGCTTGAGATAATGAAGGCCGCTCTCACGCTGAGGCTTTTTCAGGATGTTTTCGGTCTCACGGTCCATGAGATCGGGATAGCTGAATTCATCCCCGTAGTTCCGGTCTCCGTCAAGGCTCAGCTCGTTTTTGTCCTTTTTCCCTTTCGGTGCGGACCTTGTATCGGGACGGCGGGAGGCATCACTGCTTTTTCCTTTTCCGGTCTTTTTGTTATTCTTTTTTTTATTTATATCGGAGGGTGCCGGTCGTCCGGCCTCCTTCTTTTTACGGTCGTTGCCCGATGGTCTTTTACTCATGTTTGTTTCCTTTTCAAAAACATTCGCAGGTTTTCGCCGGAGGCGTTACTTCGGTGCGGAAAGCACCTCTATAATGATGGAATAGATACGCTTTGAGGCGTCGGATATTGCCATGCGCTTTGCGTTTTCGGAATACTCCTTAAGACGCACGGGATCCGAGGCCAGCTTGTCGATCTCTTCGGTCAGCTTTTCGGGGGTAAGATCCTTTTCCTCGATCATGACTGCCGCATTCTTATTTACAAGGGACATTGCGTTATGGAACTGGTGGTTCTCGGCAACATTTGGGGAGGGTATCAGGATCGCGGGCTTTCCCTTGACCTGGATCTCGCTGAGGGTTATGGCACCCGCTCTTGCGATGACCACATCCGCTGCGGCAAGACATACGGGCATATCGTTGATATACTCCCTGATGTCAAGGTTAGTGGCCTTAGAAAGGTCCGCTCCCTTTTCTTCAAGCATACCCGGGAACCACTTGCCGTACTGTCCGTAGGCGTGGATATGCTGGTATTTTCCGTCCTTTGCGCTCCTTGCGATAATGTCCGCAAGGGATTCGTTGATGCGCTTTGCACCAAGGCTGCCGCCGAAGGACAGTATTACGGGACGCTGGTCAAGACCAAGCTTTTTCCTTGCCTCGTCCCTTTCCTGGGCAAGTATCTCTCCCCTGACCGGGTTGCCCGTATCCACAAAATTACACTTGCCCTTGAAATGCTTTCTCGCGTCGGGCATTGCCAGCATAACACGGGTAGCATGCTTTGAGAGCATCTTGTTGGTAACTCCGGGATAGGCGTTCTGCTCATGGATAAGTGTGGGTATGCCCAGCTTTGCGGCGGCTCTGAGAACCGGTCCGCTGACATATCCGCCGGTGCCGATGCATATATCCGGCTTGAATTCCATGATTATTTTCTTTGCGTCCTTACCGGAGGAAAAGGCTCTTTTTACCGTAATGACATTGTGCTTTATTGCGGAGGGAGAGAAGCTTCTTTTGAAGCCCTGGACAACTATGCCCCTGAATTCAAATCCCGCCTGGGGAACAAGTCTTTCCTCCATGCCGCCCTTTGCGCCGATGTACAGTATCTCCGCTTCGGGCTGGCGCTCCCGTACATAGCCTGCAATTGCAAGCGCCGGGTTGATGTGACCGGCCGTTCCGCCGCCGGCAAAAATTATCCTCATAAAACACACCCTCTTATGCTTTTTCAAGATTTGACGTTCGTGAAATGGAAAGCACTATTCCCATCTGAGCAAGCAGCGTCACAAGGGACGAGCCGCCGTAGCTAAAAAACGGAAGACTGATACCCGTATTGGGCAGCCAGTCGGTAATTACCATGATATTCAGTATTACCTGAAGTCCGATCTGTACCGAAAGTCCGATGCCGAGAAGAGAACCGAACTTATCCTTTGCTCTCATGGAAAGGGTTATTCCCCTCCATACCAGTAGGGCAAATATGCACAGGATTATTGCTGCGCCGATAAAGCCCAGCTCTTCACATACAACGGAGAATACAAAGTCGTTCTGTACCTCCGGGATATACAGGAATTTCTGACGGGACTGTCCCAGTCCCAGACCCCAGAAGCCGCCGGAACCGATGGCATAAAGGGAGTTTCTTGTCTGGTAGGTGTCCTGCCACATCTCGTCGGTGGTATATTCAAGGGCCTGGCCCCAGCCGGAAAGACGGGTCATTGCGTAGCCCAGCTTATCCGTTACCAGAAGGAAGAATACAATTCCCACCACAAGTCCGATGGCGATCAGGAACCATCTCAGCTTTGCTCCGCTGACGAACATCATAACGCCGATGAGCAGAATAATAATGACGATACCGGAATAATGAGGCTCCAGAACCAGCAGGAAGCATATCACTGCCGCTAAGATAATGCACGGCAGCACTCCGTAAAGGAAGGTATCCATCTTTTTGAAATGGATTGAGCCCCAGTGAGCAAGGAACAGGATAACGGCAAATTTGGCTATCTCCGAAGCCTGTATGGTAAACAGGCCCGCGCCTATCCAGCGCTTTACGCCCATGGGGGAGGGCAGCACAAGCACCGCCACAAGAGCCATTACCGCAAGCACCAGTATGGGGTATGCCAGCTTGTGAAAATGATGATAGTCAAAATAGGAAAGCAGCATCATGACTCCCAGACCCACAGCGGCAAAAATGCTCTGACGGATAAGGTAGTTGTAGCTGTTTCCGGTGTATGCAAATGCGGAAGGGTAGCTTGCCGAGAACATCATTATAAGTCCGATTATCAGCAGCAGAACTACAAGAAACAGAAAAGTCATATCAAGACCAAGACGGACCGAAAACAGCTTCAGGCGCTTCTTTACCTTTGTGGGGAAATGAAGACGCTCGGAAGGCTTTTTCTCCGGCGGCCGTCCCGGGGAGGGTGAGGGCATCGGCAGCTTTCTGGCCGGTGATGAATCCATTCTCACAAGCAAAAACATCCTTTCATAGGGGCTATAGACTGAATACGGGTATGCGGTAGTTGCCGTATACCACCAAAATAAAGGCAAGGGAGCCGCATATAACGGTGAACACACTGAACATCACGACGATCTTGACCTCTGACCATCCGCACATCTCAAAATGATGGTGGATGGGGCTCATTTTAAACAGGCGCTTGCCCTTTGTGGCCTTGAAATACAGCACCTGCAGTATGACCGAGAACATCTCACAAATGTATGTCAGTCCGATAAGTATAAGGATAACGGGCATATCCAGCGCAAAGGCGACGGCGCACACATAGCCTCCGAGGTAGAGGGAACCGGTGTCGCCCATAAAGACCTTTGCGGGATGGAAGTTCCACAGCAGGAATCCAAGGCAGCCTCCTGCCATTGCCGCTGACATGATGGAAACTCCGAGCCTGCTCACATAGCTGGCTATGAGCATAAAGAATATGGAAACAAAGAAGGTGACGGAACCGTTCAGTCCGTCGATACCGTCTGTCAGGTTGACTGCGTTGACAATGCCGACTATCAGTATTGCGGCGATGGGATAGTAGAATATTCCGAAATCCACCATGCCGGCAAAGGGAATGAAGGTCTCTGTCTTGCCTCCGAAAAGCGCCACCGTCACAAGATAGGCAATTGCGGCAACAAACTGGAGCAGGAGCTTCTGGATGGCGGTAAGTCCGAGGTTGCGCTTCTTTACGGCCTTGATGTAGTCATCAATGAAGCCGATGGCTCCAAAGGCCGCCGCCATGAACATTCCCGCAAATATCTTTGCGGTGAGCAGGGTCGTCTCGCTGCTGCCGAACTGATGGTAGCACAGCACGCAGACCGTTCCCACAACAAGGCTTGCGGCAATGAACATAAAGCCGCCCATGATGGGTGTTCCCTGTTTCGAGTTGTGCCACTTGGGTCCTTCGTCCCTGATGGTCTGGCCGAAATGTATTTTCTTTAAAAAGGGAACCAGCCACAGACCGAATATGCCTGCTCCTGCAAAGGCGGCCGCCGCAGCGACCACTGTCCACAATCCTGTCATAATTGAAATTCCACCTTTCAGACTTCTTTGGGAGACACTGCAGCCGCCCCGGGCGGGTCCCTTGGGGAAAACCCTTTTCCGGCGGAAAAAGGGTTATTCCCCAAACCCCTTTCCTAAAACCGCTTACGTTTGTAAGACGAACTGATAGACCGGATGCAAAATCATATGAGCATCGGGTTTACGATATACTGTCTCCGTGTTCGCCGGGGTATCAGCTGTTGAAGAACTCCAACACCGACGCCATGGGCACTCCCGATGCGGTGAGGGCCGCCGCACATACAAGAACTTCCTCTACGGAATAGCGGCCGTTGTCTATCCTCGCCCTGCCAAGTATGCCTCCGCACACTATGTCAAAGCCTGTCTCGCTGCCCTGGACCGACACGTTCCTGCAGGCAACGTCCGCAGCATAGTTGGTATCGGAATAGGTAACATAGTTGGGGCCGTCCTCATCTTCGGAGACCGCATTCACATAATCCGTTACCGCCGCGCGGAAGCCTTCTGCAGAAGGACCCTCGGCCGGGTCGTCATATACGATGGTGTCATGGATGACATCCTCCGGCACATCGCTGTCGGCCGTCTCGCTGGTGATGACATAATCGGTGTTTTCCGAAAAATCATCGATACAGGTATTGAATCCGCAGTTGTCAAGTATCTGGGACAGAAGTCCGGCTATCCTTTTGCCGTCCTTTCTTTTTATCCTAATGAGCTTTTTGTACCGTACCGTCTTTAAACGATTGGTCATTCCGCACACCTCCCCCGGCGGTCTTGTCCGGTCACTGCCGGAACCATTGCCATATTTCCTACATTATTACATTGTCCTGATTGAACGTGACCGTAATGACGGAATAGGGATCCACCTTCGTACCGGCAGCCACATCCTGAGTCTTTGCATAGGTGCTTCCCTCGGATGAAAGGGAGCCTTTTATACAGATATTGAGGTCATTTTCCGCCGCAAGCCTGTTGACCTCCGTCAGAGTCTTGCCGGCAAAGTCCGGCACCTTGACCTGAGTGATCTTGGGATCCTCTTCGGTATACAGCACCACAGTACCGTCCTTCGGGATCGAGGAATAGGGCGCAGGGTTCTGTGCCACTACCACGTCGCCATTGCCCACGATAACGGGCTTGAGCTTGTCGTTGACCACTTCTGTTCTTGCGGTCTCGGTCGCCGTACCTACATAGGCGCCGGCGGTGGTGTCAAGGTTGTCTATCTCGGCGCTGGAATATACCTTTTCAACGCCAAGGTAAGGCAGGGCCTCGCTGAGTATATTTCTGAAGCAAGGTCCCGCAACGGCGGAACCGTAGTAGTTGATATCCGGGTCGGGGGTATCGAAGTAGCAGATAAGAGCCACCTGGGGGTCATCCGCAGGAGCAAAGCCGCAGAAGGAGCCTACATAGTCGGCACAGGGGTTGCCGTCCTCGTCAACTATTTTCTGTGAGGTACCGGTCTTGCCGGCGATGCGGTAGCCTGCGATATAACCGTTCGTACCGCCGCCGCCGATGACGTTTCTTTCAAGCATACCGCACATCTCAAGGGCAACGTCCTTCGAGATTGCCTGATGGCGGACGGTGGGTTCGGTGTTCTTTACCACGTTTCCGTTGGAATCCGAAATGCTCTGGACAACATAGGGAGTCATGAGCTTGCCTTCGTTGGCGATTGCTCCGCAGGCCGTCAGCATCTGGATGGGGGTTATCTTGAAGTTCTGACCGAAGGAGCCTACGGCAAGGTCCGTAAGGTCCATTCCGCATACGCCGCCCGGGGTATTGAAGAACACGTCATCGCTTTCGCCGGGCAGGTCGATGCCTGTCTTTTCGGACATACCGAAAGCAACGTAATATTCGTAGAACTTTTCACGTCCCAGCAGATTGCCCATCTGCATAAAGGCGGGGTTGCAGGAGTTGCAAAGCGCCTGTTCAAGAGTCTGTGTGCCGTGACCGCTGCTCTGCCAGCAGGTGATGGGGCCGGAACCCTCAAAAGGCACATAAGCGCCGGTACATTCAAAGGTTGTATCCTTGTGGTTAAGACCCTCGGAAAGTATCGCTGAGGCCGTTACCATCTTGAATACAGAACCGGGAACATAGGTGTCGCTGACGCCCTTGTTTCTCCACTGCTTTGACTGAGCCTTTATGGTGGCCTCGTCCTGCTTGTCCTCGGGGAGCTTTTCTATCTCGGCTTTTACCTTTTCGTCGGCTATCTCAAAGGGGTCGTTGGGGTTGAAGGAGCCCTCACAGGCAAAGCCGATGATGGCGCCGGTCTTGACGTTCATCATTATGGCGCAGCCCCGGTTTGAAACCTTGAATTCGTCGATGGTCTCCCTGACGTACTTTTCCATAAGGCTCTGGATATACTCGTCTATGGTGAGGGTAAGGTCATAACCGTCAACGGTCTCTATCTTCTGTTCATATTCAAAGGGCATTTCCTGACCGGCGGCGTTGCGGGCGATGACCAGTCTGCCGGGCTTGCCGGTAAGGTAGTCGTCATACTGATACTCCACCCCAGATAGTCCCTGACTGTCGTTTCCCACAAATCCCAGCACATCGGCAAGGAAGTTGTCGTTTGTATAGTAGCGCTTGTAGTCCTCGATGGCCTTGATGACGTTTCCGATGCCGTTTTCCTTGCGTATCTTTTCGCCGAACTCCATCACCTTGTCCTTAAGATCGGTATCCACCTTGCGCTTTACCACGGAATAGTAGTTATCTTCCTTTGTCTGCTCAAAGACCTCCTGTACATCTGTACCGAGTATCTCCGAAAGACCCTTTGCAACTATCATTCCGTCCTCTTCTGTCTTTATGTTGGCAGGCTCCAGCACTATGTTCCATACCGTTATGCTCTGGGCAAGCACGTTGCCGTTGCAGTCATATATGGAGCCCCGCTTTGCCGAAAGCGAAGTGTCCGAAAGCTGCTGTTCAACGGCTCTCTGCTGCAGCTCCTCCGCCATATAGGTCTGAAGGTACAGCAGCCTTCCGGCAACAAGCCCGAAGCCCAGCACTATCACCAGGAACATTACGAATACAGAGCGGTTCCACATCTTTGCGGACGCTGTTTTTTTCACCTTTACCCCTCCTGTGTCTTCTTGGCGCAAAATGCGCTTTTTGACCGTTCCGGCAGCCGGAACGAAAATATAGGATAGTAGACAAAATCGGGCGTCTGCTCAAAAAGAGGCGGACTGCTGTCAGCCGTCTCCTTTATTACATCCACCCTTGTCTATGATATGTTGATTTTAACATGGTCATGTCACCTTTGTGACAAAGCTTTTAAATCAGATGAAGGAATCTGCCTACGCGTACAAAGAAGGAATCATTTTCCTCCCCCTGAACTACCTCGCCCTTGTCGCCGTCCGTAAGTGAAACAAACTCTTTCTGGGCAGTGTTGGCCTTTGTCATGCCAAGCTTGTTTTCGGCGTATTCCTGTACCTTTTCGTTTGTCAGCTTGCTGTCGATCTTGAGCTGATACTGAGCCTCAAGATTGTTCTGGTTGACAATGGTATCGTTGGCGGAGATTATTTTTTCGTTCAGCTCGTTGATCAGCACGTTGTTGTACACGATCAGCGCCGACACCGCCGCAACAACTGTGGTAAGAAGGGAAACTCCGAGGATTATCACAGGGTTCCTTTTTCTTTTCTGTGACTTTTCAACGGCGTCCTGGTCAAGACGGATGACTTTGCTTTCGGCGGCCTGAGTCTTGGGTTCCTGCTTTTTATTCTTCTTTTTTGTTGTTTCGGGTTCAAACAGTGACAGATCATAAGCAAGTCCGTTATTTTTATTGACAGCCATGACTCGACCACCCTTTCTGTTTCATACTGTCTCCGCAGATCTCCGGCGGAGCGCCCTTGGTACGGGCTATGGTCACACTCCCCTGCTGCCGGAGCATCCGGTTCAGACATCGGGAGAACGGTCTTTAAGTTTAGTGCAGCACCTCAGCTTTGCGCTGCGGCTGCGGGGATTCTCTTCAAGCTCCTCCGGAGAAGCCTCAAGGGGCTTTCTGTACACAAGCCCGGCCGCCGGAGTTCTGCCGCACACGCACACGGGAAAGTCCTTCGGACAGACACAGCCCCGGCACCAGGATGCCATGCGCTGCTTTACAAGCCTGTCTTCAAGGGAATGGAAGGTGATGACCGAAAGTCTGCCTCCCGGCTTCAGTGCATCAAAGGCATTGTCAAGCCCTTCCGACAGCCGGTCAAGCTCGCCGTTTACCGCGATCCTCAGAGCCTGAAAGGTCTTGCGGGCGGGATGCTTTTCGTGGCGCTTTGCGGGAGGATAGGCGGATTTTACTATCTCCGCAAGCCTCAGCGTGGTAGTTATGGGCTCGTTCTGCCGCTCACGCTCAATTGCTCTTGCAATGCTCTTTGCGTTTTTTTCTTCGCCGTACTGAAAGAGGATCTTTACTATCTCATTATACGGCAGTGTATTAACAAGGTCGGCGGCCGTAGGACCGCTCTGGCTCATTCGCATATCCAGCGGGGCGTCATAGTGATAAGAAAACCCCCTGCCCGCTGTGTCAAGCTGGTGGGAGGAAACGCCGATATCAAGCAGCACCCCGTCAAGGGAGCACACCCCAAGCTGTAAAAGAATTTCCGGAATATCCGAAAAGTTCGACTGTATTATTGTAACACGGCTGTCGCCGTCAAAGCGCCCGTGGAGAGTTTCAATGGCGTCCGGATCCTGATCCACACATATGAGCCGTCCCACAGTCAGCCTCCGCAGTATCTCTGCGGAATGTCCGCCGCCTCCGGCCGTGCCGTCAAGGTATATGCCCTCCGGTTTTATTGCAAGGGACTCTATGGTCTGACCAAGCAAAACGGGCTTATGACAAAATTCCATAGTCATCGTCCTAAATATCGTACATATTCATGACATCAACCACTTGACTTTGGGAAATATCACGGTTATACTTATTCCAGCGGTCAAGATCCCAGATCTCAACAATAGTTCCGGTGCCGATTATCATGACGTCCTTGTCAAGATGGGCAAAGTCCCGAAGTGTCTGGGGAATGAGCACCCTGCCCTGTTTGTCGGGCATAAGCTCCGCCGCAGCAGAAAAGAAGAACCTTCTAAGATCCTTTGCCTGAGCCGAGGGCAGCGAGCATATCTTTTTGCCAAAATCGTCCCAGCCCTGCTGTGACAGCACCATTATGGACTCATCGGTACCCTTTGTGGCATAGAAAACTTCACCAAGCTCCTCGCGGAACTTGGCTGGCATTATGACGCGGCTTTTTGCGTCTATATTATGCTGATATGAACCCATCAACATATTGGCCACCGTTTTCGGAAAGTGATGGGGAATTATCCCCTTTCCACCACTTCCAACCACCTTTCACCACTTTATGTACTAATTATAAGATATTCTTTTTGAAATTTCAAGTTCTTAGAAGAATTTTAAAGAATTATTTACGAATTTTTTTGCGTTATTATGAGAAGTATTTTCACCTATGTCGGAAATTTCTGTTTTCAAAACAATCGTTCCCAACTTCAACGTATAATTTCGTTTTTCCGGCGCACAATAACTATAACAAACATCGGTGTCCCCCGGATCTCGCCTGTCGGCTCGGTGGGTGCTTCTGTACCCCAAGGGCACTTCCTTCGGGCGCCTGCGGCAGAGGTGTCCACAGGACACCCGCGGGAGCTAAAGATCCACGACGTCTGCTCCAGGCGTCGCTCGTTTGGGTCAAGCGAACTTGTTGGAGCTTTGCTCCTTGTTTAAAAACGGTGGTGAAAATGATGCATTATATTTATGCTTTTCTTATCGGTGGACTGTTATGCACTCTGGCTCAGGTGCTTATCGACAGAACAAAGCTGACCCCTGCCCGCATACTGGTGATGTACGTCACCGCCGGAGTCGCGCTGACGGCCTTCGGGCTGTATCAGCCCCTGGTGGACTTTGCCGGCGCAGGAGCGACTGTGCCGCTGACTGGCTTCGGCTATGCTCTTGCAAAGGGGATCGAAAAGTCCGTTGCCGAAAGCGGCTGGCTCGGAGCGTTCAGCGGAGGACTTTCCGCCTGTTCGGCCGGAATAGCGGCGGCAGTTTTCTTCGGACTTATTGCGGCATTTGCAAGACGGATCCTTTATAAGCTGCAGGCCACAGGTTTCAGGGCACGACAGTGACGGCAATTCGTTTCCGGCAATTTAATGGTCGGATGTTTCCCCGCATCTTTATCCCGACACACATAAAATACCCCTGTACGTTCAGTAACGCACAGGGGTGTAGTATTATCTCAGAAAAGCTGTCATAATTCTGCAAAACAGCGATCTCCTTATTTCTTTTTACGAGCGTTTCATCATGTGTTCCCCTCTATCTCTCCCCCGCAGAGAAGCAGCTCGCCGCTGTAGCACACAAGAGCCTGTCCGGGAGTTATCGCCCTCTGGGGGACGTCAAAGACCGCCTTTATCCTTCCGTCCTCAAGAGGAAAGAGGGTGGCAGGCTGTGCCTTCATATTGTAGCGTACCTTTGCCTCCACCCGAACGGGTGTGTCGGGACATTCGACAGAGACCCAGTTTACATCAGACGCAACGGCGGTGTCGGAAAACAGGTCCTCATTATTTCCGAGGGTGACGGTGTTGTCGGAAACATTCTTTGAGATGACGTATGCGGGCTTGCCAAGGGCTATGCCAAGCCCCTTGCGCTGACCTACGGTATACCGGATAATTCCGCCGTGACTGCCGAGAACATTCCCTTCCATGTCAACAAACTGACCCTCGGGAAAGATCTTTCCGGTAAAGCGCTCAATAAACGCCGCATAGTCGCCGTCGGGAACAAAGCATATATCCTGACTGTCGGGCTTTTTTGCGTTTATCAGTCCCCGCTCCTCCGCGATCCGGCGCACCTGCTCCTTGGTGTATTCTCCAAGGGGAAAGAGGGTTTTTTCAAGCTGCTTCTGGGTCATTCCGTACAGCACATAGCTCTGGTCCTTTGACGGGTCCGCACCCTTGAGAAGCTGATACCGCCCGGTCTTTTCGTCAAAGCGGCGTCTTACATAGTGACCCGTTGCAATATAGTCAAAGCCCAGCTCTTCCGCTCTTCTGAGCATGGCGTCGAACTTTATGAAGCGGTTGCAGTCGATGCAGGGATTGGGGGTCCTGCCGTTTATGTATGCGCAGGTGAACCTGTCGATGACACACTCCCGGAACCTGTCGCCGAACTGAAAGACATAGTGCTCAAATCCCAGCCTATGGGCAACATAGCGGGCGTCCTCAACGTCGTCAAGGGAACAGCAGGTCTTCCGGCTGTCAAGCCCGATATCCTCGTTTGCAAAGAGCTTCAGTGTAGTCCCGGTCACGTCGTAGTCTTCCATAAGAACGGCAGCCGCAACGGAGCTGTCAACGCCGCCGCTCATTCCCACAAGCACCTTCTTTTTTTCCATGCTCTCACCTCATCTCTCGTTCACAACATCCCATGGAGTGAGCATTCCCAGTATCCTGCCGCCTGCTGAACCGTTGTCGGTTATGAATATCACCGCCAGCCTTCTGCTGCGCTGGGAACGCTTTTCAAACTCGTTTTTGACCTCCATCAGAGTGGCAGTGCGGGGCAGAAACAGGAATCTTTCGTTTTCGTGTCTGTCCGGAGGCAGAAGCTCATCAAAGTCCTCGATGAGCATTTCATCGTTCATTGCCGCAAGGTCGTGCTTCAGCGCATAGCCGAAGAAGGTTCCTATGCTGAAGACCCCCACAAGAATGCCCTCCTGCAGTACCGGAACATGGGAAAAACCGGACCTCTGCATCTTCTTCATGACGGTCACCGCCTTGTTCTTCGGCGATGCCTTTAATATGTCGGCAAAGCCCGTGGCAAAATCCAGGGCAAGAGGAGGCTGACGCAGGTAGTCTATCACCTCAGAAAGCGCCTGTATCATATCGTTTGACGGTTCGATGATGGGCTCGCCCCCAAGCTCCGAATGATGGGAAAGGAAGTTCCGTATCTCACGGCAGACATTCAGTCTCTCACGGAAGGGCTTGCCCTCCTTTTCCATCATAAAGCGCACCACCGGACTTCCGTACTTTTCCTCATAGCCGTACTTGTCCGTCAGCAGCTCTTCAAGTATGCGGTATTTGTCAAGAAATTCTTCTGCACGGTTCATGGTCTTCCCTCCTGTGTGCCGTAATACTCCTTCATGCCGATGCTATGGGTCAATAATCCGTCTGGTAACGCTCCGCAAGATATTCGTCATAGGATTCGGTAACATCCCTGATGCCGTCCTTTTCAAGCACGATTATCCTGTTTGCAACGGTAGATATAAACTCGTGGTCGTGGGAGGTGAACAGCACAACGCCCTTGAAGCTCTGCAGTCCCTTGTTGACTGCTGTGATGGATTCAAGGTCAAGATGGTTTGTGGGCTGGTCAAGTATCAGGCAGTTTGCGCCGAACATCATCATCCTCGACAGCATACAGCGCACCTTCTCGCCGCCGGAAAGCACGTTCACAGGCTTGAACACGTCGTCACCGGAAAACAGCATCCTGCCAAGGAAGCCTCTGAGGTATGTGTCGGTGTCGTCGTTTCCTCTGACATACTGGCGTATCCAGTCAAGAATGGTCATCTCGTTGCCCTCAAAAAACTCCGTGTTGTCCTTGGGAAAATAGGACTGGGACGTGCTTATGCCCCACTTGAAGGTGCCCTCGTCCGGCTCCATGTGTTCGGTGAGTATCTCGAACAGGGCGGTGACGGCGTTTTCGTTGTCACACAGGAAAGCCACCTTGTCCGTTCTTTCAATGCGGAAGGACACATTGTCCAGCACCTTTTCGCCGTCAAGGGTCTTGCTGAGGCCCTCAACGGTAAGCACCTCCTTGCCCACCTCTCTGTCCATGGTAAAGCCCACAAAGGGATAGCGTCTGCTCGATGCCGGCAGCTCTTCAACGGTCAGCTTTTCAAGCAGCTTGCGGCGGGAGGTAGCCTGCTTTGACTTTGACTTGTTCGCGGAGAACCGCTGTACAAAGCTCTGCAGCTCCTTTATCTTTTCCTCGGTCTTTTTGTTCTGCTGCTTTATCATAGCCTGGATGAGCTGTGAGGATTCATACCAGAACTCATAGTTGCCCACATACATCTTTATCTTGTTGTAGTCAATATCCACCATGTGGGTGCAGACCGTGTTGAGGAAATGTCTGTCATGGGATACGACTATAACGGTACCCTCATAGTCCATAATAAAATCCTCAAGCCATGCGATGGCCTTGACGTCAAGGTTGTTGGTAGGCTCATCCAGCAGGATTATCTCGGGATTGCCGAAAAGCGCCTGTGCCAGCAGCACCTTGACCTTTTCGTTGCCGGTAAGGCCGCTCATCACGGAATAGAGCAGCTCCTCCGGCAGTCCCAGACCCTGGATGAGCTTTGAAGCGTCGCTTTCGGCCTCCCATCCGTTCAGCTCGGCAAACTCCGCCTCCAGCTCGGAGGCTCTTATTCCGTCCTCGTCGGAGAAGTCCTCCTTCATATATATGGCGTCCTTTTCCTTCATTATGTCGTACAGCTTTTTGTTGCCGTATATGACGGTGTCAAGGACGGTATACTCGTCAAAAGCAAAGTGGTCCTGCTTCAGCACGGACATCCTTGTGTTCTCCGGGATTATGACCTCGCCCTTTGTGGGTTCAAGGTCGCCGGAAAGCACCCTCAGGAATGTGGACTTTCCCGCACCGTTGGCGCCTATTATGCCGTAGCAGTTGCCGTCGGTGAATTTAAGGTCAACATCCGAAAACAGCGGTGTACCGCTGAAATTAATAGAAACATTTGAAACCGTTATCATATCTCTTCTCCTTTTTTCCCGTTGTTCCAGTCATATTCCCTGAGCCTTCCGGCGTTCTGCAGCTCCGGGTAGTCCCACTGCCGCAGTATCTCATAGGCCGCTATTGCCACGGAATTTGAAAGGTTCAGGCTTCTTGCGTCGCTTATCATAGGTATCCTTACTGTGGTGTCCGGATTTTCAAACAGCAGCTTCTCCGGCAGACCGGCGGTCTCCTTGCCGAAGACGATAAAGCACCCGTCGGGATACTCTATATCGGTATATTTCCGTGGAGCCTTTGTTGAGAAATAATAGAATTTCTCTCCCTTGTTCTTCTCAAAGAAGTCCGGCAGGTTCTCGTAATATGTTATATCAAGCAGATACCAGTAGTCAAGTCCCGCCCTTTTCAGGTGCTTATCGGTGGGAGTGAACCCCATAGGCTTTACGATATGCAGTCTTGCACCGGTGGCGGCGCAGGTACGGGCGATATTTCCGGTGTTCTGGGGGATCTCCGGCTCTACCAGCACAATATTCAGCTTTGCCATTCTCTTCTCTTCCTTTTATTCTATACCAATATCAGATAGCATTGGCGACAATCTCCGGCGTTTGAGCATTATCGCCCTTTCTGTCTGATATTTATTATCTTACTTCTTCCGGAGCCAATGTCCCGGCATAGAAAAAGGTGTTCATGGGCCGAAACGTCACGAACACCACTTTTCATACAACACTGCCCCGTCAAGGCAGGAAAAACAGCAGATCAAGGAAAAACACAGCGGAATCCCTCCACCGCTCCTTCATCATGCACAGCTTTATGACGCTGCCTAGAAACACATAGATACAAAGCATGGTCAGCAGAAAAGCTCCCACTCCGTCTCCGTTGAAATAAACGATCCCCGCAAAGGTCAGTGCGCTTATCAGCATCAGAGAAAGATACAGAAGCACCCTTCCGGTTTTTGCCTTCATCTTATCATCATTCCTTTTCTCTGCCGCATCAGTACTTTCTGAAACGGTTGTAGCGCATCTCGATGAGCTTTTCCGGCGGGATGGAGAGCTTCTTCTCAAAGGTCTCTGCGATAAGATCCTTAAGGCTGTCAAAAACTCTGCTCTCCTTGTCCCGGGGTTCACGGATTATGCGCTCTATTACCCCTAACTTGAAGAGATCCTGGGCCGTCAGTTTGAGGCACTCGCTGGCCTCGGCGGTCTTGCCGGGATCCTTCCACAGGATGCTGGCGCAGCCCTCGGGAGAAATAACGGAATAGATGGCGTTTTCCAGCATCCATACCTCGTCAGCCACAGCAAGGGCAAGGGCGCCGCCGCTGCCGCCTTCTCCGATAAATATGGAGAGTATGGGAGTTTTCAGAGTCATCATTTCCATCAGGTTCTCGGCAATAGCCTGACCCTGACCTCTCTCTTCTGCTCCGATGCCGCAGTATGCGCCGGAGGTGTCAACAAAGCATATAACGGGACGGCGGAACTTCTCCGCCTGCTTCATAAGCCGCAGGGCCTTGCGGTAACCCTCGGGATGGGCCGAACCGAAGTTGCGGGCCATTCTTTCCTTAAGGTTCCGTCCCTTTTCAAGTCCTATCACGGTGACGGGCATTCCGTTAAGACGGGCAATGCCGCCGATCACGGCAGTGTCATCGGAAAAACGTCTGTCGCCGTGGAGTTCAAAGAAGCTGTCGCCGAATATACGGGTGATATAGTCAACAGAGGTAGGTCTGTCGTTGGCTCTTGCAGCCGTAACGTGATCATACGCGCTCATCCGATGATACCTCCTCTCCCGGCACACTATGCAGACCGATAAGGTTTGCAAGGGTGTTTTTCATATTCTTTCTCTCAACAACGGCATCGATAAAGCCCTTGTCAAGCAGGAATTCCGCCGACTGGAAGTCCTTTGGCAGCTTCTGGCGGATAGTCTGTTCGATAACTCTGGGACCCGCAAAGCCGATAAGGGCATGGGGCTCCGAAAGGATTATGTCGCCCTCCATTGCAAAGCTGGCGGTAACGCCGCCTGTGGTGGGGTCGGTGAGCACGGTGATGTACAGCAGTCCGGCATCGCTGTGACGCTTTACTGCGCCGCTGGTCTTTGCCATCTGCATAAGGGAAAGTATGCCCTCCTGCATTCTTGCGCCTCCCGATACGGTGAATACCACCACCGGAAGACGGTGCGCCGTTGCATACTCAAAGGCCCTTGTGATCTTTTCTCCCGTCACGGTACCCATGGAGCCCATCATGAACTGTGAGTTCATCACGGCAATGACGGTCTTTTCGCCGCAGACGGTGCCGTATCCGGTAATAACGGATTCGTTCTCGCCGCTGCTGAGCTTTGCGCTTTTCAGCTTCTTTTCATAATCCGGAAAACCGATCTTGTTCACCGAATTCATATCCGCATCCATCTCGACGAAGGAACCCTCGTCAATGGTCATTTCGATACGCTGTCTTGCGGCGATGCGGAAATGATAGTTGCACTTGGGGCAGACCTTGTGGTTGTCCATAAGATCGGATGAAAGTACGGCGTTTTTGCACACCGGGCATTTTATCCACAGCTCCTCCGGGATATAAGGATGGTTCTCGGCAAACTCGCCCTGATTTTCAAGCTCGTTTTTTGGTTTGAGAAAATTAAAGATATCCGGCAATTAACACACCTGCCTGTTCTGTAATGTATTGTCCCCTGTTCTTATACTAAGGAACCGCTGAATAAATCACGCCTGACGGCCCCATAAGGGTACCGGAGCTGATCAGTGCTTCCCTGATACAAACAGCCATGACGACGATCTTCGGCGCTGGATCCCCCTCAGATCTTTATCGCCCTTTCTGTCTTATATCAGTATATTAACGGAGACCTGCGGAATTGTCAGATTCTGGCAGACAACGCCGCTATAAAGCAGTCAAAGCACCGTTCCCCATCACAAGGAGTCGGTGCTTTTGACGGGATATTCAAGGTCGGAAAGTACCGGTTCATTCTTCCGGTACTTCTTTTTTGTTTTCCTGCCATTTTGTCATAAAATCCGTTGTATACTCACCCGAAACAAACTCGGGATCCGACAGGATGTCTATATGAAGGTTGCGGTTGTGGCTGATGCCGTTTATGGTCAGCTCGCTCAGCGCCATTTTCATCTTGCGGATGGCCAGCTCACGGGAACGTGCCTGCACTATGAGCTTGCCTATCATGGAGTCGTAATAGGGAGGCACCTGATAATTCTGATATATGGCGGTGTCAAACCTGACACAGGGTCCTCCGGGAATGTGGATAAAATCCAGTGAACCGCAGCTGGGACGGAAGTTGTTGTCCGGGTCCTCGGCATTTATGCGGCACTCGATGGCGTTGCCGTGAAGATATACCCTGTCCTGGGTCACGGTGAGCTTTGCTCCCGAAGCAATGCGTATCATCCACTGAACGATGTCGATGCCTACAACCATTTCGGTAACGGGATGCTCCACCTGCAGACGGGTGTTCATCTCCATAAAGTAGAAATTCTTGTCCCTGTCAAGAAGGAACTCAACGGTTCCGGCGTTTTCATAGCGCACGGCCTTTGCCGCCTTTATTGCAGCGGACATCATTTTCTTTCTGATGTCGGGGGTTATGGCCGGAGAGGGACACTCTTCGATAAGCTTCTGGTTCTTGCGCTGAACGGAACATTCCCTCTCACCAAGGCAGACCACGTTGCCGTACTTGTCGCACAGAAGCTGCATCTCGATATGCTTCACAGGGTTGAGGAATTTTTCCATATACACTGCCCCGTCCCCGAAGGCGCTCTGGGCTTCGGCCTTTGCCGAAAGAAAGGCATTGTCAAAATCCTCGATCCTGTCCACACGGCGTATGCCTCTGCCGCCGCCGCCGGAGCGCGCCTTCACAAGCAGAGGGAAGCCTATCTCGGCGGCCTTCTGTCTTGCCTCGTCAATATCGTCGATAATGTCGCTGCCGGGTGTAACGGGAACGCCGGCCGCCCTCATGGTGCGGCGGGCCTCGTCCTTGTCACCTAACTTTTCTATCATTGCGGCCGAAGGGCCGATAAATTCTATGTTGCACTTTTCACACAGGGATACGAACTTTGCGTTTTCGGACAGCAGACCGTAGCCCGGGTGTATGGCCTGGGCGCCGGAAACAACGGCCGCCTCAAGAATAGCGGCCATATTAAGGTAGCTGTCGGCCACCTGGGGGCCTCCGATGCAGTAGCTTTCGTCAGCCATGCTGACATGAAGCGCATCCTTGTCCGCCTGTGAATAGACTGCCACCGTCGATATGCCCATCTCACGACAGGCACGGATTATCCTGACGGCGATCTCTCCTCGGTTGGCTATCAATATCTTTGAAAACAATTGCTACACCCTCCCGGCAAGCGGTTTTATGAGCTTGCGTTCATCTTTTGACACAGCCCGCACAAGGCGTGAGCTGCGGGACGTTATTCTGCCGCCTGATCCTTCTGTTCCAGCTTTTCCTTGGGAACAAGAGCAAAGGAAAGATCTGCCTGAACGGCCAGCTTGCCTTCAACATAGCCCTTGGCCGAAATGAAATAGAACATTCCCCTGTTTTTGGTAAGCTCGCATTTTATCTCAAGGGTATCGCCGGGAACTACCTGTCTTTTGAATTTGGCCTTTTCGATGCCGGTAAAGAAGGGTACGCTCTTTGCAGAAATATCCGCCATGATAACGGCGCTGGACTGAGCCATTATTTCGCACAGGATGACCCCGGGAACTACCGGATTGCCCGGAAAATGTCCGTCAAGGAACCATTCGTTTCCGGTGATGTATTTCTTTCCCTCACTGGTGTTCTCACCCGTCTTGGTGGACTCGTCAACAAGCATCATGGAATTTCTGTGGGGGATGATCGTTTCAAGCTCCTGCTTGTTCATAGTGATTCTCCTTTGTATTTCAGGGTCATTTTATCATAAACAGATTCTGACCGTATTCTACTACCTGACCGTTTTCAACACACACGGCGGTTATCTCACCGCTCTTTTCGGCGGTGACCTCGTTCATCAGCTTCATGGCCTCGATAAGGCAGAGCACGTCGCCCTTGCTGACCTTTGAACCCACTGTGACATAGGGGTCCTTGTCCGGTGAGGGTGCGGCATAGAACACGCCCACCATGGGTGACGTTACAGGGTCGCCCTCGTTTTCCTGCTTTTCCTCTTCATGAACAAAGGGCGCGGCAGGGATCTGCTTTTCAATAACGGCCGCAACCGGAGCGGCAGCCGCAGCAACAGCCTCGGCCGGAACTGGAACCGCCACGGCAGAAGCGGTGTTCTGGGACAGTCTGAGCAGCTCGCCCTTTTCGTTTCTGATCTCCAGCTTGTTTGCCTTGGAGCCGTCAAAGGCTCTGAGCAGCTCTTTTATTTCTTCCACACTGTACATGGACGATACCTCACATTCTGAATAGATATCCCGGGGCTTCATGACCCCAAAGGGACTTTCATATATGCCCGGACCTCCCGCCGGAACCGCACAAAGCGCTGACCGTACATAGAGCAATAAGCGTCTGATACATAACAGCGCTGACGGAAGGTCAGGGGATCACGGTCTGCGTTCTCAGACCCATGGAATGATACTCAAAGGGTCCGTAAGAGATCACAGGCGTTTAGTCGCACTTTCTGAATGCGATACAGGCGTTGTGTCCTCCGAAGCCGAAGGTTGTGGAGATAGCCATTTTAAGGTCGGCTTCCACTGCCTTGTTGGGAGTATAGTCAAGGTCGCATTCCGGGTCAGGCTCCTTATATCCGATGGTGGGGGGAACGATGCCCGTCCTGAGAGCCATTACCGCAGCAATAGCCTCAACTGCGCCGGTGGCGCCCAGCATATGGCCGGTCATGGACTTTGTGGAGCTGATGTGGGCCTTGTATGCCTCGTCACCTAATGCCAGCTTGAAGGCTTTTGTTTCGGTGGAGTCATTCATGGGGGTGCTTGTTCCGTGGGCGTTGATGTAGAGGGACTCGCCCTTGCCGTCAAAGCCCGCTTCTTCAAGGGCGAGACGGACGCACCTTGAGGAACCCGCCGACTCGGGATCGGGAGCAGTGACATGGTGTGCGTCACAGGTGTTGCCGTAGCCGCAGATCTCGCCGTAGATAGTGGCGCCTCTGCTTACAGCGTGTTCGTATTCCTCAAGAATGAGCATACCGGCGCCTTCGCCAAGAACAAAACCGTTCCTGCGCTTGTCAAAGGGTATGGAAGCGTTCTCCGGGTCCTCGCTCATGGTGAGGGCCTTGCAGCTTGTAAAGCCCCTGATGGCAAGGGGATGAAGAGCGGCTTCGGCTCCTCCGGCGATTATGGCATCGGCATAGCCGTACTTTATTGCTCTGAAGGCCTCGCCAACTGCGTGGGTAGAGGTGGAGCAGGCTGTTACAACAGGAAGACAGGGACCCTGGGCCTTGTGGCGGATGGCGATGTTTCCTGCTGCGATATTGCCAATCATCATTGGGATAAAGAAAGGAGAGATGTTCTTGTCGGTGAACATATTCTTGCACTGCTCATAGAAGGTGTCAATGCCTCCTACACCGGATCCTACATAAACGCCGAAGCGCTCGGGGTCGATCTTGTCCTTGATGCCGCTGTCGGCCACTGCCTGATCGGCAGCCGCCATTGCATACTGGGTATAGAGGTCCATCCTGCGGCACTCTCTTTTTTCTATATACTGTGTGGGATCAAAATTCTTTACCTCGGCGACCACCTTTGCCTTTGTCAGCGAGGGGTCATAGCGTGTCACAAGGGTGATACCGCTTTTGCCGTTTTTCATAGACTCCCACATGGTCTGTACGTCATTTCCGACGGGGGTTATGGCACCCATACCAGTTACTACAACTCTTTTTGTCAATTCGATCATCCTTCCCTGTCCTGCATTATTATTGCGGCCGTTTTCATACTAAACTCCCATTAAAAGCAGACATAGTCTGCTTTTAATAGCGCGTCAGCGCGTCGGAGTTTGCATGAGACGTCATCTGTGCG
>JBGUWL010000023.1:0-4929 GCA_045221075.1 Acutalibacteraceae bacterium
CAACATCAAATAAAATAATTGCTGCTTAGCAGAAAGGATAAATAAAATGGAGAAAAAATTAATACTTAAATCAGATATACTCAGCGCGCTTGAAAAGGTTGGAGTAAGACCCGGACAGGTTATCATGGTACATACATCTCTCGGCAGTATAGGCTATGTCTGCGGCGGCGCTCAGACAATGATCGAAGCATTGATAGAAGCCGTTGGCAAGGACGGAACCATTATGATGCCCACACAATCGTGGAAGAATCTTGATCCCGAAACCGGTGTTCACTGGGATGTCGGCAAGGAGAGCTGGCAGGCAATACGGGATAACTGGCCGGCATATGACAGGAATATCACACCCACGAATACCATGGGCGCAGTTGCGGAGATGTTCAGGCAGTGGAAGGGAGCTATCCGCAGCGATCATCCGGCAAGATCAGTCGCTGCATACGGGAAATATGCGCAGTATCTGACACAGGAGCATGATCTGTCGAACATTTTCGGAGACGGTTCGCCTGTGGGGAAGCTTTATGAGCTTGATGCCTATGTGCTTCTTATTGGTGTGGGATATGACAAAAACACCTCGCTTCATCTTGCCGATGCAAGAGCTGAATATCCCGGCAAGCATCTCTGCACTGAGCACAGCGCGGTTTCAGAAAACGGAAAAAGAGTATGGAAGGCTTATGACACTCTTTATGTTGACGGCGAGGATTTTGAACAGATAGGCTCAGCTTTTGAAGAAGCGCATGATGTAAAGAAGGCTGCGTTGGGGGATGCATCCCTGCGTCTGATGAAGCAAAGGGAGCTTGTAGATTTCGCTGTCAGCTGGATCGAGAAAAACAGAACTACAGCTGCGCAGTGACCCCTCTCCTATCCCCCATCTACTCAGCCCTGCCCGCTGCCGGCAGGGCATTTTCTTTTACAAAATGCGAAAAAGGGTAGCTGTGAGCGTGTGGGTGTGTTATAATGGTATGGTATTAAAAATGCGCCTGAGAGGTAACTAACTATGAAAATAAAAGTTATTTATGGTTTGAATTTTCTTTGGACAAATGTTATTGCTTTTACGTTTCCGATATGTTTTGCTTGGATTTTTCTTGATATTACCGGTCATTCAAAAGGTTATAGCTACGATTTAGGCTCAGAAACGGATGTTTCTGTAATGTTGGGTTGTTTTGAGTTGCTTCTTTGGCTTGCCTTGGCTTTACCTTCAAATATATATGTTATTCGGAAAACTCTGAACAAAGGAAGGATATATTTGCTTATTCCAATAGCGATTAATTTATTTCTTGCTGTATTATGCATTATCATAACCGGCGGATGGTCAACATACTCAAAAGGAGTTTTCAATGTATAATCCATTAGTAGTAACCCACCCCTCATTTTACTACTATCCTACTACTAACGACTTCCCCGATTTGCCCCGTTTTGCAAAGAATTGTAAATTTTGCCCCACTCTGTCAAAGTAACTATATACCCTGAACACCCTCGCAAAATGCGGCATTTTATGCCCTTTTACAGCAATTCAAGAAAGGAAAATTCTATGATTAGAGTAATGTTCATCTGCCACGGCAATATCTGCCGCAGTCCCATGGCTGAATTCATAATGAGGGACATCGTAAGAAAATACCATATGGAGCAGGAATTCGAGATAGCGTCGGCGGCCACCTCCCGCGAGGAGCTGGGCAATCCGGTCTATCCTCCCGCCCGCAGAAAGCTCATGGAACACGGTCTGCGCTGTGACGGCAAGACGGCCCGCCAGATGACCGCCGCAGACTATGAATACTATGACCTGCTCATCGTCATGGACAACAATAACATGAAAAACGCAAAGCGCATAATCGGAAATGATCATGACAACAAGCTGCATCTGCTGATGGAATATACCCCGCAGGGCGGCACTGTGTCCGACCCGTGGTACACCAGAGATTTTGACCGGGCCTATGAGGACATACTTCTGGGCTGCCGATGTCTTTTCAAAGCCCTGATGGACTAATACCGCTGTCAGATATAACGGATGACATGGCTCGTCGTCAGGTCTGCCTGATATCAGTACAACACACAAAAAAACCGCTCCGTACCGAAGCTGCCGTAATTGTCATTGTATGACATGGGCATTCAGTGCGGAGCGGAATTTTTTTATTTTCCAAGCAGCTCTTCCAGCCTGTTGGCTGCGGCCTCTGCATCGGGGGACAAGACGGATTCTATCTTGCCTTCGTCGCAGGCCTCGCTGTTTTCAGGGTCTATGGGGAATCGGCCGAGTATGTCAAGACCGTACTCCTGTGCAACGGACTCAAGCTTTCCCTTTCCGAAGGGATAGTGCTTCTTGCCGCAGTCGGGGCAGATATAGCAGCTCATATTCTCGATAACGCCAAGGATCGGAATGTCCATCATCTGAGCCATTCTCACGGCCTTGCCCACGATCATGGAAACAAGATCCTGAGGTGAGGTGACGATGATTATGCCGTCAAGGGGTATGGACTGGAATATGGTCAGGGGAACGTCTCCGGTTCCCGGAGGCATATCCACAAACATATAGTCAACGTCCTGCCATACAACATCCGTCCAGAACTGCTTTACAGTGCCTGCCAGCACCGGACCGCGCCAGATAACGGGATCGGTCTCGTTCTCCAGCAGCAGGTTTACGGACATTATCTCGATACCGGAATGGGTGGTAACGGGGATGATGCCCTTTTCGGAGCCCAATGCCCTCTCTTTTATACCAAAGGCCTTGGGGATGGAGGGCCCGGTTATGTCGGCGTCCAGTATTGCAGTGCGGTAACCCATACGGCTGAACATTACCGCCATCAGGGATGTGACGGTGGATTTTCCAACGCCGCCCTTGCCGCTGACAACTCCTATCACCTTTTTGACGGAGCTGTATTGATTGAGCTTTTCCGTAAGATCCTGCGGGGCGTTTCTTGATGAACAGTCCGCACCGCAGGTGGAACAGTCATGTGTACATTCTTCTGACATTTCGCTTCTCCTTCTCCGGCAGACCGCCGGACAGTATAGTATTTCATTCACTCAAAGAGCCGGTCTTCCGTATCTTCGGATACGGTCCCGATTTTATTATTCTTCCGCCTCGTCGTATTCATCGGCAGAACCGGACTCGTCGTATTCAGGGGTCTCGTCATCCTCGCCGTATTCCTCCGCTGCGTCCGTACCGTCAGCCTCGTCGTACTCGTCGGCCACCTCGGGATCGCTTTCGGAAACGCCGTCGCCGGTGTCTTCGGGGGCTTCGGAGCCTTCCTCGGCATCGGTGTTTTCCTCCGGCTGCTTCTTCTGGTCAGCGCTGCGGTCAAGCTCATAGCCGCTGAGGAAGGTATAGGGTATACCGTAGCCCAGTATCACCGCCGCGATATCGGCAAGCTCGGGTCTTGAAGAGACCTGCGCATAAAATGGCAGCCCGCTCGCCACCGATGCGATTATCACATACAGCGCCGGCAGCACCATAACTATCAGTGTCGCCAAAGAGAAGCGGAACACCTGCTTGCCGTCACCCACTCTTGTGGCATAGAAGAGTATCATGCCGAAGAGCATGAACACCAGCGCAGTGAGCAGTGTCTTTTTTATCTGATCCTGACCAAAGGAATCGCTTATCATCCCGATAAAGAACGAGGAGCATACCATAAATGCCGTGATCAGAAAAGCCGAAAACAATAAATTCCAACTGTCGTTTTTCTTTTTCATCCTTTTTCCTCCGGATACGTTTTGTTTATCGGACTTTGTGTCCGGACGGCTCTGAGACATATCATACCCGCCTCAAAAGCCGAATAAACATATTTTATCACGCATATTCCGTTTATAATTCCAATAAAGAAAATTATTTCGATTTTTTCCTTGCCGCAAGACAGATCCAGCCTTTTTCTTCAAATCTTTCGATGATCTCAAGATCCTCCGGCAGCCGGTCAAGAACATCTTGTTCACGGGTGTCGATGATACCGCTCATGATATAGACAGTGTTTTTGTCCATGAATTTTTCTATATCACCCGAAAGCATGATGATGGCGTCGGCAACGATATTTGCGGTGATAATGTCGTATGTACCCTCGGCCTTTTCCGCAAGGTTGCCGTGTATTCCCGTATAGCGGCCGGCAACACCATTGCGCTGTGCATTCTCTATAGAGGCCTTTACCGCAAGCTCGTCAATGTCGATACCTGTGGCGGAATCAGCTCCCAGCAGCAATGCGGCGACGGAAAGAATACCGCTTCCGCAGCCCACATCCAGCATCCTTGCACCCTTTGGAGTATATTTTTCAAGAGCCTCAAGACAGAGTCTTGTGGTCTCGTGGGTACCTGTGCCGAAGGCAAGGCCGGGTTCAAGGTCAAGCACGATACGTCCCTGAGGGTCGTAGTCGTCCCTCCATACAGGCCGTATCAGAAGACGCTTGCCCACATTGATGGGATAGAAGTATTTCTTCCAGTTTTCAAGGCAGCTTTCAACATCGCAGGCTCCGCTGACGATATTAAAACCGATATTTTCGGCAGTAAGACGTTCACGCAGAAAGGACACTGCCTCGTTGGGATTCTCCTCGGGACTGATATAAATGTGAATAAGTCCCTTTGTCCTGTCCTTTTTCAGCAGGTCCTCGTCAATGAGGTCGATATGCGCTATCTGCATGACCTCCTCCTCCAGCATTGAATAATCCTCGATGTAAATGCCGTAGGGTACCGTCATGTTGGCGATGCTTTCGGCTTCCTCAAGCCGTGAAGCATCCACTTCAACTATTATTTCCGTCCAGTCCATCCTGATTCTCCTTTTCTTCAATTCCCTGTGATCCGGAAAGGTCTGTTCATACTAATGCAACACCGCACAAAGACCGCCGGCAAGCGCAGTGAAACAAGTGCCCTTGGGGTACTGCCGGTCCCATGTTCTTTTTGGTAACTCAATATAGTATTGGCAGTAAATGTGTTTCCAAAACAATGTTGGGTGCGGAGGCTCTC
>JBGUWL010000024.1:0-8801 GCA_045221075.1 Acutalibacteraceae bacterium
CTCCGGTATGCCATATGCCTGGGCTTCATTGTCAGACTTTATCTGTGCGCCGAAGGTGTCCGGCTGGTGCTTTATCTCCGGTATGCCATATGCCTGGGCTTCCGTATCTGAAACCGTCTGATCTGACGTTCCGGAAGTCTTCGCTTTTTTACCGTCTTCAGTTCCTGCCACACTCTTTCCGAATCTGGAACGGATGGCGTCAACGGTGACCTTGTCCATTATCATGTGAAATCCACGGGGATTGATGGCGATCATCTCACCGTGCTTACAGAATTTTTCAAGATCGTCAAAGCCCACCACATTTCCGGTGCACACCTTTTCCTTGTCGTACTTTCCAAGCTCCACCCAATCGGTAAAGACAGGGATAAAGCAGCTATTATCCGGACGGCGTATCACTGCCATGCGGACAACGGCTCCGCCGATCTTCATGCGGCGGACGGACAGTCCCTTCGGTACGCTGCTGTCAAACACAAGGGGCAGAAGATAACGGGAGCTGAGTATCTCCTTCATAAAGTCGCCCTCACAGCTGGGGTCAACGTCATCCATACCCAATGACTGGAAGAAAAAGTTCGCCTTTGTCATCAGAGAGCGGTTCAGCAGCGGCCGTTCATCCTCCGGAAGAGAAGAAAAATCCGGCTGCTTAATTATGTCCTTCATGTTCACTATGATATAGGTCTGACCGTTGTCGATCATGATCTGTTCTATACCGTTGCGGAAAAAATCACTGAACATTGTGACCCTGGCGCTGCGGGCGTTTTCAAGCGTGTTCATCCTGACCTTTTTTGATGCAAGATGCTCCCGGAAAGCCTCGCAATAGTCCGGGTCCGAAAACAAGAACGCCGTGGGTATGCCGTTCTGGTATTCCATGTAATGATTTTTTGTAACGGGAGAATATGCCACCCAGAGCGTTTCTCTGTTCTGCAGCTCCTCCACTATTTCCACCATGCACCGTCTGTCTCCGGTCTGTGCATACTGTTTTATCAGTTCCTGAATATTCTTTTCCATGATGCCCTCCTGTCCCGATCTTTTATCGCATACTGTTGTCTATATTATAATCCCCCCTATCCCCCCTGTCAACCGGCAAGCTGCCGGTCCCTTGTCCACGCTGTCGCTCCACTACGTTCCGCTCTGAACACAAGCAGGACACTTTTACTCCCGCGCCGGACGGCACGTCATGTACCATCACCGTCCGCCGACGTGACCCTTAATCGGGTCACTTTCCGGCTGCTATTTTTGGACATCACAGTTTCTGCGCTGTTTATAGTTTGACGTGCCTGTTGTACCTGATTATTAACCTACCCAAGTGAAGCCGTAACCGCGGCACAGAACCACCGGATACCACTGAACCGAAACGCGAAGTAGGGTGCGCAGGCGCAGTGTAACAAGTGCCCTTGGGGTGCTCTGCGCCGCGAAGTTGGGTGCGCAGGCGCAGTGTAACAAGTGCCCTTGGGGTGCTCTGCGCCGTGAAGTAGGGTGCGCAGGCGCAGTGTAACAAGTGCCCTTGGGGTGCTCTGCGCCGCGAAGTAGGGTGCGCAGGCGCAGTGTAACAAGTGCCCTTGGGGTGCTCTGCGCCGCGAAGTTGGGTGCAGCGTCACGCTGCCCGGCGTCAAGCTGGGCGATTCCGCTTGTCAGCTGTTGACAAATGGAGTATAATATTATAAACTCGAGCAAAAACAAGCGCAAAGGAGCATGGCAATGGGTGGATTTGATCTTTATATCAGAACAAAGGCCGATCTGATACAGGCAATAAACGAATACGGATTCGTTCCGTTTTTTATGAACTCCATACCGGGCTTTTCCATCGAAGAAAACGTCGCTCCGGAGTGCTGGTACAACAACCTCGGGGACAGCATGTGGCCCGTGTGGGAATGGAAGGGGCCCGTCATAAAGGAAACCGGCTGCGCCTACGGAAAGTTATTTGAAAACAAGGCGGTATTTGTCAGCAGGGAATGGTTCCCCGACCTTGCAAATTACCGCAGGGACGGTTACGATTTCGATGCAAGATTTGACGAAGGGCTTGCCCCATACAAGGACAAGGATCTTTTTGAGCTTGTGGATGCAAATGCTCCCATACTTTCAAAAAGCCTCAAAGAAAAGGGTGATTACCGCAAGGGCGGCAAAAAAGGCTTCGACACCTCTATGAACCGGCTGCAGGCCCAGTGCTATATCGTTATCAGCGACTTTGTATATCAGCTTGACCGGAAAGGGCAGCCCTACGGCTGGGGCGTTGCGGAGTATTCCACACCCGAAAAATTTATGGGCAGAGCTTTTACCGACAGGGTATATGAGCGGACGCCGGAGGAATCCTGCCGGCGTATCCTTGAACACCTGAAAAGTCTGTTTCCTGATGTCAGTGAAGCGGATATTAAAAAGTTTCTGAAATAATTATTTACGACCATACAAACATTGCTTTCCGTCCCGTATAAAAAATCGGGACGGCTTTTATTTTTTGAATATTTCGGTTTATATCCGCGCATACTAAGCTTGCACAAATCATTAAGGAGGCTTTTGTATGACAAGCAAGGAACTTTTGTATGTTGAAGACGCCCTTGGTCATGAACAGTATTTTCAGACCCAGTGCTGTGAGACAATGAGCAGACTGCAGGACGACCGTCTCAGGACCTTCGTTCAGCAGCTTGAACAGACACACAAAGAGATTTTTCAGAGCTTTTACGGCTTGCTTTAAGGAGGATGCGGTATGGATGACAGAGATCTGATGGAAAATATACTTTTGCTTGAAAAGGGCGTGTGCGACCTTTATATGCACGGCGCTATTGAGTCCTCCAGTGAGGATGTTCACAGAGCCTTTTCCGGCTCGCTGAATTCTTCACTGAATATGCAGTCACAGATATATGACCAGATGGAGTCAAGAGGCTGGTACAAGACCGACAATGCGGAACAGCAGAAGCTTGATTCGGTCAGGATGAAGTTCAGCGGCGCAAAGGGCTGACAGGTGATATAACAGACGTCGCTCGCTCCAGTCAAGCGAGCTTGTCGGAGCTTTGCTCCTTGTTTAAAATAATGCGGCCGGACGGTCTGATTATTCAGGCTGTCCGGCCGATTGTGGTTTATTAAATTATTTCTGATTGCGGGTAATTCACTGATTCTCGAAGCGGTTTGAAGCTGATTGAAGTTTTTGAAGTAACCGAAAGCCCCTTGAAGCTCCGTGAATTATTTGAAATATGCAACGCCGCTTTCAAAGATCTTCTGATCCTTTTCAAAGGGTACGTTAAAGTAGAGGTCGGTACCCTTGCGCTCCGAATGACCCATCTTGCCCAGAACACGTCCGTCGGGACTGGTGATGCCCTCGATGGCGCATACTGAACCGTTGAAGTTGAAGTCGATGCCGGATGCAACTGCGCCTGTGGGGTCAACATACTGAGTTGCCACCTGACCGTTTTCGATGAGCTTTTTCAGCATATCATCGTTTGCCACAAAGCGTCCTTCGCCGTGGGAGATGGGAACGGCGTGGATGTCGCCGGCGGAAACAAGGGAGAACCAGGGTGACTTGACGGAGGTGATGCGGGTGTATGCCATACAGGAGATGTGTCTGCCCACGGTGTTGAAGGTCAGTGTGGGATCGTCGGGACGCAGGTCGGTGATCTCGCCGTAAGGAACAAGACCCAGCTTTATGAGAGCCTGGAAGCCGTTGCAGATACCCAGCATCAGGCCGTCACGCTTTTTCAGCAGGGTGTTGACTGCGTCGGATACTCTGGGATTGCGGAAGGTGGTGGCAATGAACTTGCCGGAGCCGTCAGGCTCGTCGCCGCCGGAGAATCCGCCGGGAAGCATTATCATCTGGGACTGCTCTATAAGGCGGACCATCTCGTCGATGGTTTCTTCGATGTCGGCGGGAGTCAGGTTGCGTACTATAAGAAGCTGCGGATCTGCGCCGGCCTTTTCAAAAGCTCTTGCAGTGTCCACCTCGCAGTTTGTGCCGGGGAATACAGGAATGAATACCTTGGGCTTTGCGGTGCGGATCATGGGAGATGCGGTATTGCGCCGGGTGTAAAGAGGAATGTCAAAGCGGTTTGCAGGACATGGAGCCTTGACAGGGAATACGCCTTCAAGCTTCTTTGTCCACAGGGGGATAAGCTCGTCTATGGAAAGTGCGGTACCGTTTACGGTGACAGCTCCGTCATCCGTGGTTGTGCCAAGATCATAACAAAGGACATCCTCAGGCAGAGAAGCGCCGTCTGCCAGCTCCAGGATAAGCGAACCGCTGAGAGGCGCAAAGAGCTCGTCATTTGTAAGCTCCTTTGCAAAGCGGAAACCTATCCTGTTGCCGAAGCACATCTTTGCGACGGCAGCCGCTGCGCCGCCTTCCTTTACCGTATAGGCGGAAAGCACCTTACCCTCCTTCATAAGCTGATATACGGCTCTGTACATTGCCGCAAGCTTGTCCCAGTCAGGCATGAAGGATGCTTTATCTTCGGGAACGGGAACATATATAACTGCAGAACCGGTCTTTTTGAATTCTGCCGAAACCGTCTTTGAAGCCTTTGTCATTGCAACGGCAAAGCTGACAAGTGTGGGCGGAACGTCAAGATCCTCAAAGGAGCCGGACATACTGTCCTTGCCGCCGATGGAGGGCAGACCCAATTTTATCTGAGCCGTGAGTGCGCCGAGGAGTGCGGCTGCGGGCTTGCCCCAGCGGGAGGGAACGTCATGGAGACGCTCAAAATATTCCTGGAAGGTCAGTCTTGCTGTCATGGGGTCGGCGCCTATGGCCAGCAGCTTTGAAAGGGATTCTACCACCGCATAGGCTGCGCCGTGGAAGGGGCTCCAGCGGGATATTCCGGGAATATATCCGTAGGCCATGGCGGTGGCGTCGTCGGTCTCTCCGTGGAGCAGAGGGAGCTTTGCCGCCATAGCGTCCTGGGGTGTGAGCTGTGTCACGCCGCCGAAGGGCATGAGGACCGTGGCTGCGCCGATGCTGGAGTCAAAGCGTTCTGAAAGGCCCTTCTGTGAGCAGACTTCCAGACGGGAAAGGTTAGCCTTGAAGGCACTTGCCGCGTCCATATCCCGAAGGGCTTCGGGAGCCTGACGGCGGTAGCACTTTTCGGGATCGGGGGCGGTGATATATGCCTGAGCAACCTGTGTTACGCCGTTGGTGTTGAGGAAGCTTCTGCTCAGGTCAACGATGGTCTTGCCTCTCCACTGCATAGTTAGTCTGGGAGACTCCGTTACCACCGCAACCGCAGTGGCTTCAAGGTTTTCCTTGCGGGCTTCTTTTATAAATGCGTCAACGTCCTTGGGGTCAAGAACCACGGCCATTCTTTCCTGAGATTCGGATATAGCCAGCTCTGTGCCGTCAAGACCGTCATATTTCTTTGTTACCTTGTCAAGGTCAACTGTCAGTCCGTCAGCCAGCTCGCCGATGGCAACACATACGCCGCCTGCGCCGAAGTCGTTGCAGCGCTTTATCATTGTGGAAACGGTACTGTTTCTGAAAAGACGCTGTATCTTGCGCTCGGTGGGAGGATTGCCCTTCTGCACCTCTGCGCCGCAGGTCTCGATGGAATCCATGGTGTGGGCCTTTGAGGAGCCTGTTGCGCCGCCGCAGCCGTCACGTCCCGTTCTGCCGCCAAGGAGTACGATAACGTCGTCGGGAGCGGGGACCTCACGGATGACATTTGCCTTGGGTGATGCGCCGATGACCGCGCCTATCTCAAGGCGCTTCGCAACATAGCCCTGGTCATAAAGCTCTGTGACCTGACCGGTTGCAAGACCTATCTGGTTGCCGTAGGAGCTGTAGCCGGCGGCAGCGCCTGTGGTTATCTTGCGTGAAGGCAGCTTGCCCTCCATGGTCTGCTCGAAGGGAATCGTGGGGTCGCCGGAACCGGTGACACGCATTGCCTGATATACATAGGCGCGTCCCGACAGGGGGTCACGGATAGCGCCGCCAAGGCAGGTAGCAGCGCCGCCGAAGGGCTCTATCTCTGTGGGATGGTTGTGAGTCTCGTTCTTGAACTGTACCAGCCACTGTTCGGTCTTGCCGTCGATGGTAACGGGTACCTCGATGGAACAGGCGTTTATCTCGTCACTTACGTCAAGGTCGGGTATCATGCCCTTCTTTTTGAGCAGCTTCATGCCCGTAAGAGCCATATCCATCAGCGAAACATCACGGTCGGTATCCTTACCGTAAAGCTCGTCACGGCTCTCGTAATAAAGGGCAAGAGCGTCTTCGATGGTCTTTGTAAGAGCGGTCTTTTCTATTTCTATTTTTTCAAGTCTTGTAAGGAAGGTGGTATGACGGCAGTGGTCAGACCAATAGGTGTCGATGACCCTCAGCTCGGTCACTGTGGGGTCACGGTGTTCCTCGTCCCTGAAATAGTCACGGCAGAATTTCAGGTCGGAGAGTGTCATGGCAAAGCCCATGGAGGAGAAATACTCCTGCATTTCCTCGTCGTTCCAGCGGATGAATCCCTCAACAACGGCAACGTCCTCGGGACGGTCAGCCTTCATGTCAAGGGACAGAGGCTTTTCAAGGGATGCCTCTCTTGATTCAACGGGGTTGATAAGATAATGGCGTATCTTCTGCATATCCTCATCGGTGATGTTCCCCTTTACGGCGATGAGCTTCGCGCTCACTACCTCGGGACGTTCTCCCTGAGTCAGGAGCTGAACGCACTGGGCTGCGGAGTCCGCCCTCTGGTCATACTGACCCGGCAGATATTCCATTGCAAAAACTCTGAAGTCCGGATCCTCCGGCAGCGTCTCGTCATACACGGTATCTGCGTTGGTCTCGCTGAGGATGGTGGTCTTTGCCTTTTCAAAGCTCTCACCCTCCAGTCCGCTGATGTCATAGCGGTTGATTATGCGTACCTTTTCGATGGCTTCAAGACCCAGATTGTTCCTCAGGTCAGCCATCAGGTTGGCGGCCTCTACGTCAAAGCCGTCACGTTTTTCTACAAAAATTCTTTTTACTGCAGTCATTTTGTCCACCCACTTCTGCGCAATTTGTATTGCGTGATTCGTAATGCGTTTTACTTCAGTGACCAAAAGGACGGGAACGTCCTTTTGCCCCGGGCTTACGGCGGCGTCTGCCGAACACAATAAACCATCTTGATTTTATCATATCTGAGGGGATTTTTCAATACGAATTAATACGCTTTTCAATATCCTCTTGCAGCAAAAACCGGTTTTATCAAAAAAGCGGCCGCACCTTTGTCAGTGCAGCCGCCTTCTTTACAGTGTCTGAGGATCAATAGTTATCTATCAGATATTCATAATTTGTTTGTGAGAGCAGATGTCCTCTGCCGATGCTTCTCAAACCCTCTCTGTATTTCGCCAGTGTCTTATTATATTCTGCCTCTGAAACGACCTTATCGTTGATTCTGTACTCGGTGACTTCATTGTCTACATTCCCATCAGGGGAATATACCTTTTCGTTGAATGTGCAAACCACAGGAAAATCTGAGCCGACCTTCTTTATTACTCTGATACCAAGTAACAGATGAACGTTTTTTCCTCCCATTCCTGTCTGGAATCCAGCAACAAGCTGATTGTTTGAATTGATAGATGCAGTACCCCAGCTTGAGCCTTCCACTTTGGTTTTTACCATCTCATAATTGCTGTAGTAACACATCTCACAAGGATACAAATGCGCATCCATCCCTGAATAGAACAGCTCAGGGATGCCGTCCTTGTCCATGTCGTACAGATCAAATGCAAAACCGGAATGTTGGGTGTTTTCTGACAGGAACTCTTTGTATGCTTCACGCCAGGTCTTGTGTACGATAACCTTGCAGCTTGCTTCCCTGCCGTTGTATGTGCGGACTGTGACGTATGCAGTGCCCTCGCTGACGGCTCTGAACCCGCCCGTCCAGTTCGTCCTTGTCATTTTTACAACGGAGCTGTTGCTTGTGCGGAAGGTCCTTGATGCGCAGCCGGAGTTATCGGGGACAATTGCGCTGAGAGATGCGCTCTGACCCACAGTCATGTGGATAAGCCCTCTGTTGAGCTTTACGCTTGAAGGAGCAGCCTTTACCGTTACCTTGCAGGTGCTTTCCTTACCGTTGTAGGTGCGGACGGTAACGTATGCAACGCCTGTCTTCAGGGCAGTAAACGAACCTGTCCATTTTGTGTTTGTCATTTTAACAATGCTGCTGTTGCTGGTGCGGTATGTTCTGTTTGCGGAGGCCGCGCCGTCATTCACGCCCGAACCTACAGTAAAGCTCTCGCCGACTCCAAGGGTGAGCACACCCTTTGTCAGGGTGATCTTTGAGGGTGCGTTTTTGACTGTGACGACACACTTTGCGGTCTTGCCGCTGCCGGATTTTGCGGTCACGGTCGCCGTACCGTTCCCGATACCCTTCAGCTTGCCGCCCACGACGGTAACCACCTTGTTGTTGCCGGAGCTCCAGGTCACTGCTTTGTTGGCTGCATTTGCGGGGTAAACGGAAGCGTTTATCCTGAATTCCTCGCCCTTTCCCAGGGACATTGAGGTTTTGTCAAGAGTGATCCTGCTTACGGGAACTGCTGCCTTGACATCGGACGAAAGTACACGGTCAGAGCTGACGGGGTTATTAAACGCCGAAGCCGCCGCTGCCGGTGATGCACCGAATGTCATAAGCAATGCCAGTGCCATGGCGATAAGTCTGTGTTTACCAAATAGCTTTCGTTTCATAATGAATTCTCCTGTTTAATAAAATAATATAATTATCCGTCCGTCTGAAAGGCACAGACGGGCGGAGCAAAAGCACGTATTGATACTAAACTCCCATTAAAAGCAGACATAGTCTGCTTTTAATAGCGCGTCAGCGCGTCGGAGTTTGCATGAGACGTCATCTGTGCGT
>JBGUWL010000025.1:0-19126 GCA_045221075.1 Acutalibacteraceae bacterium
TAAGGGCGTTATGTCCGACAGGGACTACAAGGACCTTCTTATGGAGCCCTGTACAATAAAGCACGATGACCTTATTAAGGCTGTCGAGAACAGAAGGTTTGACAGCTTTCCCCAGTGGCTTGTCCGTCCTGCAGGCAGGGCGTACCAGATCATTGCGGAAACAAAGGACGCCCGTCTCAGCGACGCCTATATAGACAGGGCGGTGCTGGATCAGCTTCTGATCGAGAGCCGCCGCACCGGTTCGGTCTTTCTTGTTGAGTATTTCAACACCTTTGTGTTCTACGCCGATGTCAAGACAGCCCTGAGAGGCGCCCGCACGGGAGCAAGCAGGTATTATCTTGAAAAGGCGGTAAGCGAATGTGAGGGCCTTGACAAGCCCGCGCTGGTAAGGGCTGCGCTGAGCGGAGAGGAAAACCTCAAAAAATTCCTTGGCACCATTGATGTTTATGACTGCAAAAAGGCAATGGCGGCTTATGAAGAGTCAGCTTCCGCCTTTGAAAAATTTGTGGATAACCTGCTGATACGCCTTGCAAAAAGGCTTTGCAGGCTCTCCAGCGAGGGCCCCGAACCCCTGATGGGTTATTATATCGGCTGTGTTTATGAACGCAGGATGATACACATTATCTCGGGCGGACTAAAGACCGGTACCCCTCCCCAGAAAATAAGAGAAAGGCTGCGTGAGATCTATGGCTAAAAGCATCGCCATTATAGGTGACAGCGAAAGCATAAAGGGCTTCGGCGCAGTGGGAATGGACCTTTTTATATGTGACGACCCCCTTGAAGCCCCCCAACTGCTGAAGCAGATGGCAGAGAACGACTACTATGCCATAATCTATATGACAGAAGAGGTCTTTGCGGCATCGGCAAGGGAGCGGGAAAAATATACGGAAAAGCCTGTGCCGGCCATCATTCCCCTTCCGGGAGTGAGGGGCAATACGGGCATAGGTCAGAAGAGACTGTCTTCCTTTGTTGAACAGGCAGTCGGCTCAGATATACTCTTTAAAAATTGAGGTGTATAACTTGATAAGCGGAATTATTACAAAGGTCGCAGGTCCTCTGGTAATTGCCGAGGGTATGCGAAATGCAAATATGTTTGACGTGGTAAGGGTCAGCAAACAGCGTCTTATCGGTGAGATCATCGAGATGCACGGAGACAGGGCGTCCATCCAGGTTTATGAAGAGACCTCCGGACTTGGCCCCGGCGAGACTGTGGAATCCACAGGAGTGCCCCTGTCTGTTGAGCTTGGCCCCGGACTTATCGGTTCCATATATGACGGTATCCAGCGTCCCCTTGAAGAGATAATGAAGGTGGCAGGCACCAACCTGACAAGAGGCGTTGAGGTCCCCTCTCTTGACCACAAGAAAAAATGGCACTTTGAACCCTGCGTCAAGGAGGGAACAAAGGTGCAGGCCGGTGATGCCATCGGAACCGTAAAAGAGACCAATGCCGTGATCCATAAGATCATGGTCCCCAACAAAATGAGCGGTATTATCAGGAGCATCAAAGAAGGCGACTTCACCATTGATGAGACCGTTGCCGTGATTGAAAACGAAGGCAAGAGCCAGAACCTGACAATGGCTGTAAAATGGCCTGTCCGTATCGGCAGACCCTACAAGCGCAAGCTCTCCCCGGATATCCTTCTGACCACCGGCCAGAGGACCATCGACACACTGTTCCCCATCGCAAAGGGCGGTGTTGCTGCCGTTCCCGGACCCTTCGGTTCCGGCAAGACCGTCGTTCAGCACCAGCTTGCAAAGTGGGCTGCTGCCGACATCATCGTTTATATCGGCTGCGGCGAGCGCGGAAACGAGATGACGGACGTTCTTAACGAGTTCCCCGAGCTTAAGGACCCCCGCACAGGCAACTCTCTGATGGAGCGTACCGTGCTTATCGCAAACACATCCGATATGCCCGTTGCCGCCCGTGAAGCATCCATCTATACCGGCATCACCATTGCCGAGTATTTCAGGGATATGGGCTATACCGTAGCCCTTATGGCAGACTCCACCTCACGCTGGGCAGAGGCTCTCCGTGAAATGTCCGGACGTCTTGAAGAAATGCCCGGTGAAGAGGGTTACCCCGCATACCTGGGCAGCCGTCTTGCACAGTTCTATGAAAGAGCCGGACGTGTTATCGTAAACGGCACTGAGGACACCGAGGGCGCACTTTCCGTTATCGGTGCGGTGTCTCCTCCCGGCGGCGATATCTCGGAGCCGGTATCTCAGGCTACCCTGCGTATCGTAAAGGTATTCTGGGGTCTTGATGCGGCTCTTGCATACAAGCGTCACTTCCCGGCCATCAACTGGCTCACCAGTTATTCTCTCTATACCGACCAGCTTACGGACTGGTTCTCAAAGAACGCTTCCCCCGACTTTATGGAGCTTCGCGGACGTCTAATGTCCCTGCTGCAGGATGAAGCCGAGCTGCAGGAGATAGTAAACCTTGTAGGTATGGACGCACTTTCCTCCGGAGACCGTCTTAAGCTGGAAACCGCCCGTTCCATCCGTGAGGACTATCTGCACCAGAACGCTTTTGACTCTGTAGATACCTATACTTCACTGAAAAAGCAGGTACTCATGATGCGCGCCATCCTGTGGTGCTACGACCAGAGCGCCGAGGCTCTCAAGCGGGGAGCAAACATTGATCTGCTGATGAAGATGGACGTCCGTGAAAGAATAGGACGTTTCAAATACGAAGAAGAAAAGAACATCGACTCCGAGTTTGATTCCATCGGAGCCATCCTCAAGAAAGAGATCGAGGATGTAATTGAAAGGAGTGAGGACTGATGCCAAAGGAATATCGTACCATACGAGAGGTAGCAGGTCCTCTTATGATGATAAGCAATGTTGAAGGCGTTACCTACAACGAGCTTGGAGAGATCGAGCTTCCCAACGGCGAAGTCCGCCGCTGCCAGGTGCTTGAAGTGGACGGAAGCAACGCCCTTGTACAGCTCTTTGATTCCGCCGCAGGTATCAATCTTGCGGATTCAAAGGTGCGTTTTCTGGGCAAGTCCATGGAGCTGCCGGTTTCCGCAGATATGCTTTCACGAGTATTTGACGGACTTGGCAACCCGATAGATGACGGTCCCGCCATCATTCCCGAAAAGCGCCTTGATATCAACGGCACACCCATGAACCCCGCAGCCCGTGACTATCCCCAGGAGTTCATCCAGACCGGCGTTTCCGCAATCGACGGACTCAACACCCTGGTAAGGGGACAGAAGCTGCCTATCTTTTCCGCATCGGGACTTCCTCATGCGCAGCTTGCGGCTCAGATCGCCCGTCAGGCTGCCGTAAGAGGAAAGAACGAGCAGTTTGCCGTTGTATTTGCGGCAATGGGTATCACATACGAAGAGTCCGACTATTTTGTACAGTCCTTCCGTGAGACCGGAGCCATTGACAGAACTGTCATGTTTGTAAACCTTGCAAACGACCCGGCCATCGAGCGTATCGCAACGCCCCGAATGGCTCTCACCGCAGCCGAGTATCTTGCCTTTGATCTTGGTATGCACGTTCTTGTCATCATGACCGACATCACGAACTATGCCGACGCTCTGCGTGAGGTTTCCGCAGCGCGAAAGGAAGTTCCCGGCCGCCGAGGATATCCCGGATATATGTACACCAACCTTGCCACCCTCTATGAACGCGCAGGCCGTCAGAAGGGCAAGGACGGTTCGATCACACTTATTCCCATCCTCACCATGCCTGAGGACGATAAGACCCATCCCATTCCTGATCTTACCGGCTATATCACCGAGGGTCAGATCATCCTCAGCCGTGAGCTGCACCGCAAGGGCATAACTCCTCCCATCGACGTTCTGCCGTCCCTGTCACGTCTTAAGGACAAGGGTATCGGCGTAGGACGTACCCGTGAGGACCACGCCGCTACAATGAACCAGCTCTTCTCTGCTTATGCAAGAGGCAAGGATGCCCGTGAACTGATGATAGTCCTTGGTGAGGCCGCTCTTACGGACATCGACAAGAAATACGCCGAGTTTGCCGAGGCCTTTGAGAAGGAATATGTGTCTCAGGGCTATACCACCAACCGTTCTATTGAAGAGACCCTTGATAAAGGCTGGGAGCTGCTGCACATTCTGCCCCGCAGTGAGCTTAAGCGAATCAAGGACGATATGCTGGATAAATACTACGGTAAATAATGTAAGGAGCTGCGGCAATGGACATTATGAATGTAAACCCCACCAGAATGCAGATGACCAAGCTGAAAAAACAGCTTGTCACTGCAAAGCGTGGACACAAAATGCTTAAGGACAAGCGTGACGAGCTGATGCGTCAGTTTATCGAGCTTGTTCAGAAGAATAAAGAGCTGCGTGAAAAGGTCGAGGCCGAGCTTGTACGCTGCAGCGCTCATTTTGTCAATGCCAGTGCGGTAATGAGCAAAAAGGCGCTGGATTCCTCGCTGATGTCATCAAAGCAGCAGACCGGCGTTGATGTCGGCTCAAAGAATATCATGAGCGTTGATGTTCCGGTATTTTCCTCCGTAAGTCAGAGTCAGGAGCAGGGGGACATATATCCCTACGGTTTTGCATTTACATCCTTTGAGCTGGATGATGCAGTGACCTCTCTCAACGATCTGCTTCCCGATCTTATAAAGCTGGCTGAAACGGAAAAAAGCTGCGAGCTTATGGCTGCCGAGATCGAGCGTACCCGACGCAGGGTAAACTCCCTTGAACACGTCATGATCCCCCGCTACGAGGCGACAATAAAATACATCGCCATGAAGCTGGAGGAGAACGACCGCAGCAGTCGTACCAGACTTATGAAGGTCAAGGATATGCTGCTTGAAAAGGCTCACCATTATTCTCAGAGACAATAAAAACTACAGGCACGGTACCCGGAAAAGGTATCGTGCCTGTTTTTGCTTTTTGTATACTAAGAGTCAGTACCCCAGCCAAGCTCCTCCATGGTGGTGTTCAGTGTCACAGTGGTGACGGCCGTAGAGGGTTTTGTAGGGTCATTCATACTGTAGACAGTGCGGGTGTTCTTGTCGATGACCAGTGACCCCACGTCCTTTGAGATACATTAGGCAGTTTCAGAGCATTCCTGATTCTGCCGGGCAAGATAATCAAGGGCGTTTGATACGGTCAGCTTACGGGCGATCTCTTTTCTGGTCTCCTGATCGGCGCCCGCTTCGGGCAGTTCAAATGTGGGTGGTTTCTTTTCTGAATCGTTTGTCAGAGCACCTCCGAAGGTCTGTGAATACAGCTCCTTGCAGGTCAAGGTAAGCACGGCAGCGTCTCTGAGGAGCATTCCCTCGTCTTCATCGGATAAAGGCGCAGAACCTTCTCCGCTTTCCTGTTCTGTTGTACTTTCCTGGACCGAAGCGGTATCGGATGAGGCCGGTGCAGAGCTTTCTGCAGGGGGTACTGTCTTTACTGCCGCAGCCGGTGAGGGCAAAGGCAGATATGACGGATGCGAGTATAAACGCAATGGCTTTTGATTACTTTTTCATTTTATGATCTCCGTCGGTTTATTTATAACCCAGATCTTTCATTGTTGTGTCGGGAGTGACGGGTGTTGAGGCAGTGGCAGGTCTGCTGTCATCCAGTAAACTGTATAAAGTGGCGCTTGATGTGTCGGCAACAAGATCCTCCAATCGTGATGACAGCTCGGTAAGTCCTGCGTATTCCAGCGCATCTGCCATGGTAAGCTCAAGTGCGGCCTGCTTTTTTGCGGCCGCTGATGCATTGGCAGGGGGCAGTCCCGCAAAGGCATTCGGTGAAGAAGAGTTGAATGTACCGGCGACCACTTCGGCATACATTGACTTGTAGGCGTAGGTGACGTTAGCCGCATCCGCTTTGCCCTGGGCCTTCTGTGCCGAGCTTACTTTGTCTGTCACTCCGTTCAGACCGGCAACAGGTGATGTATCTGTAGTTGTCCCTGCGCTGCTGCCTCCGCAGCCCGTGAGGGTGAGAGCGGAAAGCGCTGCTGCAATAATGACGGCAAATATCTTTGATAGCATTTTCATTCTGATGACCTCTGTTGAATAGGAAAAATGGTTTTATCTGAAGCCTAAGTCGTACATTGTTGTGTCAAGAGTTACAGGCGTGTCAGCATGGGATGGTTTGTTATCATCCTGCTTGCTGTATATGGTTCCTGTGTCTGTGTCAACAACAAAGTCGTCTAACTTTGATGAAAGGGCGTCAATTCCGGCGTAGTCGATAGCATTGGCGACAGTCAGCTTAAGACCTGCCTCTTTTTTGACTCGTGCGGTCGCATATGCTTCCGGCAGACCTGGGAATGCATTGGGAGAGGAACTATTCATGGTACCTGCAACAACTTCGGCGTACAGATCCTTACAGGCGCTGCTGAGTGATGCCGCGTCCGACTTGCTCTGGCTTTCGTAGGTGTTATCCGTCAGTCCGCCGACACCGAGAAGTGTTGCGATGTTGCACCCCGTGAGGGTGAGAGTTGAAAGTGCTGCAGCAAGAATAAGAGCACATACCTTTGATGACTTTTTCATTTTATGACCTCCATCGGTTTATTTATACCCCAGATCCTTCATTGTTGTGTCGGGAGTGACGGGTGTTGTGGCGGTTGAGGGTTTGCTGTCGTCCAGTCTGCTGTAGATGGTGGCTGTACTTGTGTCTACAACAAAATCGTCCAGCGCTGATGAAAGATAAGACAGTCCGGCATATTCCATCGCATTTGATATAGTAAGCTGAAGAGCAGTCCGTTTTTTGGTGGATGGGGAGGCATTTGCCGCCGGCAGACCCGGAAAAGCCTTGGGAGAGGAGCTGTTCATGGTACCTGAAACCACTTCAGCGTACAGATTCTTACAGGCGTTGCTGAGAGATGATGCGTCTGACTTGCTCTGACTTAAGCCGACTCCGCTCACATTGTCGGTCAGTCCTGTAAGTCCGGGAACGGTGGGTGTACCGGCTGCTCCGCCAGTGCCGCTTCCGCCGCCGCTGCAGCCTGTGAGGGCAAGGGCAGATAGAGCCGATGCAAGGATAACTGCGAATACCCTTGATGATCTTTTCATTTTGATTACCTCCTGAATGATTATATAAATATTTTATTCTGATTCACAAATCAAGTCAATTTGTATCTTTCACAATTATTGGTGTTTGTCTTTGTGATGATGTCTAAAAGAAACCGCTCAGGACAAATGTGGGGCATAAGTTCACCCTTTTATACACATCATCGCCACCAGTCCGCCCCGCTTGCCGCCGCTGGCACGGTGAGAAAAAAGCAGTCCGCTGTTGCATTTTGTACACACATCGCTGATGGTTATGTTGATGCTGAGAAGACCCGCTTCAAGCAGCATCCGTCGGTTGGTCTCCTTAAGGTCGACGATGTATTTCCCGTGACCCAGGGTCCGGGTGAAATAGGCGGGTTTAAGCTCCGTCAGCGAACCGAAGCGCTCAAACACAGGGGTGTCCACCTCATAACAGCAGGGGCCGATGGCCGGACCGATGACTGCAATAATGTCTGTGGGGTCGCATCCGTACCGTTCTGTCATGACGTCCACCGTGGCCTCGCCTATCTTTTCAACAGTGCCGCGCCACCCTGCGTGGGCAAGTGCGATGACCTTTTTTTCCGGATCGGCAAAGAGAAGGGGAGTGCAGTCAGCATAATGAGTCACCAGCGTGACATTCGGTTCATTTGTCACAAGTGCGTCCACACTTTCCATGTCATGCTCCCGGAATATCCCTATGCCGCAGTCTGCGGAAGTCACACACCTGACATTGATGTTGTGGTCCTGTGAGGAGCTTACAAGGGTGTTGTAGTCAAATCCAGCGGCCCTGCAGAATATGCGGTAGTTCTCATCCACAAGCTCCGGGTCGTCCCCCCGCTTGAAATTGAGGTTCATGGACTTGTAGCTGCCGGTGCTTACTCCTCCGATGCGTGTGGAAAATGCGTGGTTGATAAAGCTCAGCTCGGACAGCGTGGGGAATGTCAGAAATCCTACTCCGTCAACAAAATTTATATCGGTGTTTTTGCTGTTGAAAATCATGGCGGTACCTCATTTTATAAAATAATACAGTCCGGAATTCTGCTGTGACCGGACCTGAAGCAAAATACCCTTTACATATTACGTTCAAAAGGGTATAATATAGTATATTTCAAAACCCTTTCAGGAAAAGGAGAGTTCTTATGTTTCTTTCAAAGAAGAAGCTTTTCGGCAATTCCGTACCTCCCAGGTGCGAATACTGTCTGCATAGTGAAAAAAGCAACGGCGGCAACCCGGTGTGTCCGTACAGCATGGGGATAACGGGAGACACTTGTAAACGATACGTATATGATCCTCTAAAGCGTGAACCGCAATCCCTGCCGACACTTCCGAAATTTACCGCCGATGATTTCAAGCTGTAAAGCCGCCGCTTTGCAGCCTTTTTATTTGCTTCGGGAAATTATACCGATCTCTTATCGACCTGAAATTTTTTTGAGATCAGCATTACTCCTTAAGAGCCTCTTCAGCAACCTCAAGAACAGATGTACAATGAGCACAGCGAGTGGCTTTGATGTCTACTTCGCTCATGCAGAAAGGACACTGCTTTGTTGTGGGAGCCTCATCAACAGGCTTTTTACGGATGTTCATAAGCTTGTTGATGCCCTTGACAAAGAGGAAGATAATGAGAGCCATGATGAGGAAGTTGATGATCGCCGCAACAAAGCTGCCCATCTTGATGGGGCCGATGTTCAGCACGGACATCATCTTGGCAAGCTGATCGGGATCGGATGCATCCAGACCCATGCAGGCGCCGATGATATACTGTACGCCGGGCATGATAACGTCATCGCAAAGTGACGTTACGATGGTCTGAAAGGCGCCGCCGATGATAACGCCGACTGCCAGATCAAGCACGTTGCCTCTCATGACAAACTCTTTAAATTCCGCTGCAAATTTTCCCATAGTTTACTTCACCTTCCTGAAATAAAAATTTTACAGGCATATTATATCATAATAAAAATAATTCGTAAAGTAATTTTGGAAAAAATATGTAAATTTGTAACAATTTTTTCTATTGCGTCACATTCTGACGGAGCAGTCAGTCTCTCCTCAGTAACCGGTCAGACCTTCGATGGATTCGTCATTGATTATCCAGTCGCTCACATTGATATCGGTATGTTCCGTCTTGCTGTTGCGTATTATTATCATTTCGATACCGGCATTGATTATCATACGCTTGCAAAGAGAACAGGCGGAGGCGTTTCTGACATACTCCCCGGTCTTCGCATCCTTGCCCACCAGGAACATCACCGACCCGATCATATCCTCACGGGCGGCGTTTATAATGGCATTCTGTTCGGCGTGAACGGAGCGGCAAAGCTCATAGCGTTCACCTCTGGGGACCTTCAGGTTTTCCCGCACGCAATGCCCCATGTCTATGCAGTTCTTTCTGCCCCTGGGCGCGCCCACATATCCGGTGGAGATGATAGCGTCATTTTTTACAATGATAGCCCCATAGTTCCGGCGCAGGCAGGTGCCTCTTTCCAGCACCGTCTCGGCAATGTCAAGATAATAATTGATCTTATCTGTACGCACAATATCACGACCTTTTTTGGAGTTATGAGTTATGAGTTATGAGTGAGGAGTGAGGAGTTGTTTCGGTGTGAAGTTATTGAATGTGGAATTTGGAAAGTGGAAAGTGGAATTGTTTTACGTTGTGAAGAATGAGGAGTGGAGTTATTGAATAATTGTTTCGATCAAGACTATTATAACCTGTTGTCGGGGTAAATTCAAGGCTGTTTTGGAATAATAACGTGCTTGTATTGTTGTACATACTACCTATATTTTCGTTGACATATCATGGGAATATATGTTACAATCCTAATATAAGGAAATATCACTTTGCATTACTTTATTAAGGAGGTGTATTACTTCAGGACAGACAATTTGTTCTGCTCCATACAGGGTGGTATTTGTGATAACAATTAAATCATTTTAGGAGGTAAGAATGATGAAATTCAAAAATCTATGGAAAAAGCTCGGCTCCGTTGTACTTTCTGCGGCAATGATACTGGGCGGTGCGGCACTTCTGCCTCAGGCTGTCAAAAGCAGTATTGAAGTCAGTGCGGCGGGGAACAGTTTTGATACCCCGAAGTTTATTAAAGTAAATACGCCGTATAATGATAGGATTTCAAGCTATGATGAAGAAGATTATTACAAGTTCACCTTGAACAATGATTCAAAGGTATGGCTGACTTTTTCACATAATTTCATTGATGATTCAGATTATTTTTGGATGGCTCACATCTATAAGGATAATGACAGCTATTCAGAAATTTATAGCTGTTATTTTCGGGGAAACAAAAAAACAGAAAACACTGCGAATATTGGACTTCCCAAGGGAAAGTATTATGTTGTAATAACTGAGTATTATTATTCTGATAAACAGTATACCCTGACTGTTAACGCTGAAAATACTGATAGTTGGGAAAGAGAGTTTAATGACACTTTTGAAACAGCTACAAGGGTATATCCGAATAAAGTATTTTCCGGCTCAATAATGTCAGATTACGATACTGATTTTTATAAGTTCACTTTAAATAGTGACTCCAAGGTCACAATAAAAATGAGGCATAATTATATTGATGACAGTAATTATTATTGGAAAACAGTACTTTATAAAGATGATAATGAAAACACAGAGATAAGAGAATCTTATTGGCCTGGAAATATTAAGGATGATTACAGTTGCAGCATAGGTTTACCCAAGGGGACATACTATATCAGGGTTGACGATTATTACCACTCCGGTATAGATTATAATTTTACAATCGCGGCGACATCAACCGATTATTGGGAAAAGGAACTCAATAATGTGTTTGAAACCGCAACTCCAATTAAAACCAATTCTGAATATAAGGGTTCGATTATGTATTCGAGTGACTCGGATTTCTATAAATTTACAATAAATGGAAGAAAGAGTGTTAAAATCAAGTTTACTCATAACTATATAGATGACAGTGATCCATACTGGCAGATAAAACTCTTTATAGAAGATAATACTAATTCTGAATTGAAGTCATGGTATATCGATGGTAAAAAAACAATTACCATTTTTGATGATATTTCCTTAACTAAAGGCACATATTATTTAAGGGTTGATGATTATTATTATAATAGTATGGACTACGGCATCACAGTAATAGAACCCGACAACACCAGACTGCCCACCTCCATATCCTTCAACAAGACCTCAATGGCTCTTGGCGTAGGTGAAACCTTCCGGCTTAAGGCAACGATCAGCCCCTCAAACGCCACCAATAAGACCGTAAACTGGAGCTCCTCCAATACCTCTGTGCTTACGGTTGACAAGAACGGCAATGTAAAAGGCGTCCGCACCGGCACCGCAACAGTCACCGCAAAGACCGCCAACGGCAAGACGGCCTCCTGCAAGATCACAGTCAGAAACGCACCGTCAAGTATAACTCTTACAAAGGGCATACTGACCATAGGTGTTGGCGAAAGCTATACCGTAGGCTCCGGCATAAATGACGGCGCCGCCTGCGCCACAAGGACCTACAGGACCAGCAACAGCAGCATTGTAAGAATGACCCAGACCGACTGGAACGGCGTATTTGTGGGTGTGAAGCCCGGCGTTGCCTGGGTGACTGTAAGGACCTACAACGGCAAGGAAAGCACCTGCCGTGTTACCGTAAAGGCTGCGCCCTCAAAGGTAAGCCTGAACAAAAAGACAATGACCATGAAGGTCGGTCAGAGGGGAAGCCTGAGCGCAATTATACCTGACGGAACAGGCTGCGCAACACGCACCTTCCGCTCAAGCAACAACAACGTTGTAAAGATGACAAAGACCAACTGGACAGGCGAATTCTACGCCAAAGGCAGGGGCATTGCATACGTTGCCGTCCGCACCTATAACGGCAAGGAAGCATACTGTAAGATAACCGTTCAGTGACCCGGTAGAAACTACAATAATATATAGGACCCCCAATTTCAAAGCGCTGCGCAGACTACCATCTGTTCGGCGCTTTTCTTTCCGGTCGGGAAAAAGGCTTCTCCTTGAGGAGAAGCTGTCGGCGCAGCCGACTGATGAGGTGAAACGCAGAAACGCTCGCTCAATGACCGGCGAGCCGCCGGGCAGCGTGACGCTGCACCCAACTTCGCGCTCCGATTCAGTGGCATCCGGTTGTTCAGTGCCGCGGTTATGGCTTTATCAGTGCCGGCAAATTATTAAATGATTGGCGCGGGAGTAAAGTATCCCGTCCAAGTTCAGAGCGAAACGCAGTGGAGCGGCAGCGCGAAATCACCACCGGCGGCTCGTTGACACTACACATATCGTGTATCATTGCGGGGCTTACTTGTGTTATAATAACAATGTATGATAAAGGGGGCGAAGGGCTTGGAACCGTTAAACCTGAATTTCTATGAGTTTCTCAAATCAAAAAGCGAACAATATCCCGATGCTCCCGCTCTTGCCTGTGACGGACATGAAATTACGTTTTCCGGACTGAGACAGCGGGCCGAAGCGTCAGCCGCTCTGCTTACGAAAATGGGCGTAGGTCCCGGAAAACGGGTCGTTATCTGGGGCTTCAACTGCATCGAATGGGTGGTGGGATTCTATGCCGTTACCATTGCCGGGGGAACTGCAGTGCTGATGAATTACGGTATAACTCCCGATGAGGCCGCTGCGCTTTCGGTGATGGCGGAGGCGTCTTTTTTGCTTGCCGGAACGACCCGCGCGTCACTCTCCGATAAGGACGCTGAACGGAAAATGGCACACGCTGCGGGAATAGATGAGGGAAATATTATCACCTTTGACGAGCTGGCAGAGTCTTGGACAAAGACCGACACTTCCGGATTTGTGCCGGCCGGGATGAGCGCCTCTGATACACAGGTCATAATTTTTACCACCGGCACCACCTGTGCGCCCAAAGCCGTATGTCTTTCGGCGTATTCCATAATTAATGATGCGCACGGGGCTTTTTGTGTGCTTGAAAGCGGACTGCTCGATACGGTGCTGAATGCCCTGCCCCTTTTCCATTGCTACGGACTTGTGGTTCTGCATGTTTATCTTGGCTGCGGCAGAAGGACGCTTCTTTCTCCTTCGCTGAAACCTGATGTGGTTGCCGACCTGATACACGGCCGGAAGATAATGGACATGGCCTCTGTCGGGGCCGTGTATACCATGCTTTCACGGCTGCCGGATTTTGAAGAAAGGGTCCGGGGACGGCTGAACGTCTGTATCGTAGGCGGAGGATTTACCTCTCCCGCAGAGATAATCCGGCTTGAAGGGATATTCGGGGGCGCACATATTCTGTGCGGCTACGGTCAGACGGAGTGTTCCCCGGTGATATCCGTAGAGGTCTGCGACGATCCCCTTGAACAGAGAGCCGTGTCGGTGGGACATATCCTTCCCGGGATTGACGTGCGTATCTGGAGAAGCGGCAGCGGATTCCTCCCCGACGGAGAAGAAGGAGAGATCGTTGTAAAGGGTTACTGCACAATGAACGGCTACTATGGCGCCGCCCCTGAGGAAACACCCTTTGACGAAAACGGCTATCTTCATACCGGTGACATCGGGCGGTTCACGGATACCGGTATGCTGCAGCTTACAGGACGTCTTAAGGACGTGATAATTCGCGGCGGAGAGAATATATCCCCCTGCGAGATAGAAAAGTGCCTCCTGATGACCGGAATGGTCAGTGAAGCCAAGGTTATCGGCATTCCCCACCCGGTATGGGGAGAGAGCGCAGAGGCCTGCGTGGTAGCGTCCGGACCCGCAGGAAGCAAAGAAGCCGAACAGGCTTTGATAAATGAGCTTTATTCGGCACTGCGAGGGGAGCTTTCCACCTACAAGCTGCCGTCACATATATTTGTCTATGACGAATTTCCCCTCAGCGCAGCGGGAAAGCCTGATCTGCAGACACTCAGGGACGACGTTACAAAAAAGCTGTCCTGAATGTCACTACATAAATCTACAACATAACAGGGAGGGTAACTATGTCTGTACATAAAAGCATAAATGCCCATGACGCGCTTGAAAGACTGCGCCGGGGCAACAAGGAATATATGGAACAAAAAACCTGCGGGGGAGACATCTCACAGGAAAGGCGCAGTGAGACTCTCTGTCAGGGTCAGTGTCCTTTTGCGGTGATAATAGCCTGTTCTGATTCAAGAGTTATACCCGAGGCTATATTCAATGCCGGAATAGGCGACCTGTTTGTAATCAGAGTTGCCGGCAACGTGATGGACGATCATCAGCTTGGTTCGGTAGAATACGCCGCTTCCCATCTTGGCGCAAAGCTGATAGTCGTGCTGGGACACGACCACTGCGGAGCCGTTGACGCCGCACTGAATCATGACCCCGAGGGATACATCCGTTTCATCACTCAGGAAATATGCTCTGCCGTAGGAGACGAAAAGGATCCCTACAGGGCGTCATGGCTCAACGTAAAGCACAGTATAGAGATAATCGAAAACAGCCTTTCCATCCATCGTCAGGAGGAAAAGGGTCTTCGTGTTGTGGGAGCCATGTACCGGCTTGAAAGCGGAATTGTTGAGTATGAAATGACATGACATTTGTTATAGTGCATCCTGCCGGTAACGGGAAATAAATTGCGGTCAGCTGGTTCTCGCTTTGAAACCGTTGCTTGCATGTCATGTATTGCAGGATGTGGACTATCCGTGTAACAATGAAAAACTATCGTATGAACCGGTGCAGGTTCTGCGCCGGAATATAGGGGGAATATCAATGTATATGCCTGTGCCGGTATACAGTGAGCCGGAAGCGGTAAAAAAACACGCCGATGAGCTTTCGTCCTTTGGCAGGCGCTGCCTGATAATAACGGGGCGCAGTTCGTCAAGGATCAACGGCTCCCTTAAGGACGTGACGGAAGCGCTGAAAAGTCACGGTATCTCATATCACATTTTTGACGATATCGAAGAGAATCCCAGTGTGGAAACGGTCATGAGGGCGGTCGTAACGGGCGCGGAGGTTCTTGCAGATCACGTTATAGGCGTGGGGGGAGGATCGCCCCTTGATGCGGCAAAGGCGGTTGCCTTCATGCTTGCTCATCCCGGAGCAGATGCCGGACTTCTGTATACGGCGGGGGATGACCACCGGCTGCCCCTTGTACTCGTACCAACCACCTGCGGCACGGGTTCGGAGGTCACTCAGTACAGCGTTCTCACACGGACACTTCCTTCACAGACCCGCACAAAAAAGTCCATAAGCCATTCGATATTTGCCGACCTTGCGCTGATCGACGGAAAGTATCTTAAGACCGCGCCTATTAGCGTGTTGCGCAGTACTGCGGTTGACGCACTTTCCCACATGGCCGAAAGCTACATCAATACAAGGGCCGACGATCTCAGCCGGATGTTCGTAAGATCCGGACTTGAGCTGTGGAAGGGCTGCAGGAAGGTGCTTGACAGCGGCAGGGCAGAACCGGAGGAGCTTCAGCGGCTGATGAACGCCTCAGCTATGGCGGGTATGGCCATTGCCCAGACCAGCACCACAGTCCCTCACGGACTCAGCTATGCCCTCACCCTGCAGAAAAATATACCCCACGGAGCGGCCGTCGGATATTTTCTCGGCGGCTATATCCGGCTTGCGGGGGAAGAGGTCAGCAGGTATCTGTTTTCGGCGGCGGGTTTCAGGGATGCGGAGGATTATCGCCGCTGGTATCTTGACAGCTTTGAGCTGCCTGAAATCCCCGAGGAGCTTCTTATGCGGTCGGTGGACGACATCTGCAAAACTCCCCATAAGCTGAGCGCGGTGCCCTACGCTCCCGACCGTGAGGCTTTGCTTGATATTGCGTTCTTCAGCGATTGTCGGTGAGCTGTCGGTCATTGAGCGGTCGGAGTGAGCGTTTCCGTCTTTACCTTAAATGCTTAACTTCTCAAATATTATTACTTTTAAGTCTTAAGTTTTCAGTCTTCAGTTAGCGACCGCAGGGAGCGCTTAACTCCTAACTCCTCACTTCTGACTTGAATAACTCCTGATCCTGAATTGTTTTGAAACTAAAAACACGCAGTGCAACTCATGAGAAGCACTGCGTGTTCTTTGTGTTATACTGTTTTCCGATTAAAAGCTGACACTTTTAATCGGAAAAGGCGCCGCCCGAGGCTGCGCCCTTCTGTGCATACGCACAGATGACGTCTCATGTAAACTCCGACGCGCTGACGCGCTATTAAAAGCAGACTATGTCTGCTTTTAATAGGAGTTTAGTATTATACTTCAAATGTCTGTCCGGCGGAGATGTAGTGAAAGCGTTCCGGACGGCTTATGTTCTGTTCCATCCACAAAAACTGTTCTTTTCCCGTGCAGTGACAGGTATAGTATTCCGTGTCATAGCCGCCGAGACTGTCGGTACAGAAGGACAGGGAGCTGTCCGGCTGCTGCTTCATCAGATGGAACCCGCCTATCAGCACGTCGGGGCTGAACCAGTTCATAATGTTCAGTATGCCCTTGTGTGAACAGCCGCTGATAAGAATACGCCGCCCGTTTTCTTCCGCAAGGAGATACTGTTCATGCCGGAAATCCTCAGGCACCAGCCTGCCGTTTTCCATCATATTGAGTCCGGCGCTGCCCGAATCGTGAACCTTTCTTTTTCCTCTGCATGAATAAAGGGTAAGCTCCGGGACAATGCTGTATTCGTCATCGGTAAACACCAGACGTTTGCTGTCCCTGAGTCCGGTATCAAGCCCGATATACTTTTCCGTGCCGTTATAATGTGGCTCAAATGCGTACCTGTTTACATATACCGGCGCATGATCGTTGAGCGAAAGGAACAGTCCCAGTCCGCCTCCGTGGTCATAGTGACCGTGGGACAAAACGGCAATGTCTATTTCCTTCAGCTCAACGCCGCAGAGCCGGGCGTTTTCTTCAAAAAGGCTTGTTTGTCCCATGTCGAACAGGAGCTTGTGCCCCAGGGTCTCGATATACAGGGACAATCCGTGTTCACATCCGAACCGGGAATTATATGCGGTGTTTTCCGCCAATACGGTTATTTTCATACTGATCACCTGTTCTGATCATTGTAATACAGAAGCTGATCTGCGGATCATGAGGTAAAGCCGGATGCGCTGTCTGACCGGAAATCACCCCTGGTTCCGGCAGATATCTCATAATCATAGTTGGCTTCGAAGGTATAAACGTCGGTAGTGGAATAGTGGCCCTTGCTGCCGAAGGCCTCCTCGTCCGAGATCCACTTGTCACCCTTTGCGACCTTAAGAGTATAGCGTCCCTCGGGGAAGGTTTTTGTAATGCTTTCACCCGGTTCAAGATACTCCATAAACTCGGTATCGCCGTTCATCTTTACCAGACGGAAGCAGGCCGCCTTGTCGGAATCCGCACTGAGATGCAGTCTTGAAGTTCCGGGGCCGTAGGGCTCGTCGTCATACATTTCGTGCAGCTTGCGAGCTTCTTCCTGCTTTCTTTCTTCTTCCTTCCGTTCACGCTCCAGCTTTGCCTTTTCGGTCTCAGTTACGATCTCGCTGCTGAATGCGGGACAGTTTTCAAAGGAATCGTCATATCCATGTATAGTATCGTATGTCAGTGTGCCAAGCCTGGGACAGTCGTTGAAGGAATCGCCGATATAGCTTACCCCGTTGTGGAGGCTGACGGTTTCCAATGTATCAAGACCGGTGCAGGATTTTGTGATATTCAGTTGATCTTCGTCTTCCGTTGTTTTGGGATCGCCGGCGGAAAAAGATGCGGTCCTGAGTTTGCCGCATTCCGTAAAGGACTCTGTGATCTTTCTTGCATTCTTAAGAGCTGCTTCCGTCAGTGCGGGACATTTCCGGAATGATGTGTCAACGTCAAGATACTGTTTGCCGGCGGCGCTTATTTTTTCAAGTCCGGAACAGTCGGTAAAAGAACCGGTTATTGAAGTGACGCTTTTCAGATCGACGGTTTTCAGACCCTTACAGTTTTTGAAGGAGGCTTCTATTTCCTGAACGTTTTCTGCCCAGTCTAAACCGGTTAAGGCGTCACAGCCCTGAAAAGCATTTTCTACACGAACCAGTTCCGGTATTGAGGGGATCTGAGACAGAGCGGGACAGTAAATAAAACTTTCGTCAATATTTTTCATTTCGGAAAGAGCCGACATCTGACGCAGGGATGTCCAGTTATTGAAGGACATGGATATGTCCTTTATTGCGGGAAGCTCTGCCGTTTCGAGTCCTCTGCAGTAATTGAATGAATTCCAGATATTCTCGGCGGCCGGCAGCTTAACAGACGTGAGACTTTTGCTGTCTTTATCCTTTTCATCAAAGGCGAAGGATTCCCGTACCGTCTTAAGGGAAGGCATAGTGATACCGGTCAGCATGGGACAATGATTGAGGGATTCCCCGATGGTATCTGCCTTGTCCATTCTGATGCTTGTAAGGCTTTTACAATCCGAAAAACTTTCGCTGACCTCGGCTGCGTCATTCAGAGTTACTTCTGTAAGGTCGTCGCAGCTTGTAAAGGAGTGTTCGATGTGCTGATATGTATTTCCTCCCGAGGATTTTGAAGTGACGGCTGTAAGACCGGATTCTCCGAAGGAATTCTGTATACGCTCAACACGGGAGAGGTCGACCTCTTTCAGCTCGCTGCACCGCCCGAAGCTGTAGCTTACGGTCACGCCTGCAGGCAGTGACAATGAGCGCAGCTTCTTGTCATAGGACCCGGAGCTGCATACGAATTCCACAAAGCGCACACCCTCCGGAACGGTCAGTGACGTAAGTTTGTTATGATAATTGGTTCCGGCGGTGACAAGTTCTACAGGGCGGCCTTCATGCTCCGAAGGCACAACGAAGTCGCCTTCAATGTCGGAATTCAGTACGCAGATGTAATTGTTCTTGTTACATTCCTCAATGAACTGCAGCTTTTGCAGGTTCTTGATGCGTGAGCTTCTGTTTGTGGCGGCAACGTCCGACACAAGATAGAATTCCGGTTCGGCTTCCTGCGGTTCCGGATCATTACAGCCTCCCAGGGTCATGCCGCAAAGTATCACTGACGCCGCAAGCAGCAGGGAGAGTAAAGTATGATATCCGGTTCTTTTGTTTGTACGGGATGTTGTACCCGGCATGGGACCACTTCCTTATGAATAGAATATGCGTTATACTAAACTCCCATTAAAAGCAGACATAGTCTGCTTTTAATAGCGCGTCAGCGCGTCGGAGTTTGCATGAGACGTCATCTGTGCG
>JBGUWL010000026.1:0-2150 GCA_045221075.1 Acutalibacteraceae bacterium
ACCCGCGGATGCGGAGTTCACATCCACATCGGAGCTGCAGACCACACCGCAAAGACCCTGCGCAACCTTGCGAATCTGATGGCAAGCCACGAGAGCCTTTTAGCCGAAGCCCTGAAGCTTGACCAGCACCGCATGGCAAGTTACTGCAGAACGGTAGACCCAAGATTCCTTAAGGAGCTCAACAAAAAGAAGCCTCAGACAAAAGAAGAACTTAGCGACATCTGGTACACCAGTCAGGGTGAAAACTACGGCAGAGACCACCATTACAACGCATCACGCTACAGAATGCTTAACCTCCACGCCACCTTCACCAAGGGGACGGTTGAGTTCAGACTTTTCCAGTTTGACGCACCGAGCGAAGGCAGACAGAACGGCATCCACGCAGGACAGCTTAAGAGCTACATTCAGCTTTGCCTTGCCTTAAGCGAGATGGCAAAGGAAGTAAGAACCGCAAGCCCTAAGCCACAGCAGCACGAAAATCCAAAGTTCGCGATGAGAACCTGGCTCCTGCGCCTCGGCTTCATCGGCGAGGAGTTTGCAACAGCAAGAAACATCCTTACCAGAAACCTTAGCGGTGACACGGCCTTCAGATTCGGCAGAGCCGCCTAACCCCAAGCGAGGACTTAGCCTCCTCCTGCTGACCCCTTAACCGGGGTTTCGGCAGTAGAAGGGTAAGCCTTCTACCGAACAGAAAGGAAGAGATTATGGCAAAGAGATATTACATCGCCTACGGCAGTAACCTGAACATCGAACAGATGAAGTTCAGATGCCCGACGGCAAAGGTGGTCGGCATTTCAGAAATTCCTGATTACCGACTGCTGTTCAAAGGAAGTCAGACCGGAGCGTACCTCACCATTGAGCCTTACAAAGGAGCAAGTGTTCCGGTGGCGGTATGGGAGGTGAAGGAGGATGACGAGCTTTCCCTTGACCGCTATGAAGGCTATCCAAGGTTTTACTACAAGGCAGAGATGGAGCTTTCGGTAATCAGCATCGACGGGAGCAGAGTGAAACGCCTTCCGGTTTTTGTCTACATCATGCATGAAGACAGACCGGTGGGAATACCGATGCAGTATTACGTCGACACCTGCCTTGAGGGTTACAGAGCTTTCAGCTTTGATGAACGAAAACTGTCTGATGCAATTAAACTGAGTTTGGAGGAATGCCGCCATGCAGAATAACGAAACACGCACCTGCCCAATCTGCGGAAAGACCTACACCGGTCATCCGTCCCTTTCCCGGAAGGACAACACTACGCCGGTCTGCCCCGACTGCGGCACCAGACAGGCACTTGAGGCGGTGGGAATTACGGCAGAAAAACAGGAGAAAATCCTCGAAATCATCCATCAGAAAACCGGTGAAATCGAATCCCAAAAACAGCTGTAAATAGTTGAAATATAAGGGTTTATTGACTTGCTATAGTGTACCTTCAGAGCGAATATGAACACAACAAAACGAACAGCGAAGGTACATTTTTTAAGGAGTCAGACATGAACACTTTCGAGAACTTTTACAATCGCATCAGGGATGCAAAGAACGCCTACAACGCGGCCATGACCGAGGATGAGAAGAACACCGCAAGAGCCGCCTACAAGGCAGTCTGGGATGAACTTAAGGAACTTGGCAACGCCGCCTGCCGCCTTTTCAAGGAGTATGAGGTTTCCCGCGACAGCGGTAACGAGCACCTCGACATCAGCGAAGTGGTATGGGACAAGGATGTGGCAGACCTTATCACCGCCATGAGGGAGAACGGCATCGAACATTTCACCTTTTCTTCCACATGGAGCAGCGCGGTTGAAACCGCATGGCTTTTTCAGCAGAACGGCTGCAAACTTGAAGGTCTGATTGAAATCAACAGCCATTTCACCAAGTGGGACAGCGATGAGCACGAGAAAGCCCACGGCTACCTTTTCAGAGTTTAGGCTGACGGCAAATTGAAAATTCAGGGAGGTCTGACGGCCTCCTTTTTTCTTCTCATTTAACTCGATTTGAGACGAAATCAACATTGAATGAGAAGAATAAAATAGTACAAAAATCATACATTATTGACTTGCTATACCTCCGGCACAGAGCGAATATACAGTCATCGAGAACAACAACGGAGACTTAAAAATGAGCAAGATGACAGAAAGAGCAAGAACCTACAGATTACC
>JBGUWL010000027.1:0-2117 GCA_045221075.1 Acutalibacteraceae bacterium
CATGTCATCCGTGAAGACAACACAAAAACATGGCACCTGGTCTTCACCTGTTCCTATGAGGAAGACGTGGAGTTCGGATAGTGTCAACTGACGTATGAAAACTGGTTGAAAAGGAAGTCCGGCTCCGCCGGTCCTTGAACGCACCTTGAAAACTGCAGATATACGTTTTGAGAACGAGAAAAGAGATGGGTAATCAAGGTGAAGGCCGCCTTGTGGCGTCCTTCACCTGCCGAAGAGGATATTTCGCTCACAGAAAGTCAAGCGGCTTTCGCGGCATATCCTCGCGGCTGCGCCGCTCCGGTATTCCACGGTCCACTTGACTTTCTGCTTCGCTATGCGGATTGCTGAAGGTTTTTGATGGTCTGCTGACCCAGATAGATGAGGAGCTGCCACTTGGCAGGCATGTTTTCAGTCTGTTCCAGCATCTCGTTCCGGTTGAGGACCTGATATCCTTTTTCCTTGTGAGGGCGCAGGAAGTTGTAGTAAGCGACCCAGAGAGCGACGTTATAGTTCGCTCCATCGTAGTTGTCATAGCCGCATTTCACACGGTATGTCTCCTTGTAGGTGCGGTTGAGACGTTCGATGAGCTGCTTGAAGGGACGGAATTCTTTGGTTACTTCATCGTCATTCGTAAGACCGATGACCTGTGTGATGTGGAACTTAAAGTCCTTACCGTATTCATGGAAGAACTGCTGGGCAGCCAGGACATAGGCGCTGTAACCATCGGCGATAAAGCGGAAGTTATCCGGGAGTTTTTTGAGTCCCCGGAAAGCCATCCGCATGGTCAGGATGCAGGGACCGACACCGCGGTTATCCGAGACGCGGTAGCCGAGGATGGAGCGGGAAGCGGCATCGATAATGAGCCAGAGAAAGCTCTTTTCGCCTTTTACCCGGATATACGTTTCATCACCGACATAAGTACCGCAGCGGTCGTATTCATAGTTATCAACGAAGGGCTTGATCATAAGGGCAGCTGTTCTGGCATAGTTAGCGACCTGCTGGTGGGAAATGGATATACCGTACAGATCCTTCAGTGCCTGGGAGGTTTTCCGAAGGGACAGACCAAGGTTCACATGCATGGTCAGGCACAGTCCCATGATGTGGGAGTTGAAGGTCCGGAACTTCAGGGAAGAGGCGTTATCCGGAAGGGAACGCAGATCGACCTTAAAGAAGTCGACAGTGAATTCCCGGTAGATGTAGTGGAGTTTATAGAGATACCTGGGCTTGTCCGGATCATCCGGATGGATCTTCTTGAGACGGTCGAGGTAGTAGGAACACTTCTTGTTCACGCATTTGTGAACGATGAAGAACTTACGGCTCTTGACCGGAACAAGGGCGTTGCCGCAGAAGGGACAGCGGAAGACCATGTGCTTTTCTACAGGGTCGGCATCGGCAAAGAAACGGTCACCACAGACCTTGCAGAGAAGCTGACCTTTGTCGCCGTTGTTTTTGTAGAGGTAGATCATGGGAGCGCCGCAGCGAGGACAGCAGACATTCTCCGGAATGTCGCAGGTCTTACGACGGTGGACAGGCTTAAGATCCTTGCCATACTTCCAGCGGTAGTACTTTAGAAGATCCTTCCAATTCCAGTCCTGCGGAGCAGAGCCGACATAGCCGAGGATCGGAGGTTCGTCCACCCGGTATTTTTGGTACTCTGGAGAATGGGAATCATCGAAGGACCACTGCTTAAGAGGGATATATCTGCAGATAAAAGAGAGCAGCCAGCAGTTTTGCTGATAAAGCTGGTTACACAACTGGATAAGATACTGTATAATGTCCATGAGCAATACAATTCCTTTCTTGGAAATGTGGTTTTGGTCGACGACATTATACCAAAAAGAGGGGGTATTGCTCTTTTTATATGCAAAAGAGGCGAAAACCCAAGTAAACAAAGGATTTCTAGCGGCGATAGCCGCAAAAAAGTTGACACTACGAATGATTGATCGAGGATGATAAAATGGATTGCAAAACCAAGATAAAAGAACTTAGAGAAAGTACAGGTATGAATCGCAAGGAGTTTTGTGACTTCTTTCAGATTCCATACCGCACGGTTACTGACTGGGAGAGAGATAACCGCCATGCTCCAGATTATGTTTTAAGGCTGTTGGAATACTATA
>JBGUWL010000028.1:0-1644 GCA_045221075.1 Acutalibacteraceae bacterium
ATGAGGGCCGAAGGCGATGTCCTTCCTTACTGTTTCCTCAAAAAGCTGGTATTCGGGGTACTGGAAAACCATTCCTACTCTGAAACGGACGGAGCGGATTTTTTTAGGGTTCTCCCAAATATCCTTTCCGTCAAGCAGAACCTGCCCGTCGGTTGGTCTGATAAGCCCGTTGAGCATCTGCATCAGCGTACTTTTACCCGAGCCTGTATGCCCGATAACGCCAATAAACTCGCCCTGATTGATTTTAAGGTTCACATCGTCAACAGCGCGTTTTTCAAAGGGCGTGTCCGCGCCGTAGACAAAGCCCAGATTTTTCAGCTCAAGAACACAACTCATCTCATTGCCTCCTCAAGCATAGCCACGCAGTCAGCCTGCGTAAGCGGTATTCTATCAAACTTAACGCCGCAGCCGCGCAGCCTGAAAACGAGCTCTGCCGACTGTGGCACGTCCAAACGGTGTTTTTTTAGCAGCTCAACCTGAGAAAACACCTCGTCGGGAGTTCCCTGCAAAAGGATTTTGCCGCTGTCCATCACCACAACGCGGTCGGCAAGCACCGCCTCGTCCATAAAGTGGGTTATAAGAACCACGGTGATCTTTTTTTCACGGTTAAGCTTTAAAAGTGTGGAAATAACCTCTTCCCTGCCGCTCGGGTCAAGCATAGCGGTCGGCTCGTCAAGCACGATGCACTGAGGCTGAATTGCCAAAATGCCCGCAATTGCGACGCGCTGCTTTTGTCCGCCCGAAAGCTTGTGCGATTCATGCTCGCGGTAGTCGTACATATCTACCGCTTTTAGCGCGTCGTCGACTCTGCGCCTGATTTCGGCAGGCTCTACCCCAAGATTCTCGGGGCCGAAGGCAACGTCCTCCTCAACAATGCTCGCAACAAGCTGATTGTCTGGGTTCTGGAGCACCAGACCGACTTTTTCGCGGATATCAAAGGTCTTTTCCTCGACTGATGTATCATCTCCGTCAACGATCACCTTTCCGCTGTCGGGTAAAAGCATAGCGTTGAGGTGCTTTGCAAGAGTGGATTTTCCGCAGCCGTTGTGACCGATAACGGCGACGAACTCACCCTTTTCAATATCGAGGCTCACCCCGTCGACGGCATTTATTATCGGCTTGCCCTCCTCCGCATCATCATAGGAAAAGCACAAGTCGCGTATAGAAATAAAACTCATTAAGATTTCTCCCAGATTGCGGTTGAGCCGCAGGGCAGCACAAGCCCCGTATCGCTCACTCGCAAACCGATTTCGTCACCCGAAACGCTGCCGCCAAAGTCCTTTTGAAGCAGCATGCCGAGCAGGTATTCCATTACCGCGGGCGAAAGCCCCGTAGTGTAGGAATTAAGAATAAAGAAAACAGGATCATCGCTTAAAACCTGCTTGCAAAGCGTTACAAGCGGGTAAAGCTGTTCCTCAAGCTTCCAGACCTCGCCGCCGGGGCCTCTGCCGTATGAGGGCGGGTCCATTATGATTCCGTCGTATTTGTTGCCGCGGCGGATCTCACGCCGGACAAATTTTACGCAGTCATCAACCAGCCAGCGCACCGGTCTGTCGGCAATGCCGCTTGACTGCGCATTTTCCTTTGCCCACTGCACCATGCCCTTTGAAGCGTCAACGTGGCATACGGCGGCTCCGGCGCTCA
>JBGUWL010000029.1:0-4074 GCA_045221075.1 Acutalibacteraceae bacterium
ATCGGTCGTTCCCTTGGTGACTTCGCGCATGTGATCATCAAGGATGGTAAACTCTGCGCCTTGCAGCGGTTGGCCGGTTTCGGAATCCGTTTTGAGTATCTTGATGGTGCCAGCGGATTTGTAGTTGACGATGGTCTTGGTGACGACCTGCCCGTTTTCCGTAATGCTGATGGGGTACTTGGTGTCGTCCAGCGCATAGCCGGGAACTGCAAAGGTTTCCTGATAGAAATAGTTGCCCAACGGGAGATCCGAGAATACCAGGACGCCGTCGCTGTCTGTCCCGCCGCTTGTGATCCGGTTGCCGTCGCTGTCGAGCAGTTGGAAGCCGGTGCTTGCAATCGTGGTGCCGTTTTCGTCGGTCTTGACGAGCTTCAAGCTGCCCTTGGACGGGATGCGCTCATTCGTGACGGTTTTCTGCACAAGCAGGCTGCTTGTCGTGATAGATACCGCATACTGCGTGGTGTCCGGCACATATCCGGGCAGGGCGCTTGTTTCGGCGTAGTAGTAATTGCCGGGGGCAAGGTCGCTGAATGATACGACGCCGTTTCTGTCGGTGGTCTTGGTGCTGATCGCGCGTCTGGAGCTGTCGTAAAGGGTGAAGCCCACGCCGGAAAGCGGAGTACCACTGTCGTCGGTCTTGGTGATCTTCAAGCTACCTTTCTGCTCCACGACAGCGCTGGGGGTGTTTACCTTGAGGAAGCCTCTGACAAAGACGCTTTCCGAGCCGCCCATCGTGGAAGTGACGATTCTCTGCTGGTTGTAGCTCGATGGAGTCCAGAAAAAAAGCTGCGCGGTGGGAATCTGATCCATGCCATAGGCGCACAGGGTATAGCTGCTGTTGGCGTTTGCTATGGGTATCTTGATCGTCAGCGTCTCCTGCTGCGCCCCGGTATGGCCGAGGATTTCCTTGCCGCTCGGCATATCGTCCATGAGGTCGTAGGTGCCGTTGATCCCGTTCGTCAGGGTTACGGTGCCGGTGAAGTAGTCTCCGCTCTGCGTCAGGTTGATCTCGGACGGAGAGAAGGTCAGGCTTCCCGCGCTGCCGGTGGACGTGTTATTGGCCCGCGCCATCTCCAGCAAGTACAGCGACCAATAGAACAGATCTTCGTAACCGGGCCGTCCTCTGATCCAGTCGCCGTTGACGTTGAGGTTCAAATACTGCGGCATCCCGTCCGCGTAGTTCTCCGCGAGGAAAAACCTGATCGCGTTGGCCGTCGCGTATCTCGCCGCCTGATCGTCAAAGCCGCCGTTGTCCACAGGGTAGCCGTGAACAAGGATCGCCCGAAGACCAGCCAGAACATAACCGTCATAAATCGCTTCTCCGTCCACGGAGGAATAGGAGGCGTTATACGGATTGTCCTTGCTGGTCTGCAAGCAGTAGGCGACCTGTCCGTCGGATGTCCAGTGGGCGGGGGTCTGGAGATCGACCCAGGTTCCGCTGGTGTTGTAGGTCTGGAAGTACGAATACATGGTGCTGGTGGTAATGACCGCTGTGTCCGCATAGGCGGCCAGGGTAAATGCTGCGCTGAACATGAGCATAACGCAGAGCAGCACAGCGATGCTTCTGCGCCATTTTGTTTTGAGAATTGGCAATCAGCCTCCTTTTTTTAAATGTTTTGGAAAAAGAAAGATTAGCGGACAGCATCACCTCCTTTCCCCGGCGGATTGCCCTTTCCTCTGGCGGTCATGCGGCCGGGAGTGTAGGGACACTCGGCGTACTTGCAGAACCGATCCTTGCGGTATGGTCTGTGCCAGCGGCAGCTCCGGCACTCCGGGTACGGCCCGTCCTTGCCGCTGTCGTAGTGGTCGCCGCCCGGCGTCCCTCGCATGAGACTTTCAAAAGCCCTATGATCGCCATGGGTAAAATACATGGCATCCCTCCCTTCAAGGTCAAATTTGGGCTTTGCGGTATATATAAAAAATCCGTTTCACGGTGAAACGGGTTTTCTGACAGGTTGATGAGGGTGTTAAGGCGTGGTATAATAAACTATAAGCTAATCGAGGAGGTGCCGAATGTACGATGTAATTATAATTGGTAGCGGGCCGACTGGGAGTACAGCAGCGAAACTGTTATCTGAAAAAGGATATTCTGTTTTAGTTTTGGAAAAGGCTAAACTTCCAAGGTACAAGTCCTGTTCAGGATGTTTGATAAATAAATCCATTGGGCTTATCAAACAGTATTTTATGACGGACATACCAGACAGTGTCACTTGTGCTCCCGCTGAGAATAAGGGCATGGTTTTTGTAGATGACAGAGGAAGAGCGTTTACATTCCCACAGCTGGGATTGAATGTGTGGAGGAGCAGCTTTGACCATTGGCTCGCAAAACAAGCAGTTGATACTGGGGCAGAATTACGTGAAGATTGTCCTGTTATCTCCTGTGAACAGGAATCTGATGTTGTGCGAGTTCATATCGGCGGCGCTGTTCAATGCACTGAGACAGCAAAATATGTGATTGACTGCGAAGGCTGTATTGGCTCTGTTAAAAACAAGTTGTTGAATATCAAACCGCGCTATGTCACAACATTCCAAACCTATAATGAGGGAATTGTTGATTTGGATTTGCATTATTTCTATGCCTATCTGCAACCTGCACTCTCTGAATATGACGCTTGGTTCAATGTCAAAGATAATATGCTTGTTCTCGGCGTTTCAGTCAAACACCAAGAAAACGTGCGTGCGTATTATCATGCGTTTGTCCGCTATATGGAGCAGGAACACCGGCTAATAATAACAAAACAGATACGGGAAGATCGCTGGCTTCTTCCTGAGATTCAACCGGGCTGTCCCATTGACTACGGAAAAGGCAGGGTTTTCTTCGCAGGAGAGGCCGCTGGATGGCTCAATCCCATGGGCGAAGGTATCTCCTGCGGAATGGAGAGCGCCTTTCACCTTGCCCATGCAATTATGGATCATGTTGATAACCCTGAGCAAGCAAAGACTGCTTATAGGGATAATTCGGATTCTCTCCATCAATACATGATTCGGCAATGGAGTTCTACCGGCAGAATGGCCAGCACCTTCTCACAGATGATTTGACGTGAAAAGAGCTATCAGCCTAGATATACCTATTCTTCTACTTTTATTTTTGTTGCTGCCCGGCGGCCCTCGCATGAGACTGTCAAAAGCCCTATGATCGCCATGGGTAAAATACATGGCATCCTTCCCTTCAAGGTCAAATTTGGGCTTTGCGGTATATATAAAAAGGGGCTGTCTCAAAAGGCAGCCCGGAAAAAAGAGTAAAATAACGGCAGCCGTCCCTTGAAAGAGGGGCGGCTGTCGGCTTAATATTAGGTTGTGAAGCACAATAAAAAGCAGGTAGATTATACCCTGTATGAGGCGGGGCGTCAACTGAAACTACCGATAGAAACAGAAATATATATAGCAGCAGACGATCCGGTGAGATTGGTAAGCGCCGTAGTGGAAAGGATGGATATACGAAAGATCGAGCGCTCCTACTCTCAGGAAGGGAGAAACGAATATCCGCCGAGGATTCTGCTGAAGGTCATGATCTACGCTTACATGCGGCTGATCTACAGTTCGCGTGAGATAGAGCGTGCCTGCCGGGAAAACATATGTTTTATGTATCTGCTGGAAGACAATCCAGCACCGGATCACAATACAATTGCGAGGTTCCGTTCACAACATCTGCAGGAATGCGAAAAAGACCTGTTGGAGCAGTTTGTAGCTATGTTGGTGGAATGGGGTTTTGTAAGTCTGGCAACCGTGTTCATCGACGGGACAAAGATCGAAGCAAATGCCAACAGATACAGCTTTGTGTGGAGAAAGAGCACAGAAAAGAAGATTGCGAAGTTGAAAGAACAGATCAAGAAGGAACTTCCCGTTCTGAAAAAGAGCCTTGCATTAAAATGGCATGTTCCGGAAACGCCTCAGATACACCATCTGAAGAAGCTTCGCAAGAATTTGTATACGAAAGCAAAAGCAGAAAATCTTGACTGGGTAACAGGAAAAGGCCACCGAAAAAAGCCGCTGCAAAAAGCCATAGAAACCGTGAACGCATGGTTGGAGAAGTGGAAGAAGTACACACAGGATCTGCACATCTGCGGAGATCGG
>JBGUWL010000030.1:0-20532 GCA_045221075.1 Acutalibacteraceae bacterium
GGCGGAGATGATCTGCCTCAAGGGAGGACGGTGTCATAGAGAAGTCTCTGGAGCCGTCGAGCCAGATGGCAGCCTCCAGTTCGGTCAGGGTAAAAACTTTTCCACAGTGATTGATCAACAGCAATTGTTCCGTGGAGTTCGGAAGAACAGTACCTTTTGAAATATACAGCATTACATTCACTTCATAAAATGAATTTTCACCTCCATTACACGGTCGAAATTTGAAAAGTGTAACATCGCTCAGAGATAAAGCAGCGCAACGACGCAGATTGTCACGATAACAAGCATTGCGGCCAGCAGAACTGCAATATTCTTCACCGTGCGGGTGTCAAGTCCCTGACGGTATTCACCGGTGTCGGTCGGCAGCACATCGTCATAGTAGCCGTCATAGAGAGAATCGTCACGGGTAGGCTTGCCTGAAACACGCTTTGCATCAGTATTCGGCAGCCTTTCTTCGCTTGCCTTCTCCGGTGTTTTACGTTTGCGTTTCGCTTTGTTATCAATCTCGGAACTTATCCGCCGATCAGTGACAATCAACAGCTTTTTCCCGGACTTGCTTTGAATCTCATGCTTGCCGACGCTGGGTCTGGGAGCAGGCAGGGGAGCGGTACAGGCCGGGCAGCGGACAGCAGAGCGGTTTTTTATCCTTGCTCCGCATTCAGGGCATCTTTTCATGGAAATCCTCCTTCAGACAATAAAAATGCAGCGGGATCGAAAGATCCCACTGCCGGATAGAAGCATTATAGCACGGGAAGATTCCCGTGTCAGTGCCATGGAGGTGCCAAAATAGTGCCATCTTATATAGACTCGTGAAAATGAACTTGCAGCAGTATGTGCAGTAAATCGAAAAGAAATCGGAAATAGAGGAGTAGACAGCAAAATTGAAAAATCTTTGTTATTCTATCTTGACTATTACAGAAAGTGGTATATAGTATTCTTTAACAAGACTTTACTTAATATCTGTTTATTATATATTTCATCAGGGGGTGAATCCGTGGATCTGCAAACCTTACGCTTTTTCGTTGCGTCGGCTGACGCAGGCAGCTTTTCGGCCGCGGCAGAGAATCTGCATTACGCGCAGTCCAATCTCTCCAATCGCATCAAGCAGTTGGAAGAGGAATTGGGCGAGCCGCTGTTTTACCGGCACAAGCGCGGCGTTTCTCTGACAGCCAAAGGGAAGGTTTTTTATGATTATACGCTGATGATCCTCACGCTCTCCGATGAGGCGCTCACTGTGATTCGCGACATGGACCATGCCCGCGGCAAGCTGACGCTCGGTTCTTTGGAGGCTACCGCCCTGCATGATCTGCCGGAAGTTCTGGCCTCCTATCACAAGCAATACCCCGATGTGGCGTTGTCCCTGCAGACCGATATGAACGATGTTTTTCTCGATCAGGTACTAACGCGAAAGCTGGACGGCGCGTTTGTCTCCGGACCGGTCTCCCACCCGAATATTGAAGAACAGTTCTTTAAGACAGATGAGCTGATCCTTGTCGGCAGCGGAGAAACCGGGAATGAAGATCCCGAGGAAATGATTGCAAAAGCGCCGCTGATCACATTCCCTGAGGGCAGTGCTTTTCGACGAAGCCTGGAGCTGATGCTGTCTTCCCGATCCCTGAGCTACATGGACAGGCTCACCGTTCTGAATTCACTTGGGGCGATGATCACAAACATCTGCGCCGGGATCGGCTGCGGCTATCTTCCGCGCTCTATTGTGCAGCCATACATTGACAGGGGCGTAATGGTAGAATATTCGCTTGATGATCCCTACTCCGAACTCGAAGTGGTATTTATCTATCGCAAGGATCATGTGCGGGACGCGGCGTTCCGGTATTTTCTGGAGCAGATCAAGCCTCAATAACGCAAGCGCCCACCGCAACAAAGCGGTGGGCGAAATCTTTCGGTATGAATTTAAATCAGGCCTGCGGCATATTGGAGTTTCCGAAGGAGACGAAGGTTGCGCTGGTTACACCGTCAACGCCGACCAGATAGATGGGGGTGTCGAAAAGCAGATCCTCCACATGGAGACTGCGGTGACCGTAGAGCTTTTTACCGACAGCGTACTCGATGGTGTACAGCGTCTCGTTCTCAGTGCGCAGCATGTAGCCGGTCACCGTTACACGGACAGGCTCGCCCGGCTCCAGGCCGTCGCCCGCCAGATTCTCGCCGCGGTTCTCGCTGCCGGTGGGATAGACATAGAGCTCGGTGATGGTGTCCTGCATGGCGTTGCGCAGCGTGTAGGTGCGAGTCGCCTTGACTTCACCGCGGGTCTCCGGGGTGTCCTCCTGCGGAGCGGGAGCGATCGCTTCGGCGACCAGTGCGGAATCATCAGCGTTGGGAAGATTGCTGACAGAGAAGGACAGAGGCGTGGCGCTGGATACACCGTCGATGCCAACAAGGTAGATGACCTTATCGTTCAGCAAATCCTCGACATGCAGCGTGGTGTGGTCATAAGTCTGACCGGCTGCCACAAACTCAACGGTATAAAGGGTCTCGTTCTCGGTGTGGAGCATGTAGCCCGTCACGGTGACATAGACCTGCTCGCCGCGCTTGAGCCCGTCGCCCGCGAGGTTTTCACCCTTATCCGTCCCGGCAGAGGGATAGACGTAGAGCTCGGTCACAACGCTGTCCATCGCATTCTGGAGCAGATAGGTGCGGGTCGCCTTGACTTCACCGGCGGTTTCCGCCTCACTCTCCCAGACCAGAGCGTCGGGATCATGCTCTGCCTCGGCAAAGGCGGGGAGCGCGCAGCCCAGCATTACCATCACTGCCAGCAGAACAGCGCAGGACGCTTTCAGAAAACTTGCATTTTTCATGGTGCTTCCTCCTGATTATCGGCCATTTGCGGCCTTCGTTGTCTGGAGTATAGCACAGGCGTATTCATCCGAGAACTCACCAAAATTATTATTTTGCGATCTGTTTTTTATATATCTGCTTTTTGACAGGAAGCCCCAGCAGGATCACAGCCAGCAGGATGACCAGCCCTGCAATCACCGCACCGGTTGCAAAACGCCCGAAGGCCGTCGTATAGGCATTGCTCCCCAGCGTGAAAGCCTGCTTTGCCATGAGCGGCATCGTGCCGAACAGGACGGCGGACAGGATGACCGCTCCGGGTCCAATAATGGAACTGTATTTCTTACACATAACACACCTTTTGCTTTTCTTTCCGTCTTATAGTATAATGCATTCAGACCGTCAACCGATCCCTGTAGTCTGGTTAAATTGGAGGAATCCCATGAAGACACTTTTTGCGCCGGGATGTGCTTTGAATAAATACAAGCCAGAACTGATTTCCAAAATAACACGCTTCCTGACGGCTGCATCCATCATCGACGGCGTTTATCTTACATGCTGCAAAGCTGAGGAGACGATCGAAGGTGATGTCACGCTGATTACCTGCTGCCCCGGATGCAGCCACAAATTTGAAACACACTATCCGGACGCGCACATCGTATCGCTGTGGAAGGTCCTTCTGGATACGGATTTCCCGTTCCCGGATTATCAGGGCGAGAGAATGTCCATCCATGATTCCTGCCATGCACGGCAGCGCAATTCCAGCGAGATGCAGGACTCTGCAAGGCTCCTGTGCCGAAAAATGAACATTGAACTGGTCGAGCCGGAATACACCAGAGACAACGCTAGATGCTGCGGCGGCAGTGCCGGCAATTACGAGACAAGAAAAGCGATGGCCTTGCGCCGTGCCGCTGAGTTTTCAGAGAAAAATGTAGTTGTCTATTGCACCGGCTGCACACGCAGCTTCAGCATTACCGATGTTGCGCCCCGTCATCTGCTCGATCTCTTGTTTGAGGAACCGACCGAAGGATTGTATCCCCCAAAGGATCAGTAGAAACATGTTAACCACACTATGACAGTGCTGTAGTTGCAGTGTGGTTTTTATTTCATCTCAGGTCTTGCCTTACCGGTCAAATGCTGAATCTCCATGAAGTATACCCCTACATGGCCCAGCATCTTTTGTATGTAGCGCTCTGCGTTGGTCAGATTATCATAGCAGTATTTTTGGGCCAGCAGCATCAAGGCCTCTGCCTGATGAGCCTCTTCAACCGGGGAAACCTCACCAAAAGCGATGGCGCTCCGGTAGGCAGTGGAGAAGGCCTCCTGCAAGACATGGGTATGCCCGACCACAGTAAAGGACGCCTTCGGAGAACAGCTCAGGTTTTGCAGCTTGTGACCTGTTTTCGCGCCATGAAAGTAAATCCTGCCATCATGATAAACATAGCTCAAGGGGACACCATAGGGCTGTCCATCCACTCCGCATGTCGCAAGGATGCCGTACTCTCCGTCTTTCAGAATTTGAATCGCGGTCTCCTTGCTCAGAGCGCGATCCTTCCGCCGCATGGGCGGGTATTTTTCAGATACTGTATCCATAGCTTCTGATCGGCAGCACCTTTCCTTCCAGAATGCTGCCTGCCCTTTCTTTGTTTTCCATCAAAACCTCAATCCGATAGATTGTAGACGGAACCGGATTCTTGTTTAAGAATCTGCGGGGATCGACTTTCGCGCCGCAGCCGGGAATGGGGCTCTCCTGCGCGGCAAACGGGAAGCAGACAATGTCCGCTTCCTCCAGCAGCTTTTTTGCTTTATCCCAGTCGTCTTTATCTTTTGAACGATAAACCAATGTCTTTTTCCACCCCATGATCATAGCCTCCTAATGAAAATGTGGTTTGATTATATCACGCAAATCCATCATCAGCTTTTCAAATATTATCAATTTACGATCTGTATTTTATATATCTATATTTCAGACATTTTGCCTCCGGTGAAAACAGGAACCGGAGGCATTCCTTATTTACTCAATACATTTTGCAGCGCATCAAAATCATGAATCTCAATGACCGGCGGAGCATAAGAGATGAGCCCGTCAGCTTCGAGCTTCTTGAGCTCCCGATGAAGAGAGGACCTGGAAACGTTCATGACCATCGCCCAATTTGAGACCGAACCGGGTATCTTGATCACGTTTTTGCCGGATTGTCGTGCCTGGATAAGAAGATAAAACGCGGCCTTCTGTGCGATTCCGCTGTAAGACATAAGCTCCAGTCGCTGCTGCAGCATATAACTTGCGGTAGCAAGCTCTGTCATGAAATTTTTCATGATCCGTAAATCCTTCTGTAAAAGAAGAAGGATATCTTCTCTTTGGAAAAACAGGATCGTGGCCGATTCCAGCGCCACAACGTCACAGGGATATTTCTGGCTTTTGGAAAAAACAGCGGCGGGGCCGATCAATTCACCGGCTTTTCGCACGGAAACATTGATCTGGCTCCCATTTGGGAATGGCTTTTGCACTTGCGCATTTCCTTCCAGAATAACACCGATCCGGTTTGCGTTTTCCATCAGATGAAATATTGTTTCGCCTTTGTCATAGCGCTGAATATGATGCGGCACCGTGTTCAGATCATTGCACAGCTCTTTTGTCGGAATGCCTGAAAACAGCGCGCTATTTTTAAGTACCGTGTAATCCATAGTCCTTCTCCCTTCCTTTGGCCTGAAGCGATTATACACCAAAAAACTTTCTCTGTGTATCTCCAGATACAGATTTTTTGGACGGTGGCCTATATAATCAAGGCAGAACAGAGAAGGAGGGTTACACCATGATCCGTAAAATCATTCATATAGATGAGGAAAAATGCAATGGCTGCGGGCTGTGCGCGAAGGCATGTCATGAAGGCGCAATCGACATCGTAGACGGCAAGGCAAAGCTCATGCGAGAGCATTTCTGCGACGGTTTTGGAGACTGCCTGCCCAACTGTCCGACGGGAGCCATTACGTTTGAGGAAAGAGAAGCCCCCGCTTATGATGAAGCGGCGGTAAAGAAGGCGCAGGCAGAAAAGAAGCTGAGAGCGATGGCACACGCACCGCATGAGGGCGGCTGCCCCGGTTCACGAATGGCGCAGTTCAAGCGCAGCGAAGCAGAGAATGCGCCCATAGCTGTCGGCAAGCCGGTTTCCCGTTTGGCTCAGTGGCCGTGCCAGATCAAGCTGGTGCCGACAAAAGCGCCCTTCTTTGACGGTGCGAAGCTCCTGATTGCCGCCGACTGTACCGCCTATGCCTATGCCAATCTGCATGAGGAATTCATGCGCGGCAAAATCACGATCATCGGATGTCCCAAGCTGGACGCGGTCGACTACAGCGAAAAGCTGACCGCGATCATCCGGGACAACGACATCAAGAGCGTCACAATCGTACGGATGGAGGTGCCCTGCTGCGGCGGACTTAAGCTCGCGGCAGAAACGGCCCTGCGCAGCAGCGGCAAATTTATCCCGTGGCAGGTCGTTACGATTTCCTGTGACGGCAAGATTTTGGAGTAAGGAGAGCTTTATCATGGAGTGGAAAGATAAAATCAATACTTTCAGGCAGATCGATGTACGTGGGGTTCAGGGCAATTTTTTTCAGGGGCTGAAAAAACAGGCGATGCAGCTCCCCGCGGGAGAAGGGCTGGAAATCGTGCAGTCCTTTGAACCGATTCCCCTGTATGAGGTGATGGAGGGGCTCGGCTTTGAGCATTTCACGGAGAAAAAAGGCGATGCGGAATATCACGCTTATTTCTACCGCGTCCATGTACAGCAGGAAGAAAAGGATATTCCGATGCGTCCGGCAGCGCTGACCAATATGCCGCTGATTGATGAAAAGCTCGGCAATCTTGCAGTAAGCTTCTGGGATCTGACATGGAACGACGAACACCGCCATCTGCCCTATGAGATGCGTTTGCTTCTCTCCCTTACCAACGCAGTCGGCGCCGGCCGTATGCGCCAGGCAACACGCGAGCTTGTGAAGGCGTACATCCACGGCCTGGACAGTGCGGCACTCGATGATGTCTTTGAGCTTCTGGCCTGGAATCAGGGCATCGGCTATTTCAGCTCTGAAATCGGCCCGTCCACCCTTTTTGCTGCCTATAAGACCATCAAGAATATGGAGAAGCAGGAAAAACCGCGCAGAGAAATCTGTGAGGCGCTCAAGGAAAAGTTCGGCGAAAAGAATCCGGACGTGAAAGTCTGAAAGAATCCGGATCCTGTTCCGCTAAAAGGAATAAGACTTGGAAATACTACAGGAGGAGTCAAAACATGAGAGCATTTGTAGATCAGGATCTTTGCATTGGCTGCGGGATGTGCAGCGCGGCATGTCCGGAGGTTTTTGAACTGAACGACGAGGGAAAGGCCGAAGCTGTTGCCGATACGACCGACAGCAATCGCGACGATGTCATGACAGCCATCGAAGGCTGCCCGGTTTCGGCTATCAGGGAAGAAGAGTAAAACATGAAAACGGATCGGAGTTTGCAGTTTAAGAATTTGCAGCTCCGGTCCTTTTTTGCGCGGACGAAAGTCAGCAAAGAATGGGTGGATTATCGAAAACATTTCAGGTATAATCTGAACAAAGAAAACCGGGAAGGAGGAAGACACATGGAACGGCTGCGGTGCGTGGTTGAGAGAATCACGTATCAAAATGAGCAAAACGGGTATTCCGTGATCAAGTGCAGGGCAAAGGGCTATTCAAACCTTGTCACGGTTGTCGGCGCCATGCCGGAGGTCCATGTGGGCGCTGTCCTCTCCCTCACCGGTGAATGGAAGATGGATTCCAAATACGGAAGACAGTTCAGCATCGAGAGTTTTGAGGAGACCTTGCCGGCTACCGTGCTCGGAATCGAAAAGTATCTCGGCTCCGGGCTTGTGAAGGGCATCGGCCCGAAATATGCCAAGCGGATCGTGCAGGAGTTCGGATCGGATACCCTGCAGGTGATCGAGGACGAGCCGGACAGGCTGCTGCAGGTGCCCGGCATCGGCAGCGTGCGTGTGGAGAAGATCAAACAGAGCTGGCAGGAGCAGAAGGAGATCAGGAACATCATGCTCTTTCTGCAGAGCCACAATGTCAGCACAAGCCATGCCACCAGGATCTATAAGACCTACGGAAATGAGAGTATCAAGGTGGCGCAGGAAAACCCGTACCGTCTGGCTGACGACATCTGGGGGATCGGCTTTCGCACGGCGGACACCATCGCCGAGAAGATGGGCTTCGGCCATGAGCAGTACCCAAGACTGAGAAGCGGCATCCTGTATGCACTCAATAGGCTCTCCGAAGAGGGACATTGCTACAGCACCCGGGAGCAGCTGCTGAAAACAGGGACGGAGCTATTGGAGGTTGAAGAAAGCCTCCTGTCGGACGCTCTGGAGGAGATGATCCGCAACGAGGATTTGAGGACGGAACCGCTCCCCGATGAGGAAGGTTCGGCGATCTATCTCCCGGTCTTTTATTTTGCCGAGATCGGCACGGCGAGACGCCTTTCGGAAATTTTCCATGCCCCGCGCAGCATCCGGGTGGAGACCGAGGGCCTTGCCCAAAGGATAACGCAGAGCACCGGGATGCAGTATGACGAGGTGCAGATGCGCGCCATTGAGGCCGCGGCGGAGAGCAAGCTTTTGATCCTCACGGGCGGCCCCGGTACAGGCAAAACAACGACGACCCTCGGCATCATCAAGGCTTTTCAGACAGCAAACGCCAATATCGTCCTCGCCGCGCCCACGGGCAGAGCGGCCAAGCGTATGTCGGAGGCCACCGGCATGGAGGCCAAGACGATCCACCGACTCCTGGAGGTCAAGCCGCCGGAGGGCTATCAACGCAATGCGGACAATCCGCTTGAGGGCGACGTCCTGATCCTGGACGAATGCTCCATGATCGACTTGATGCTGATGTACAATCTCCTGAAGGCGGTCCCGGATAAGATGAGCGTGATCTTTGTCGGGGACGTTGACCAGCTTCCCTCTGTGGGAGCCGGGAATGTGCTGCGCGATCTCATCGAATCGGAGATGTTCCCGGTCGTGCGCCTGACAAAAATCTTCCGGCAGGCGCAGACGAGCCGTATTATCATGAACGCCCATAGGATCAATCAGGGCAAGGCGCCTGATCTCTCGAACGGCAGGGACACGGACTTCTTCTTTGTGGAGCAGGAGGATACCGAAGCGGCGGCGCAGACCGTCGTGGACCTGGTTCAGAGGCGCTTGCCGAAGCACTACCGCACCAGTCCGGAGAATATCCAGGTGCTGACACCCATGCAGCGCGGCGTTGTCGGCGCGACAAATCTGAACCAGGTGCTCCAGCAGGCAGTGAACCCCAACGGTATCAGTCTCCGGCGAGGCGGTGTGGAGTATCGCCGCGGAGACAAGGTCATGCAGATTCGTAACAATTACGAGAAAGAGGTCTTCAACGGCGACATCGGCGTCGTGCTGGAGGTTAACCCGGAGGATCGGGAGCTGAGCGTCCAGTTTGACGACCGTTTGGTTATCTATGACGTGGCGGAGCTTGACGAGCTGGTGCTTGCCTACGCCACGACGATACACAAGTCCCAGGGCAGCGAGTACCCGATTGTCGTGATGCCGGTGCTGATGACGCATTATGTAATGCTTCAGAGAAACCTGATCTACACGGGAGTCACGCGGGCAAAGAAGGCGCTGGTACTGGTGAGCAGCAAAAAAGCGCTTGCCCTGGCCATCCGTAATGTGACCGTGGACAAACGCAACACCATGCTGAAAGAGCGCCTGAGAAAAGAGCTTAGTCAGCAGCCCAAACAGGTTGAACAGCCCCAGGAGCCGACGCAGAAGCATCAGGAATGGCTCAAGCTGGACTTGTTTGAACGTCTTTCCAAATCCAAATTCCGCATGCGCTTTCAGCTGGCGGACGCGGATCGGCGGTATATCTCCGAGAAGGGGATGGACACCATCCGGGAGCACGCGGCGGAGATCGTCGGAAAGCGCCTTGCTCCGGCCGAGCCCGCAAATGATGGGGAGCAGACGCCGATGCGCGGCGCCCCGAAGGGCCACCCGGTATTCCTCGCCCAGCACGCGACAGCGACCTGCTGCCGCGGCTGTCTGGAGAAATGGCACGGGATCGAGAAGGGGAGAACTCTTACAGAAGATGAACAACGCTATGTGGTGGATGTTATCCTGCGCTGGATCAGCCGACAGATGGACAATTCAAAAATGGGGTTATGAGCATGGACAGAAGATTTGAAAAGAAGGTTGCAGTCATTACTGGCGGCGCGCATGGGTTCGGCAAGTCGATTGCGGATGCTTTCCGCGCAGAAGGAGCGACTGTACTACAGACCAAATAAAAAGAACCGATCAACTTAACGAGGAAATGATTTTCCTGTTTAATAATTAAAGAGAACCTGATACACATGGCCATTGAGGCTTCACAGTGTATCAGGTTTTTGCTTTAATGAAACACAAACAATTTTCCAACATTCCTAAAATATGAAGCAGTTATTATACAGACACAGTCAAACAAGAAGGGGGCTTCAAACATGACTTTTGCAATCATCTCCATGGTATCACTTGGCATGATCGGAGTGGTTACCAGCGTCCGGATGCTGTTTGAAAAATAAGATTTTCCTGATTACTTCATTTGTGCAAGCTATCGCACAAATATTTATATAACCTGCAAACTGGAAGGAGGTGAAAAACATGAAAATTGCTGCTGTCGTTGCAGTTGTCATCGCCGCGATCACAGGCGTAATCGCTCTGATCCGCCGCAAGAAATGAGACAAAGCACTTGAACTTATCACTCTGTAATCCTCTCTTTTCTCTCCGACTGAGCCGCAGAAAGTCCAAGCAACTCTCCGCGGCTCAGTTTTTGAAAAACCGTTTTTTTAACAATTCTCAAACATAATAAAAGCATTTCCCAAACAAGGCTTTGGTAAGATGCCAACACAATCAAGAAAAGGAGAACATACATGAACGCGATCGAAATTCGGGGGCTAAAGAAGTCCTTTCGCGGGCTGTACGCGCTGGATGGGCTGGACATGACCGTACCGGTGGGCGCGATCTACGGCTTCATCGGCGAAAACGGCAGCGGCAAGTCCACCACGGAAAAGCTGATTTGCGGCCACCTTGTCCCCAGCGGCGGCAAGATCAAGCTCTTCGGCAAGAGCTACAAGGATGCGGGCGTCCGCGCCAGAGTCGGTGCGCTGATCGAAAATACCGGCTGCTTTCCCAATGCCAGCGTCTATCAGAACCTGATGATGCAAGCCGTCAACCTAAATCTTACCGATCCCGACAGGGAGATCCAGAGAGTTCTGGAAATCGTCCGCATGGAGGATTCGGCTCAACTGAAGTTCAAGAAGTGCTCCCTCGGCATGAAGCAGCGCATCGGTATCGCCATGGCCCTGCTGGGCGACCCGGCGCTGCTGATCCTGGACGAGCCCATCAACGGCCTCGATACCGACGGCATGCGCATCATGCGGGAGATCCTCGTGGACATCACGAAAAACTACGGCTGCACGGTGCTCATCTCCTCCCATATTCTCGGGGAGCTGGAGAAGATCGCAACCCATTACGGCATCATCCGTCAGGGCAGAATGGTGCAGGAGCTGACGGCTGAGGAGATGGAAAACCGCTGCCGCAACTACACCACCATCAAGGTCGCGGACCGGGAAAAGGCCAAGGCCGCGCTCAAGGCGAAATACGCCGATGTGCGCAAGGAGGACGGCGCCCTGCGCATCTACGATGTGAACGACACCAGGGAGATCGTGGATACGCTGATGAAGGCCGGCTGCGTGCCCGGTGAGATCCGGAAGAACCGCATCGGCCTGGAGGAATATTACATCGAGCTGATGAGCCGGAAGGAGGAGAACTGACATGACGAGAGCTTTAGAACCTGCCTTTGCGACGCCGAGCTTTTCACAGCGTCTGCGCAGCATGCTGGGCGTGGACTTCTACCGCCTGTTCCACACCCCCATGTACTATATCTTCCTCGCCATCGCGGCCATCATCCCCGCCATGATCCTGACCATGGGCGGGCAGGACGGCATGAGTATGTACGCAAACACCTGGAATATCATCGCGGCCGACACGCCGCTCTACATTGTCCGCAATATGGGCGACTACGCCAACATGAACATGGTCTTTATCTTCGGCGGCATTATGGTGTCGATCTTCATCGGCCACGATTACCGCAGCGGCTATGTCAAGCAGCTCTTTACCACTCATGCCAAAAAGAGCGACTACATGCTCTCCAAGTCCCTGACCTGCGCCTTTGCCATGGCCTGCATGTGCGGCACCTATCTCATCGGCAGCGTGCTGGCGGGTCTGATCGTCGGCGCGTCTATGACTGTCAACATCGGCTCTCTGCTTATTGCCCTGCTGGGCAAGATGATCATGAGCCTCGGCTGGGCCAGCCTTTATACTTTCCTCAATGTGATCCTGCGCCGCCACTTCGGCGTGGCCATTGCGCTGAGCTTCTTCCTCGGCACCGGTATCCCCATCATCGGGGCGGCGGCCGTTCTCGGCAACACCCCGGTGCTGAACGTGTTCCTGTACGGCTCCTCCGTGTTTGCCTGCCTGTCGAGCAACCTCGTGACCCTGCTGACCTGCATCGTGGTCTCCACTGTGTGGGCTCTCATATACAACGTACTGGGCACGGCTGTATTGAACATCAGCGACGTGTACTAAGGAGGCGAGAATATGAACGCGATTGAAATTCGAAACCTTTCCAAAAACTTCGGCCGCAAGGAGGCCGTGAACGGTTTGAATATGACCGTCCCAGAGGGCGCGATCTACGGCTTCATCGGGGAAAACGGCTCCGGCAAGTCCACCACCGAAAAGATGATCTGCGGTCTGCAGCATCCCTCCAGCGGCAGCATTAAGCTCTATGGCCGGGACCACACCGACCCCGACGTGCGCGCCAGGATCGGCGTGCTGATCGAGGCACCGGGCTGCTTCCCTAACGTCAGCGTCTGGAACAACATGATGATCCAGGCAGCGAACCTCGGCATCCGTGATCCCGAGAAAGAAATCGCCAAGGTACTGAAAACCGTGCGCATGGAGGGCGCGGCCTCCAATAAGTTCAAAAACTGCTCCCTCGGCATGAAGCAGCGCATCGGCATTGCCATGGCGCTGCTGGGAAATCCCAAGCTGCTGGTGCTCGACGAGCCCATCAACGGCCTCGACGCCGACGGTATGCGCATCATGCGCGAGGTACTGACCAACGTGACCCATAACTACGGCTGCACGGTGCTGATCTCCTCCCACATTCTTGGGGAGCTGGAGAAGATCGCCACCCATTACGGCATCATCCGCAAAGGCCGCATGATCCGCGAGATGACGGCGGAGGAACTGGAAGCGAGCTGCCGCACCTATATCGCCCTGCATACGGCAGACCAGAGCCGGGCCAAGCTGCTGCTGAGCAGCAAATTCTCCCGCGTGGAGGAGGACGAAAGCGGTATGCTCCGCGTCTATGACCTGACCGAGCCGGAGGAGATCGTCTCCTTCCTGTATCAAAACGGCCAGACCGTGGACGAGATCCGCCGGGACAAGATCGGTCTCGAAGAATACTACATCGACCTGATGAAGGAGGGCAGATAAGATGGCGAGAACCAAGACGACGGATTTCCCGTCCCAGAGCTTTTCCAAAAGGCTGAACACCATGATGAAGGCTGACGGACGGCGGATGTTCACTTCCTCGATGTTTTACATCATGGCGGGCATCGCCCTTGTCATGCCGATCCTGATCCTCTGCATGACCACCATGGTGGGCGCCGATCCCGCGGCGGAAGCCGGGATGTTCACCAGTGTCTGGCAGATCATCGGCTCTGAGAGCGGCTCCATGGGAATGAACATGGACATGACTACCATGTGCAACATTAACCTCATGTTTTTTATGGCCGGCATCTTCCTGTGCCTCTTCGTGGCGGAGGATTTCCAGAGCGGATACGCGAAAAACCTCTTCACCGTCCGCGCCCGGAAGGGAGACTATATCGTCTCCAAGACCTTCTACGGCTTTCTGGCCGGGGCGATTTTCCTGCTCTGCTTCTTTGTTGGTGCTCTGCTGGGCGGCGCGTTTTCCGGTCTGTCCTTTGCTACCGGCGCGGCAGGGGCTGCGGGTGTGATGATGTGCATGCTCTCGAAAATCTTCCTGCTGGCGGTGTTCATCGCGATCTTCCTGCTGATGGCCGTCATCGGCAAGCAGCGCAGCTGGCTGTCCATCCTCCTGGCACTCTTTGGTGGGATGCTGATGTTCATGATGATCCCGGCCATGACGCCCATCGACGCTGGCATAGTGCATGTGGGCCTGACCCTGGCCGGCGGCGCGATCTTTGCACCCTGCATCGGCCTAATTTCCAGGCTGGTGCTGAGCAGGCAAGATCTGGTGTAAATCAGAAACAAACAAAGAATCTCGGTTTATTGCCGAGATTTTTTGCTTTTTTGAATAAGCTCCCCAAACTTTAACATAACTTTAACATCCCTGTGTTACACTCTACTTGTTAAAAAACATACGGAGGGCGCATCCATGTTTAAGCTTCTGGTGGTTGAGGATGATCGGGAATTGAATCGGGCTGTCTGCTCGTTTTTAAATCGGAACGGATATGACGCGCTGGGCTGCTTCAGCGCCAATGAGGCCTATGACGCCATGTACGGCGGCACGGTGTTCGATCTCATCATCTCAGACATTATGATGCCGGAGGTGGACGGCTTTGAGTTTGCCCGCACCATCCGGGGAACGGACAAGAACATCCCCATTCTGTTCATGACAGCGCGGGATGATTTCGCGGCCAAGCAGCGGGACTTTCGCATGGGCATCGATGACTACATGGTCAAGCCCATCGACCTGGAAGAGCTGCTTTTGCATGTGGAAGCGCTCCTGCGCCGGGCCGGGATCACCACCAGCCACAAGCTTGAGGTCGGAAGTCTGGTGCTTGACGCGGACGAGAGAAGCGCGGTACTAAACGGCGAGGAGATCCCCCTGACCGTGCGGGAGTTCAACCTTCTGTACAAGCTGCTGTCCTACCCCAAAAAGGCCTTCACCCGCAGCCAGCTCATGGATGAGTTCTGGGACGGGGAGACCGGCTCCGGCCCCCGCACAGTGGACGTGTACATGACGAAGCTCCGACAGAAATTTGCCGACTGCGAGGATTTTGAGATCGTCACGGTTCACGGCCTGGGCTACAAGGCGGTGCTCAAATGAGGCAGGAAAAGAACCGCAAACGGGTCGCCTTTCTTCAACTTTTCTGTATCTTTTTTCTGCTGATTGCCTTTGTGCTGACATGCTCCATGGCGCTGTTCATGACCTACCTGCATGAAGCTACACAGATAGGTTTTACTGCCCAAAATATCGGCGCGGCGGCGACAGTCACGTTCGGCAATGTGTTTATGCTGAGCCTGATCTGCGCGGCGGTAGATCTGCTGCGCCGCAAGATCACGGTGGAGCGCCCGGTAAAGCGCATTATCGACGGAGCACAAAAGGTCATGGACGGTGATCTCAGCACCCGCATTGCGCCCCTGCGCGGGGTGGAGCCGGGCTTCAATGACATCATCGACTACTTTAACCGCATGGTGCAGGAACTCTCCGGCATGGAGACCCTGCGCACCGACTTCATCGCCAATGTCTCCCACGAGCTGAAAACCCCATTGGCTGTCATTCAAAATTACGGCACCATGCTCCAGCAGCCGAATCTCTCTGAGGAAGACCGCAGGGACTACGCCCGCACGGTGACGAATGCATCCCAGCGGCTTGCAAGCCTGATCACAAACATCCTTAAGCTCAATAAGCTTGAAAACCAGCAGATCTATCCGAAAAAGGAGCGATTCGACTTGGGCGAACAGCTCTGCGAGTGCCTGCTCGGTTTTGAAGACGCCTGGGAGTCGAAAAAACTGGAGATCGAAACAGACATCGAAGACGGCGTGACCGTGGAGAGCGACCCGGAGCTTTTGAGCCTGGTCTGGAACAATCTCTTCTCCAACGCTGTCAAGTTTACCGAGAATGGCGGCACGGTAGGGCTGAAGCTCCATACCGAGAATGGACACGCGGTGGTCGAGGTCTCCGACACCGGCTGCGGCATCAGCCCGGAGGTTGGGGCGCACATCTTTGAGAAGTTCTATCAGGGCGACACCTCCCACGCCACGCAGGGCAACGGCCTGGGGCTTGCGCTTGTCAAAAGAGTGGTTGACATAATCGACGGCGAAATCAGCGTCAGCAGCGAGCTTGGCAAAGGCAGCACTTTTACCGTAAGGATCAAGGCAGTATGAAGAAAGTCAAATGGTATTCGCTTCCGGCACTGCCGACGCTGCTGATCGTCATAGCCGGGACCGTACTGCCGGTGCTGTCTTTTACACGGGAAACAGGCGCATTCCTCCGCTATTTCAGCTATCTGTTTTCCACCTACGCGCTGATCATCGGCGTATCGGGGCTGATCCGCTTTTTCCAATGGGTAAGCAGATCCGTCCCGGAAACCCGCGTGATGAAAAAAATGCATACCAATACACACACAGCCCGATATCTGGACGACCCATTTTTTCGCACGGAAATCAACCTGTATTTCGGTACGGCGGTCAATGCCTTGTATATCTTTATCAAGTTCTTCTCCGGTCTGTATCTTCGCTCCGGCTGGCTGATCGCTTTCGCTTTGTACTATACAGTGCTGACCATTCTGCGCACATCTCTGGCACAGTTTGTCCGGCAGAACGAATTCAAACAGGATATATGTGCCGAGTACCGGCGCTATCGTCTCGTAGGGTTCCTGCTGCTCGGCATGAACATTGTCCTGAGCGGCATCCTCTCCCGCATGATCGCGCTGGAGGAAGCCGTGGATTATCCCGGCGTTCTGGTCTACGCGGTCGCGGCCTATACGTTTTACGCGGTGATTATCGCCGTCGTCGGTCTGATCCAATACCGCAGGCATGGAAGCCCCGTGATCTCGGCCATCAAGGTGGTCAATCTTACGGCTGCCATGATGGCAATGTTGAGTCTTGAGGCGACCATGCTGCATCACTTTGGCGGAGATGACAGCCGATTCCGGGCCACAATGCTTGGCGTTTCCGGCCTTGCAGCCAGCATTATCATTCTGAGTTTATCAATCTATATGATCCTGCACGCTACGAAAAAGATCAGGAGGTTATCATCATGAGCGAGAGCTTTACCTATAATTATTCCGCCGAGAGGCAGAATGAGATCGACGCGATCCGCAAGAAATACCTGCCTCCGGAGGAGCAGGAAAACAAGCTGGAGCAGCTTCGGAAGCTGGATGCAAGCCTCACGACCACTGCATTCATTGTTTCCATGGCTGTCGGCATTGCCAGCGCCCTCGTTTTCGGCGTGGGAATGTGCTGCTTCCTTGTTTGGAGGCTCTGGGTACTGGGAGCACTTTTGTGCGTGGCCGGTGTGATCGGCATGCTGGTTGCCCCGGTGCTTTACCGCAGACTTGTGGAAAAGCGCCGACAGCAGATCGCACCGGAGATCCTTCGATTGACAGAGGAACTGAGTCAAAACTAAAAAGGAATCAGCGTCAGATCATTTCCGGCGCTGATTCCTTTATAGTTGATCAATAAAAACGGGAGGCAGCTTGCGCTGCCTCCTTCGCTCTGTATACGCTTAATTCACTTCTGCGATGAGTGCTTCATCAACAAGAGCTTCGCCGCACCAGCCGCAGTAGTGCATTCCGGCGCTGCTCTTTTTGCCGCAGTGCTGGCAGACGGTTTTGGTGTGCTTCTTTCCGGCCTCGGCCTCAGCCATGAGCTTGCGGGCTTCCAGGATGGCAGCATAGCGCTCCTTGATGTCCGGGCCAACGGAGCGGTCACCGTCAAGCATGACGACAGTGAGATTGCCGATCTCCCGCGTCATGGTGTGGATCGTCTTCTCGGCCTCAGCGGCCTTGCCGTCCTGCTTCCAATTTAAGTTGCTGCGCTTCATACCGGTGACCATGCTGTTCATCCCGGCATAGCATTTTCCCATAAAGTTCGTTTTCATTGAAAAACCTCCTGCAGTGTATTGATTTGTTTCCTTTTTCAAGGATGGCCTGATTCTACAGGAGCAATGTTTTAGATTTATTCCGGAATTGTTTGAGAATTATGAAAAACAGAAGGACAGAATGTAAATGAATCAGATCGTTTACATTTTAATAATTCTCAAACAAAACGTTAGCCATTTACAAACAGAAAAGGTCTTTAATAGCGTTGAGAGGTGAGACAGCTATGAATCAATCTTTTCGATATCAATATCGAGCCAGGCCATGGATGGATGAGGTGCTGGCGATTCGGGAGAAGTATCTTCCCAGCGAAAACAGCACAAGCATGAAAAAAGAGAAAAAGATTTTCACTTTAACATTTCTCAAACATTTCGTGAAAAAGACTTAAACATTCGCCTGTTATCCTAAGATCGTTCCAAGGGGAACACAACAAATTCAAATATTAATCAATTCATATAGGAGGAACACAAAATGACTACCAACAAGAATGAGCTTTACATTGTTACCGGCGCGGCGGGAAATCTGGGCAGCGCCATCGTCCGTGAGCTGGTCAACCGGGAAAAGCCGGTGCGTGCCTTCGTCCTCCGGGGCGAAGAAGCCGCCAGGCATCTGCCGAAGGAGGCCCTGGTCATCGAGGGAGACGTGACGGATATCGCTTCTCTCGAAACCCTGTTTGCAGACATTCCCGAAAACACCACTGCCTATTGCATCCACTGTGCAGCCATGGTCTCTGTCAGCAATCTGGTGGCCGAGAAGATCTGGCACGTGAACGTGGACGGCACCAGGTACATCGTTGACAAGTGCCATGAACACAATGTCCGCCTTATCTTCATCGGCTCCACCGGTGCCATTCCCGAGCAGCCCATGGGCACAGCAATTAAAGAGATTGACCACTATGATCCCAACGCGGTCATCGGTCTCTATGATCAGACCAAGGCGGCCTCCTGCCAACTGGTGCTGGACGCCATTCACAATGGTGAGATCGACGGCTGCCTGATCCTGCCAAGCGGAATATCCGGCCCCAAGGACTACACTTTCGGCAATGTGGCAGGCGTTATTCGCGAGTACACCGAGGGCAAAATGCCCGCCGGGGTTGAGGGCACCTTCAACTGTGCCGATAACCGCGACATGGCCGAAACCATCATCCGTGCCTGCAAGGATGGGCGCACGGGCGAGAGCTATATCCTCGGCGGCGACATGATCGGGATGAAGGAGGTCTTCGATATCCTTTCCGAGCATACAGGCCTGCCCACTATCAAGACCATTCTGCCCGCCGGCATCGGCAGGCTGCTCGGCAAGATGAGCGATATGGCAGAGAAGATGACCCACAAACCGCAGCGTATGACGAGCTTTGCCGTGTATAACCTCGTGCGCAACAACGAATTCGATTCCTCCAAGGCTGTTGCGGAGCTGGGCTACAACCCCCGCCCCATGGCACAAAGTATCGCTGAGGAGATCGACTGGATGATCGAGGAAGGCATCGTGACGATACCTGCTATGTCTGCCCATATCGCGGCATAATCCGCTTCAACAAAAAACAAAGCTGTGAAGATGAAAGAACGGAAAATCTGCATCTTCACAGCTTGTTTGTTATTCAGCTTTCCTGTTAGACTTCCTTAAGACCATGAGTCTGCTGAATGTATACAGTCACTCTTTTATCCTGATCGAAGCCAAAATGGCAAGCGACAGAATATAGTTATCCACTGCTTGCGTGGGCTGATCTATGTTGTTCAACTTAAGGTATGTGGACGAAAAGTCAATGCTCGGGCTGCGCCGGAGTGCTTTTTCTATCTGCGAATAGACATGTTTGGTTGAGACATTATGCTTTTCAGCAATTCTTGAGATAATTTGATTCATGGTCTTCTCGCTTTTCATAATAAATACTCCTTTAGAATTATTATAAGTTCTTACGAACGAATAATACGACAGACTTCGTGTCGAAATCCATCGTATTTCATCGAAGGGAAAAAGAAAATGCCGCGTCTTCACGACGCGGCATGATTACTCTTCAAGAAAAGCCTTCAGCGCCCGATTGATACGTTTCTGAACATCAATAGGCTGCTTTTCAAGCAATTCGGATAGCTCACTATATTGAACCGGTATGCTTCTTTTGACAACATCCTGCAGCAGGTAGTCGGCAGACACGTCCAATGCGTTTGCAATGGCGATAAAGGTGTCCAGGTTAGGCAGCTTTACGCCGCGCTCCAGCACACTGATATGTGTCGCGGAGATATCTGCCTTTGCGGCAAGCTCTTCCTGTGTTAGATTTTTTGCTTTTCTGGCTTCATAGACTCTTTTGGCTACAGCTGACAGATCCATCTGGAACACTCCCTTAGAACAAGAAATCGTTCAAATGAAGTATACCGGGATGAAATGAAATCATACAGAATCCGGAGAACTACAAAAGGTTCAAAAGAACGAAAAAAGAAATATCTCAATATAAAACTAATGGGCACGTGGGAGCTTTCAAGTCGCCACATGCCCATTATTTGGTTACCTATTATTTTGCGACAGCATCCTTCAGAGCCTTGCCGGCCTTGAAAGCGGCAGTACGGGAAGCGGGGATCTCAATCTCCTCTTTCGTCTGTGGGTTGCGGCCGGTGCGGGCAGGACGCTCCCTGACTTCAAAGGTGCCAAAGCCAGCAAGCTGCACTTTGTCTCCGCCTGCAAGTGCGGCACTGATGGACTCAAAAATAGCATTCACAGCTGCATCGCTGTCCTTCTTGGTCAGTTCAGCTTTCTCTGCGATAGCAGCAATCAGTTCAGTCTTGTTCATTTGTATAGACCTCCAT
>JBGUWL010000031.1:0-9148 GCA_045221075.1 Acutalibacteraceae bacterium
AGACTGCGCGGGTCTCCGGTGGAGACCTCTCAGCCGCAGGCTGAGAAGCGCCGACCGAGCCGACAGGCGAGACTGCGCGGGTGTCCGGTGGACACCTCTCAGCCAAGGGCTAAGAAGCGCCGACCGAGCGCTCCCTACTTCGCGCTCCGGTTCAATAACATCCATTAGTTTTGTGCCGCGATTATGGCTTTTCAGGTCGGGACGCGGAAGTATCGTATGAACACTTTTATTATCATTCTGAAGAAAGGTAAGACGTGGACTACAGTAGCCAAAGCAGACCGTCAGGTCTGTGACGCGGGCGGGTGTGCAGGAACTGCCTGCGTTGGCACACGTCCAGTGCGGTCACGCACTCAGAAGCGGAAGTCACGTTTGCCGACGGTTTTTATTTCTTCGAGGTAGTTCATGGCCTTCTGTCTGCGTTTTTCGTCGGGGACATTGAGTATCTCACGGGCGATAAGCTCTTCACCGATCTTCTTTGTTTCGGGTGAGGCATAGTCGGTCAGGTATTCCTGCAGGGTCATAAGAGCGTTGGGGTGACAGCAGTTCTGGATCTGTCCCACCTTGCACAGAGCCATGAAGCGGTCGCCGGTCCTGCCCTCACGGTAGCAGGCAGTACAGAATGAGGGGATATATCCCTTTTCCATCAGCCAGCGGACGACTTCGTCCAGAGAACGCTGGTCGGAAACGTCAAACTGCTCGGTGTCGTGGGGACGCTCCTCCGGCGTATATCCGGCATAGCCGCCTACGGATGTTCTTGAACCGCCGGAGATCTGTGAAATGCCCAGACCCATGACCTTTGCACGGCACTCCTCGCTCTCGCGGGTGGAGATTATCATGCCGGTATAGGGAACCGCAATGCGGATGCATGCGATTATCTTTGCAAAGGTGTCGTCGTCGATGCCGTTGTCAAATACGGAGGGATCAATGTCGGCGGCGCGTCTGATACGGGGAACGCTGATGGTGTGGGGTCCTACGCCGTGAACGGCTTCAAGATGCTCGGCGTGCATGAGTATGCCGGCAAATTCGTACTTATACAGTTCAAGGCCGAAGAGGACGCCCAGTCCCACATCGTCGATGCCGCCCTCCATGGCTCTGTCCATAGCCTCTGTATGATAGGCGTAGTTGTGCTTGGGTCCGGCGGGATGAAGTCTTTCGTAGCTCTCCTTGTGGTAGGTCTCCTGGAAAAGGATGTATGTGCCGATGCCGGCTTCCTTGAGCTTGCGGTAGTTTTCAACGGTGGTGGCGGCGATGTTCACGTTGACACGTCTGATGGCGCCGTTCTTGTGCTGAACACTGTAGATGGTCTTGATACACTCAAGGATGTATTCGATGGGATTGTTTATGGGATCCTCGCCGCTCTCGATGGCAAGACGCTTGTGTCCCATATCCTGCAGGGCGATGACCTCCTGCTTTACCTCTTCCTGAGTAAGCTTTTTGCGGGGGATGTCCTTGTTCTGATAGTGATAAGGGCAGTATACACACTTGTTGACACAGTAGTTTGAAAGGTACAAAGGCGCGAACATAACTATGCGGTCGCCGTAGAACGCCATTTTTATCTCTTTTGCAAGGTCGTACATCTTCTGTGTAAGCTCCGGAATATCACAGGCAAGAAGCACACTGGCCTCTCTGTGGGAAAGTCCGGCACATTCAACGCCCCTGCCGGTCTTTTTAGGAGCGGCTTTTTTGAGTATCTCTTCGATAAGCTCCCGGTTATGCTTGTTCTTCTCGGCATATTCCAGTGTTTCAAGAATTTCTTCGTGGCAGATGAATTCCTCCGCCTTCATTGATTTCGGGTCATAAGTCATAATCTGATTCTTCTTTCTCTTTATTTTATTTTGCGGGAAACAATACGGGAAGCATTATTTCCTTTATTGAAATGCACAGGGATATTCAATATCCGGCACAGTCTCCTCTGTCGGTGACTATCTGATATCCGATGGCCTCCATGCGCCTTTCAAGACAGGTGCGGCATTCGGCGGCCTCGTCTCCGGTGCATATCTTGTTGTCATAGAGCAGGTATTTTTTTCTTACACTGACGGGCGAAAGGTTGGGCATGACAACATTTGCCCCGGCAAGTATTCCAAGCTCTCTGCCCCTTGGGGCTATGGTACCCAGTGCGGTAGTTGCCGGCAGCAGCACTCCCGGCAGTGTGAGCCTGATAAGTCCCAGCATGAACAGGGTCTGTTCAAGAGTTCCGGCAGGCTCTCCCCCGAAGGGAGTATCCTTCTGGGGTATAAAGGGACCGATGCCCACCATGTGGGGCTTTAGCTCCTTTATGAAGATCATATCCTGCGCAAGCTGCTCCGGCGTCTGTCCGGGAGAACCCACCATAAATCCGCAGCCCGTCTGAAAGCCTATGTCCATAAGATCACGAAGACAGCGCTTTCTGTTCAGGGGCGAAAGCTCCGGCGGGTGCAGTATGCGGTAATGTTCGTCGTCCGCTGTTTCATGGCGCAGAAGATAGCGGTCTGCCCCGGCGTCATAATACGCCTGATATTCCTCACGGCTTTTTTCCCCCACCGAAAGTGTCAGGGCGCATTCGGGGAACTCCGACTTGACGGACCTGATAATATGCACGATCCTGTCCCTTGTGAAATACGGGTCCTCGCCTCCCTGCAGAACAAAGGTGCGGAACCCCAGGGCGTATCCCTCACGGCAGCATTCAAGTATCTCTTCCTCCGTCAGCCGGTATCTCTGGGCGCTGCGGTTGCTGCAGCGTATCCCGCAGTAATAGCAGTCGTTTTTGCAGTAGTTGGTAAACTCCACCAGTCCCCGCACATAAACCTTTCTGCCGTAATAACGGTGACGGACTTCCCTTGCCTTCTCAAAAAGATATTCCGAAAGCTCCGGAGTGATATGTCCGATAAGCAGCGCATACTCTTCCTTTTCAAGACCGCCTGTTTTTTCCAGCCTGTCAACAAGTGCCTTAAGCTCTTTCATCTTTTCACGCCTTTGAACAGACCACCTTTGAGCTTACGCCCTCCAGCTGTCCGATCTTTCCCGAAAGCGTATTGATGACATCCATAGGCGCATCAAGAGCTATGCTGATGATATTGATGTCCTTTTTCTGGTAGGGTATGCCCATCCTGCCGATAATATAGCTGCCGTACTCGTGCAGCAGAGCGTTGAGTCTGTCAACGGACCCGGTGTTTTCCACAATAATACCGATGATCGATACCTTTTGTTCCATTATGTTGCCTCCTTCTTGTTTTCTCTGACAAAAAAAGGATACACCACAAAAAAGGGTGTATCCGATGAAACAGGTCAAAAGAACCACCGAACCGCCCGCGTACTGCGGGTACCGAACCTGCCCGGGACACTCAGGTCCCTGCGCTCATGCGGTATGTTGCGGCGGTGGGATAATACCGCCGCCATGATCGGTGCTTCCTTGGTTTTCGTTTACCCCTTCCCCATCAGGCACGGCGGCCTTTTGTGTCAGAAAGCTGTTTTTTCGGGAACGGCAGAATATTCTCCCCCTCCGTCTCCCCGTCCCTGAAATTATACCACACCATTTCCCGATTTGCAACTATCCGAAATAAGAAACGCGGAAACGCTCCCTTCGGTCGCTCAAATAATAAATATCCGACTCCACCATAAACAGGCACGCAAACTATGAATTGCGTTGGCACTCTGAATTATCGATGACAGCAGCCGGAAAGTGACCCGATTAAGGGTCACGGCGGCGGAGGTTGACGGTATATGACGTGCCGTCCGGCGCGGGAATAAAAGCATCCTGCCCGAGCCCAGAGCGAAACGTTAGTGGAGCGACAGCGCGAAATCACCACCGGCGGCTCGCCGGCCGGATTTGACGGGAGGGAGTGTTTGTGGTAGAATGGTTCATATTACAGATATTGTCGGAACAAGAAAGGAGAAATTATGGAAACAAAAAGAAATTCGTTTTCCAGCTCGCTGGGATTCATACTGGCGGCTGCCGGAAGCGCTGTCGGACTGGGGAATATATGGAGGTTCCCGTACCTTGCCGCAAAGGACGGCGGCGGACTGTTTCTGGTGGTCTATCTGGTACTCGCCCTGACCTTCGGCTTTACCATGCTGATATCTGAGGTCGCCATCGGAAGAAAAACAAAGCAAAGCTCCCTGACTGCCTACGGAAAGCTTCACAAAAAGTCCGGCTGGATAGGCGCCTTTGCAACCATCGTTCCCTTTATGATACTGCCCTATTACTGCATAATCGGCGGATGGGTGCTGAAATACTGCGTTGCCTTCTGCTCCGGACAGGGAGAGGCCGCCGCGGCTGACGGGTATTTTTCGGGCTTTATCACAGGAAACTTTGAGCCGATCATCTTTACCGTCATATTCCTTGCGGCGGTTGCGGTGGTAATTTTTGCCGGAGTAAACAAGGGCATCGAATCCATATCAAAGATACTCATGCCCATACTTCTTGTGTGCGTCATTGCCATAGCCATCTTTGCCGTGACCATTCAGGGAGACAAACATTCGGGTCTTGAGGGACTGCAGGTATATCTTGTTCCCAGTCTTGAGGGGATGAGCTTCAAGGATGTAGTCATGGTAGTCCTGGACGCAATGGGACAGCTCTTCTACAGCATCAGCGTTGCAATGGGCATCATGGTGACCTACGGTTCATACTTCAAGGACAAGGACAATCTTGTCAAGTCCGTAAACCGCATAGAGATATTCGACACCCTTGTGGCAATGCTGGCGGGCGTTATGATAATACCCGCAGTTTTTGCCTTCCTTGGCGACGAGGGTCTTGAAAACGCCGGCCCCGGACTTATGTTCGTTGCTCTGCCAAAGGTATTCTCTGCAATGGGTCCCGTGGGCAATTTTGTGGGTGCAGCATTCTTCATCATGGTTTTCTTTGCGGCTCTCACCAGCGCAATTTCAATTCTTGAAGCCGTCGTTTCGAGCATCATGGACCGCTTCGGCTGGACAAGAACGGTATCTACCATTGCGGAAACCATTATCGCCCTTGTTCTTGGCACAATAATCTGCCTGGGCTATAACGTATTCTACTTTAAGCTGCCCCTGCCCAACGGGACCACCGGTCAGCTTCTGGATATATTCGACTATCTCAGCAACAATATCTTCATGCCTGTTGTGGCCATCGGCACCTGTATCCTTATCGGCTGGATCGTCAAGCCCAAGACAGTTATTGACGAAGCAACAAAGAACGGTGAAAAATTCGGAAGAAAGCATCTGTATGTGGCAATGATAAAATACGTGGCTCCCGTACTTCTTGTTGCTCTGCTTTTAGTATCGGTGGGTATCATACGATGAAAAAGCAGTCAGAATTTCTCAGCGGGATAACTGCGGGAATACCCATCGGTCTGGGATATCTTTCCGTGTCCTTCGGCTTCGGCATCGCCGCCGTAAGACTGGGACTGTCGGTGTTCAGCGCAGTCATAATATCCTTCACCAACCTGACCTCTGCAGGGCAGGCCGAGGGCATCAACGTAATGGCCTCCGGCGGCACTCTATTGGAGATGGCTCTGGTGCAGCTTGTCATCAATATGCGGTATGCGCTTATGGCCATATCCCTGTCACAGAATCTTGACAGCAGCTTTACCCTGCGGCACAGGTTCATCGCTGCATACGGCATCACGGACGAGATATTCGCCCTCTGCTCCACACGCAAAAAGCCCGTGACCCCCGGTTATATGTACGGGATAATTGTTGTTTCCAGCTTCGGGTGGACCTTCGGAACGCTGCTGGGAGCGGCTGCGGGACAGCTTCTGCCGCCTATGGTCATCGCCGCAATGGGACTCATGCTGTACGGAATGTTCATTGCGATAATAGTACCCCCTGCCGCAGAAAACAGGAGTATTCTGCTGGTAATAGTTTTTGCCGCCGGACTGAGCGTTGCACTGAGGAATATTTTCCCGTCACTTTCGGGAGGTTTTTCCGTGATAATCTGCGGGATTGCCGCCTCACTCTTGGGAGCCGCTCTGTTCCCCGTAAAGGAGGAAGCAAAATGACTACCGTCCTTTACATTGCGGTCATGGCCGGGGTAACATATCTGATACGCATGATCCCCTTTGCCTTTTTCAGCAAGAAGATAAAATCAAAATTCATCAGGAGCTTTCTCTACTACATCCCCTACACCGTGCTTGCGGCAATGACCATCCCCGCAGTATTTTACAGCACAGGCAGCTTTATCACCGCTTCGGTGGGAACGGCGGTGGCCTTTGTATTGGCCTATTTCCGTCTGCCCCTTATAGTGGTGGCGCTTTCGGCGTCACTGTCTGCTCTGGCGGTCAGCTTCTTTGTGGTATAGAACTCATCAATAATTTTCTCCGCCGGACCGTACAGGCTTTTGTCGGTCCGGCGGAGCTTTGTTTTTATGGTTGGGGAATAGTGATGATCGGCAGATAGAGAAAAAAGCAGGAACGTCGACCGTGATGCAGGGCTGATGCTCCTGTTATTTTATTTCCTGTTCCAGATCGTTGAATTGAGTGTTCATACTAAACTCCCATTAAAAGCAGACATGTTCTGCTTTTTAATAGCGCGTTAGAGCGTCGGAGTTTGCATGAGACGTCATCTGTGCGTATGCACAGATGGGCGCAGCCTCGGGCGGCGCCTTTTCCGATTACAAGTGTCAGCTTTTAATCGGAAAATAGTATCAGATATTTCAGGTGTTTTCCAGCCTCCGGCTGGCGGGTATCTGTTTGGTGTTGAGAGCGGTGCGTACAAGCTCCGACCTGATGCGGTCGCGCTCCGCCGGAGTCAGCTTTTTGCCGATGTTTTTCATCAGTGTTGCCGGCTGGGTCTCTATCAGGAGCTGATTTATGATGTCTATGGGAATTTCAAACAGTCCCATCTCAACGCCGAACCTGACGTTTGAGAGCAGCTTCATACACTCGCTGTTGCTTATCAGCTTTGCGTACATCAGTATACCGTAGGAACGGTAGACCTCATCAAGAACGGTGATGTTGTCGGAAAGCTTCTCCCGGGCCGTTCTCTCCTGCAGAACAAGCTGGTTTGCAATGTCCCTGAGATTCTTTATTGCCTCACGCTCGGTAATGCCCAGTGTGACCTGATTTGAAAGCTGATAGATATCTCCTGCAGGGTCGGAACCCTCACCGTAAAGTCCTCTTATCACAATGCCCAGCTTTGAAAGGGATGAAGTTATCTTGCCCATTGCGCCGCTCTGATGCAGTGCCGGAAGGTGGAGCATAAGAGAAGCCCTCATGCCCGTTCCGATGTTTGTGGGACACTGTGTAAGATAACCCAGCTTTTCGTTGAAGGCAAAGTTGAGACGTTCGTCAAGAAGGGTGTCTATCTTGTCAGCAAGCTCGTAGGCCTCCGAAAGTCTCATTCCGGCGCTTATCACCTGTATCCTTACATGATCCTCTTCGTTTATCATTATACTTACGGAATCGTCATCCAGCAGCAGCAGTCCTCTGCCCTGTCTGTCGGAAATAAACTCGGGACTTACAAGGTGACGTTCCACCAGTGACACTGCTTCTTCCTGAGTCAGCTCCGACATCTGTATATAGCGGAAACGGTCGGATATTGCCGAATGACCTCCAAGTACCGCTTCTTTTACTATGGAAGCCACCTGACGCTTCTTTTCGTCATTAAGCCGGCAGGGAAAGGGATATTCCCTCAGGTTTCTTGCAAAACGTATGCGGGTGCTTATCACCACATCACTTACGTCCTTAAGGTCCGTATACTTCTTTGTTGTCATAACGCTCACTCCTTTCCGCTGTTTTCGGCGTGTTCCTTCTCGCTTTTTTCAAGCTCCCTGATACGGTCGCGAAGCTCTGCGGCCTTTTCAAATTCCTGGGCCTTTATTGCCTGTTCCAGCTCGGTCCTGCATTTTGCAATCTCATTTCTTATCCTGACTCCGGTGCCTGCGGAATGTGCCAGTTTTCCGGTATGTGAGGTGCGGCCGTGTATCCTTCTTACGGAGGGCAGCAGCTCGTCATAGAATGTGTCATAGCACTCTGCGCAGCCCACCTTGCCGCTCTTTGCAATGTCCTCAAAGCTGCTTCCGCAGCACTGACAGCGCTTTCCGGGACGGGGCGCACCCAGTCCGTCCATAAAGCTGCCGAACAGCTTGTCAAGGTCAAAGCCCGCATCTCCGAGGAAGGAAGCATATCCGTATTTTTTGGCGCAATCGCTGCAAAGACGGTATTCCTTCAGTTCTCCGTTAAGTATGGTTTTGATGTGTGTTGTTGCCTGCTTTTTTTCGCATGACTGACATAACATAGTAATTCCTCCTTTTCTCTCTGCTCCCTTCCGGGAGATATGATCATCTGTTATGACCTATGACTGCAGCACCACCAGTGTTGCTAAAAGGTTCTTCATCACCGAAGCCCTGAGGCTGTCCCGGTATTCATGGGGTACGTCCTTATAGGCCTTGTCGGACAGCGCGGAAAGCATCAGCGCCCGGTCATACTGGTCAATGATCTTTCTTTCCGCAAGGTTATCAAGTATAGTTGCGGCCTCGGTCAACGAGATACATCCGCCAATGGAGTTTATTACGTGCATCAGGGTTATCCTGCGGTCCGTTGTGATCCTTGTGATCTTTATATATCCTCCGCCGCCCCTTCTGCTCTCTACAATATACCCCTGTTCCGGCGTAAATCTTGACGAAATAACATAGTTGATCTGACTTGGAACACACCCCAGAAGTCCCGCCAGTTCATTGCGGCGTATCTCGGCGTTTCCGTCGCTTTCATCAAGCATATCGATTATGTATCTTGCAACTATGTCGCTCATCTTCATCTCATTCACTCCCCTTCCTGTTCCTGCGTTCCGATCAGGCGGTGCCGATTCATCTGACCTTTCCTGACCTTGTGATCTTATTATATCCCGTAAGTCAGAAAAGGTCAAAGTCAGAATAAGTCAGATTATTCCGTAATTATATAAGTCAGATTGCGAATACTCTGTTTTTCTTTTATTTTCTCAGTATTTCTGATTTATTCATAGTCAGGAAAGGTCAAATACTATATCCGAAGATCAATTAATTATCTGATCATCTGACCTTCACCAGAAATAATTTTATACTATTTTCCGATTAAAAGCTGACACTTTTAATCGGAAAAGGCGCCGCCCGAGGCTGCGCCCATCTATGCATACGCACAGATGACGTCTCATGCAAACTCCGACGCGCTGACGCGCTATTAAAAGCAGACTATGTCTGCTTTTAATGGGAGTTAAGTAT
>JBGUWL010000032.1:0-1748 GCA_045221075.1 Acutalibacteraceae bacterium
ATAACTGGTACTATCTGCGGAGAAGGTTTGATTTAATATTCAAGGATCATGAGGGCAGCGCAAACTATGTTGCCAACTACGTGGAGCTTTCTTCTCAGGCGCCGGTCAAGTATGGTGCGCCCATTACCGATTACTACCATGTGCCCGAGAAGGAAGGATATGATTTCCTCGGATGGTATGATGTAGAAGGAAACCAGGTTACAGATGAAAACGGAAATCTGCTTCCGGCGTATGAAAACGAAAGCATGCCGGCTCTGAATACGGTCCGAGAGGCTTATTGGAGAAAGAGCGGTACGGTAACCGTCACTTTTGATCCTAACGGCGGATCATTTGAAGATGGCACCGCAGCAGTCAAGGACTTTGAAAAGACAAAGGATACACTGTTCCCGACCCAGGATATTCCGAAATTAAACGATCGTGTTGGTTATGTGTTTGATACATGGATCTATTCAGACGGCGCTGAGGCAGGAAAACCCTTTGATTTTGAACATACGCAGCTCATCAAGGATGTAAGTCTTAAAGCGAGATGGATCAGCATGGCGAGTGTTCAGGTGGAGTATGACGCAAAAGATCACGGGACCTTCTGGGATGGCAGTGAATTTTATGACGATTCCGCAAAGCGTTGGGATGGAACGGGGGTGATTCTACGCGGTGCGCCGGAAAAAGTTGATGAGGGATATTACTTTATCGGCTGGCAGATGACAGACAGCCCCGCAATATACAAAGCTGGCAGTGCAGTTTCTATCGTTGCAGACAGTAATGGTAAATGTATTTTTACTGCGGTATATGACAAAACTCCCATAGATGCAAGGTTAACGTATCACTCCAATTATCCGGAGAGTACGGGTAAGGAGAACAGCGAAACCACGGTCATTAAAGCCAACAACAGCGGACTGAATATTGCCGCAGCGGAAGACGTTGCCTTTTCCCTGAAAGGCTACACATTCCAGGGCTGGAGCGAGCTAAGTGACGGCACGGTGAAGTATCAGCCTGGTAAGGAAGCAGGAATTGATAACCGCTCGGAGAATGATCTTTATGCCATTTGGGCGGTCAACAGATATAAGCTTACCGTGGATCCCAATGGCGGTACTTGGGGAGGAACTGAGGAAACTACAGAGTACATTATGGACTACCAGGAGACAAAGGATATTGAAGACCCCACATGGGAACGACATACCTTTGTCGGCTGGACGCTTACACCGGCGGACAGCGAATCCGTTCTGCAAAACAGGGTCTTTACAATGGGAGTTAAAGATACTGTCCTGACAGCCCAATGGCAGAAAGTGATACTTGAAGCAGACGGTGAAGTATTCATCGGAGGCGTGAAGGTGCTCGAGGGCCAGGATCTGAAGGCTGGCCAGTTCAAATTCGTGCTGTCAGACGAGAGCGGCAATAAAGTCCTTGAAGCGACCAACGACGCGAACGGAAACTTCGAATTTGATGCAATCAAGTATGAACTTGCTGACCTTGACGGAGAGACGGAGAAAGTATTCAGCTACGGCGTGACAGAGATCAACGACGGCCAGAGCAACATTACCTATGACAAGACAGCTTACACTGTAAAGGTAACTGTCACCGACAACGGCGATGGAACCCTGACTGCGAAAGCAGACAAGAGCCGTGAGGAGATCAAGTTCACCAACAAGTATACGCCGCCGGAGACTCCTAAGGAGGACAAGCCCAAGCATAAGAAATCCAACAACACCGGCGACAGCGCGAACGGAGCCCTCTGGGCACTGATGCTGCTG
>JBGUWL010000033.1:0-5291 GCA_045221075.1 Acutalibacteraceae bacterium
ATACGTCAGTATTCCTGCGGAATTTTGATACAATCTGACGAAAAAATCTACCGCGCTTCACGGGCACTATCTCTGTGCGGTATTGCCATAAGACAGCGCCGAAGCTCATCCGCCCCGCCTTTGCGGGGCGTTTTTTTGACGGTACAGAACATAAAAGGAGAAAACAGATAAAAAAACACCCTGCGGCGTTGATTCCGCAGGGCAGTTTCATTTTGTCTGGGAGAAGCGTTTCCGGACTTCGGCAAGTATTTTTGTGTCGTTCTCGTGGCTGCACAGCTTCATTGCGTCTTCAAGACTCACCCAGAGGTAATAATCTATCTCGTTCTGCTGCATATTAACCACAGAGTCGTTGGCTCTGGCAAGGAAGAAAACAACGTATTTTTTTATCTTGCCAAAGGGACGGTAAATGCTGGTCTGACGGAAGTTGGGCTCGATGGTCACCGTCAGTCCGGTCTCTTCTTTTATCTCACGAAGAGCGGTCTGCTTTTCGGATTCGTTGGATTCAATGTGTCCCTTGGGGAAGGTCCAGCACTTTCCGTTATGGTTCTTGACAAGGAGTATCTTCGTGCCCTCACGGGGAGTTTTGCGGTAGACCACCGCTCCGCAGGACTTTTCGTACATACAGATAAGCTTGTCGAATTTCGCCGAAATAAGGGCAAGACGCTCACGGATATCCGGCTCATAGTAGATCTCGTTGGCCGGAGCGGCGATAAGCCTCGTCTGGCTCCGGTTCTGGGAGGAGGCAATGGCGATGATGGTACATTCCACAACATCACTCACGGGATGATTGGTCATGACATACACCGAACGTGTGTCGTTATATGCCCGCCCGATGATGAATCCGGAATAAAGACTGTTGTCGGCAAGTGTGCCGAATATTTCAATTTTTACGTTTTTTCCCAGCATAAACGGCACACCTCCTTTTTGTTATTTGATAACTGACTGTATGCTCTTTACAACGGGGTCGTAGTTTGCGGTGGATACGCTGTTTATCACCAGCACATCGGTGAACTTGTTCTTTTTGATATAATCGGTAACGCTGCCGGTATAGTAGCGGGGGTCGATAATATATATCTCGTCATAGTTTGCTGCGGTAAAGGGTGCAAAGGCGCAGCCGTAGGAATCCTTGATAATACACAGCTTTTTGCCGGTCTTCTGTGAGGTCTTAACCTTCATATAGGGGTTGTCGCCCCAGATGAATGCGCTGTAGGCATTTGCGCCCTCGGCAAAGCTTGCGATCATGGATACTTCCTTTTCGGTGCTTTCGCCCTTTTCCAGCAGGATACAGCTTTCAACGCCGGGGACATTGTAGTATATCACGGTGTCGGGATTGCCAAGAAGCTCCTTGTTGCCGTTGGGGTTTGCTTGGGTCTTTGTGTTGGTGATGTGAGAGCCCTTGAAGCCGGTTATATTGCCCTTTGAAAGGCTTGTCAGGTCAAGTCCGCCAAGCTTTGCGGTCTTGCAGAATTCCTGATATGCGTAGTAGGCACCCAGGGCAGTCCAGTTGCTGTCGGTCTTGAAGTAGGTATATTCCTCCTTGTGGGTGTCTTCCGCATTATATACGTCGATGGGGATAACGTCTTCCGTATAGGAGGAGTAGATCTTCTTTATGTTTGCCTTTTCGTCCTCGGCGAGATACTTCTTCGGCAGACCGAAGGGTGAATGTGTAGGCGCCACAAGGTTATATACCTTGATGTCCTTTCCCAGGGTCTTTTTCAGAGACGACACGGTATCGGCGTATTTCTGTGCGCTCTCGTCGGTGCCGTAAAACAGCTCATAGCCCTTGCTGTCATAGATGAACACATTGCCGTCCTTATAACCCTTGATATCCGCCTTCTGGGATACCTCGGAGACCTTTGAGGTCTTGCTTTCCTCTTCTATGACCTTTTCGGAATCCGAAACATCGTTTGCCGGGGAGGAGGTTGATTCCGATACCTGGCTGCTTTCCTCGGTTTTTATCATATCGCTGTTTTTGCTCCACACAAAATAGTACAGCAGTCCGCAGGCTGCGCCCGCAAGAAGCAGTACGATAATAATGAATACTGCGGCCTTTTTACCTTTGTTGCTGCGGCGGTTGCCCCGATAGCCCCGTGAACGATAGGAACGGGAGCCGTAGGAGCTGTAGCCGAATGACGATCTTCTGCTCATAGTTAACCTCTTTCAAATCTTTTTTCCTTTTCCGGTACTGTCATTGTTCCGTGTTCAGGGGTGTAAACCCGGGATCACCAAAAAAAGAAACACCGACACACCATAATCCACTATAAGTATAATGGATTTTGACGAAAAAAACAACCTTATAAAAGTACAAACTTACGTCATAATATTAGAAATATTTATAGGAATTTTCAGACCGGGGCTGTACAATAATGCCCGGGGCTTTTCCGCAGGTCATAATGACATGTAACATCGGAGTTCGGGAGTATCATTTCTGATACTGTTTTTCGATTAAAAGCTGACACTTTTGATCGAAAAAGGCGCCGCCCGAGGCTGCGCCCATCTGTGCATACGCACAGATGACGTCTCATGCAAACTCCGACGCGCTGACGCACTGTTAAATGCAGACTATGTCTGCTTTTATTGGGAGTTAAGTATGAGAAAGCTCCTCCAGTCCCTTTTTGTCAATAAGCTCAACACATCTGTAGCCGGTGCGGATAATACCCTCCGATGCAAGCCGGGTCATCAGCTTGCTGACCGTAACCCTTGACACCCCCACTGCCCCGGCTATCTCTTCGTGGGTGACGCATACGGTGTTCCCGTCTCCCGCGGCGGTCAGCAGGAACTGGGCGATACGCCCCTTTGCGTCGATGAAAGTCATGCTGTCCACCTGATGGGAGAGCATCCGTATGGTGCTTGCCTGAAGGCGCAGAAGCTCCATTGCCGTATGGGGCATACAGCTTATCACGTTCAGCAGGGCGTCCCTGTCAACAGGGACAGTCAGGCACTTTGTCTGCGCTCTTGCGGAGGAGATTCGGGGCTGACCGTCAAAGAATGAGGCCTCTCCCAGCACGGAACCTCCCCCCACGGTTGAAAGTATGCGTTCTCCCCCTCCGGAAGAGGTGCTGTAAACGCATACGCTCCCCTTTTTCAGATAATAAAAAAGGCAGGCGTCCTCTCCCTGACGATAAATTATCTCGTTTTTTTCAAATACTCTTGTCCCGCACAAAGCTTCAAGAGTATCCGTAAGCTCCTTTGAAAGACCGGAACGGGGTATCGGAGCGGACATACGGACGGTTCTCATGTTCTCACCCTGCTTTTGCGGATAACACCCGCAATTATTTGTTAAATTGTAGCATAGTTTACATTCTTTTGCAAGGCTTTGTGAGATAATGTAAAAAGTATAAAAAAGGAGGTCAATTCTATGGGAATGACAATGTCACAAAAAATACTTGCCGCCCATGCCGGACTGGATTCGGTCAAGGCAGGACAGCTTATTGAGGCAAGGCTTGATATGGTTCTTGGCAACGATATCACATCCCCCGTTGCCATCAATGTTTTTAACGAAGGAAAAGCCACGGATGTTTTTGACAACACAAAGATCGCAATGGTAATGGATCACTTTACCCCCAACAAGGACATCAAGGCCGCCGAACAGTGCAAACAGGTAAGACAGTTTGCGGACAAATACGACATCAAGAACTTCTTTGACGTAGGTCAGATGGGTATAGAACATTCTCTTCTCCCCGAAAAAGGTCTTGTAGGTCCCGGCACCCTCTGTATCGGCGCCGATTCCCACACCTGCACCTACGGCGCGCTGGGAGCTTTCTCCACAGGCGTAGGCTCCACCGACATGGCCGCCGGAATGATAAGCGGCAAGACCTGGTTCAAGGTACCCTCAGCCATCCGCTTTGACCTTGTCAACAAACCCGCAGAAAACATCAGCGGCAAGGATATAATCCTCCACATCATAGGAATGATCGGTGTTGACGGAGCCCTGTACAGATCAATGGAATTTTTCGGCGACGGACTGAAATACCTCTCCATCGATGACAGACTCTGCATTGCAAACATGGCTATTGAGGCCGGCGCAAAGAACGGCATCTTCCCAGTTGACGACATCACAAGAGAATACATCAAGGACCGTTTCCAGGGCGAGGCTGTGGAATACACCGCCGATGATGACGCCGAATATGACGAGCAGTACACCATCGACCTTTCCACTCTCCGTCCCACAGTCGCTTTCCCCCATCTGCCCGAAAACGCCCGCACAGTGGATGAGATCGCTCCCGGCGAGGTAAAGATCGACCAGGCAGTCATCGGCTCCTGCACCAACGGACGCATCAGCGATCTGAGGGCCGCCGCAGACGTGCTCAGAGGCAAAAAGGTGGCAAAGGGTGTGCGCTGCATCATAATCCCCAGCACCCAGAGCGTTTATCTTCAGGCAATGCACGAGGGTCTGTTCGATATCTTCATCGAGGCCGGCGCGGTAGTTTCCACACCCACCTGCGGACCCTGTCTCGGAGGTCACATGGGCATCCTTGCAAAGGGCGAAAGAGCCATCTCCACCACCAACCGCAACTTTGTGGGACGCATGGGTCATGTGGAGTCCGAGGTATACCTTGCAAGCCCCGCCGTTGCGGCCGCAAGCGCCGTTGCAGGCTATATTGCCGACCCCGCAAAGGTCTGATACCAACCACATCAAGAAAGGAAGTTTGCAATGAAAGCACAGGGAATTGTACATAAATACGGCGATAACGTAGACACCGACGTTATCATCCCCGCAAGATATCTTAACACCAGCTCTCATCAGGAGCTTGCCTCCCACTGCATGGAGGACATCGACATCGACTTTACAAAAAGAGTAAAAACCGGCGACATCATGGTTGCGGAAAAGAACTTCGGCTGCGGTTCCTCCCGCGAGCACGCCCCCATCGCAATAAAGGCCTCCGGCATAAGCTGTGTTATCGCTTCAACCTTTGCCCGTATCTTCTACCGCAACGCCATCAACATAGGCCTCCCCATCATGGAATGTGAGGCGGCTTCAAAGGAGATAAAGGCCGGTGATGAAGTCAGCGTGGATTTCGACACCGGCGTCATCACTGACATCACAACCGGCAAGACCTATCAGGCCGAGCCCTTCCCGCCCTTCATCCAGGAGATCATATCCGACGGCGGACTTATCCGTCACGTCACAAAATAATAAAGGCAATACCGCACAGAGATAGTGCCCGTGAAGCGCAGCAGATTTTTTTGTCAGATTGTATCATAATTTTGCAGGAATACTGACGTATTTCAAGAAATTTTGGTGCAAGATGACGGAAAAAGATCAAGCAGATTAAGTGACGCCACAAGAA
>JBGUWL010000034.1:0-2019 GCA_045221075.1 Acutalibacteraceae bacterium
ACGGAAGGATTAAAAGAATAACGCATCTGCGGTTTTTGGCAGAGTGTTTTTCATCTTTCTGTACTTATTAATATTTTGACGCATATATGGAACCTGCGTCAATGATTATTTGTTTCGCTTACATTAACGGCAGTTTACACTATTGTGCGAAAATCACAAGAATGGCCGCTTTCGTATTTTAGGAGCCTCCGAGTGTTGTGCGGCCGGATGAGGTTGTACTAGAATGACTCTCGGAAACAGATGAAACAGTCTGTACCGGCCGGGAGGTGATGCAACACTTAGTTTTTGTTTAATATTCATATCTAACAACACATTTATATGGGACTTTCCCATTATCTGAAATCTATTGCCGGTCAGGCAAAAAAGAGAATTCAGCATGTTAATTATGCGTCTGATTTTTAATGTCATTTATTAAAGGTACAGTTTCTGTGTTTCCCTGGGCGGATACAGGATACGGCAGGACAATTCTCACGGGAAAAATTGCGGCCTTCAGATCTCTGCAGTCCGTCTGCAAATCGAAATAAGATCGCGGAAGATCTTATATCTTTATTCAAGTCTTGAGCATATTGAGTCATTTCTGGGAACGCTTCGTATATCAGGCAGTGCTGCGGGACCCGCTTGCGGCAGACGGTATTCGAAGCGTTCCGTCATGTAAGGATATATTCATTTGTTACATTCCGAATACTCTGCTATAATAGGCACGTAAATTCGAAAGGAGAGTGACAGATGAAGAAAGTATTGCCGACATTAGTGATCCTGGTCCTGATCGGTGTGCTTGGCGTAGTGTTTTACAATAACTATTTCGTAAAATACACCTACACCGATGATAAGGTGGATCTTAAGTTATACTATGAAGTTAAAGACGAAGACGATTATCCGGTGATACTCCAGGACAACTGGTCCGATTATCATGCCAGGAAGATCGGGGAGCAGTATTATCTTGATTATGAGACTGTGACGTCGCTTCTTAACGACAGGTTCTACTATGGAGAGGAGGACGAAGAGCTCTGCTACTGTCTTCCCGATACGCGCATAACGGCGAAGGCCGGAGAAAATGTTTGGACCGATTCCTCCGGCGCCGAGACGCAGGAGCCGTATACCATCTGCGTGAAAGAGGGCGATACCCTGTACGTTGCGCTGGATTTTGCCCGCAAGTACACCAACTTCTCTTACGAAGTGTTCACAGAACCCAACCGCATGAGCATCTACAACAGCTGGGGAGAGCGCCAGGAGGCAGAGATGACCAGGGACACGAAACTCAGGTCGTCGGGCGGCGTCAAGAGCAAAGTAGTCGCCGATGTTTCGTCGGGGACAAAAGTGGCTGTCATTGAGAGAATGGACAACTGGAGCAAGGTCGTGACGCCGGACGCTCTGATCGGCTATGTAGAGAACCGAAAGATGACTGAGCCGACTGCGGCTACAATGACTCCGGTCACGGATTACCAGGAGCCTGAGTATAAGCGCACGGCGCTGGACGGCAAGGTGAACATGGTCTGGCACAATATAGCCGGAGCGGCGGGAAATGATACTTTTGCAGGCAGGATCGCCAATACCCAGTCCGTAAATGTCGCGGCGCCCACATGGTTTGTAGTACTTAATGAAACCGGCTCCGTGGAAGTGCGCGCGACCCAGCCCTATGTGGACGCTGCTCACGAGAGAGGAATGAAAGTCTGGGCTGTGCTGGACAATTTCACCGGCCCCGACGGAGTACAGCAGCAGTTTCTGGCCTCTGACGAGGCGAGAAGCGCAGTCATTTCCAAGGCGGTCGACACGGCGCTGGCGATGGGAATTGACGGCATCAACGTGGATATCGAGGGAATCTCGGAGAAGTACGGCGATGATTTTATCGAATTTGTGAGAGAACTCTCCATCGCCTGCCGCGGCGCGGGACTTGTGCTGTCCGTAGACAATTACGTGCCTTACAATTTCAATAACCATTACCGCCTTGACGAGCAGGGCGTCTTTGCCGACTATGTGGTGATCATGGGATATGACGAGCATTACGCCGGCAGCCAGGAG
>JBGUWL010000035.1:0-5054 GCA_045221075.1 Acutalibacteraceae bacterium
GCAGGGTTGGTCGTCTTATCCGGGTTTTCAATATAGATGACCACCTTACCCAGCCAGCCCTTAACCCGCCAGATCGAAGTGGTCGCCATCAGCGATCCAGCGGCATGGGCAGGATCACGGCGTCGGTGATCTTTCGGATAGCGGCCTCCAACTTCCGCACCTCCTCATCGTAGCGCTGGGCGTCGATCACGTTCAGCGTGTGTGCCTTCTGGGCGATCTGATTGAGGTTCCTGCCGATTCCGTGCAGCTCGCGCATCATACCGTAGTAGTCCGGGGGCGGCGCGTCCTTCGGTTGGAAGCCGTTGACCAGGTGGCGCAGGAATGCCTCGCGGGAGAGCCCGCTGCGCTTGACCCTCTTATCCAGCAGCTCCTTTTCTTTCCGGTCGAGCCAGAACTGAATCCGTATGTTGCGCTTTCTCATTCCCATTCCTCCTCGTCGTCATAGTCATCGCGGCGGTTGATCTGGAGCATGCACATGAGGGCAATTCCAAAGAAGCCGCCGAACATGCTGCCGAGCATAAACCATAAAACTGCGTGCATAACATCTTCCTTTCTATCTGGGGGTGCGGGGGCTTTGCCCCTGCTTTGGCCTTTGTGGGAGTACAAAGGCGATGCTTGCTGGTATGTTGCAGATCCGTTCTCCCTTTCGGTCGAATCAAAAGTGAAGCCGACTGAAAACAGTCGATCACCGATCTGCGCTTCGAGCCTTCGTCTTTGACATGGGCATACCCAGCCTTAAGCAAAGGCAATCATTGTAATCTTTGCCCTCGGGCGGGGATCGTATGCTGACCTCATATTCCGCCGCAAGCATGGCCTGCAAGGCCTCTGCTGCCGTGCGCCCCGCGTAGTCGTTGTCCAGACGGAGAACGATCTTCCGAATACCTGGTTGGTCGCGGAGAAACTGCGTCAGCGCCAGAGGCAGCGAGCTTTCCTGCAGCTCTTTTCGCGGGCGGTATACGCCGGCCAGAGAAAGCATGTGATCACCTCGCCAGTTTCGCCCCGCCAGCTTGCACAGGGTGGCGAAGGATAGCAGGTCAATGGCGCTTTCAAAGACGTGCACGGTGTGGCTGCTCCCCTCGGCCGGGATGCTGAAAGAGTAGCGCTTATCGCTGCCGGAAGCCTCGCCTTTGAAATCCGAAGTCGTTCCGCGCAGATTGGCATAGCGCGGCTTTCCGCTGCTGTCCTGCCCGACGAACACGACGTTATGATATTTCTCGCTCTCATACAGCCGCCCAGTGCGGATGCAAAAGTCGATCAGCTCACGGTCGATCCCTCTTCCTACCAGGTAGTTTGCAGCGCGTGTGTTGCTGCGGCTGGCCTCTGGGAGAAGAAGGCTGCGCTTGGGTGGCACTCTGGCCGGGGGAGGCACGGCTGGTAGATCCACGCTTCGGCCAATGATTGCTTCAACAGCCTCGGTGAATGGGAGGCCCCTGACCTTAATGAGATAGTCCAGAGCGGACCGTCCGCCGATATTCCGGGAGAACCAGTACCATTTGCCGTTGGAGATTTTCAGACTGTCGTGCTCGCGGGTGCAGTAGGTCCCGCCGCCGAAGTGAACAAGCTCCTGTGGCTCGTAGGTGCTGAGGTACGTGAATAGGTCCATCTGCTTGGCCTTTGCCACCACATCCGGCGCAATAAAGGACATAAAAAAGCCCCCTTTCCATAGCCATGGATTGCCCCTGGCGGAGCTGGCTATGTAAAGGGGGCTGAAAAACATAAAAGAGCCGGTTTCCCGACTCCGTCAAAATGTGTTCGGTTGTATGACTCCTTCATTGAAAACTTGCGATGTTTTATGCGTAAGTTTTCAATAGCACATAGAGACCGATTATCTGCATATAATTAGCGAAAAGATATGCAGATAATCGACCTGTCGATTATAATGCCCCGATCTCTTTCAGATAGGCATAGGCGTCTGTGTGTCCGCGGAAATAGATGTGACGACGTTCCATGCTCTCCAGTTTCCGTGTCAGTTGCACAGCCTGGGCAAGAACTTCGTGTTCCTCTGCGGAGAGCTTGATCGCCCCCTCGCCCTCCAGTATCGTGTCAATAAAAGGATGTTGCTGCTTGATCTCGGCCAGTTCCCGATACAGCGCGACATACTCCGCATCCGTTTTGCGGAGATCCACCACAATATCGCTGTCAATTTCGGAGAAAGACATCTTCAGACGATCCGGCAGATCAGGATAGAATTCACTCATGTTCCAAGACTCCTTTTTTTGACATAGTATAACCACATCAGCACGAAAACTCAAAGCTGCAATGTCTCCTGCTGAGCGAGATTAAGCACGGGTACGCCTTTTCGCATGGCATATTGGACGGTTTCGTATGCGCCGCCAAAGTCGCGGTGAACACAGGCAAGCAGCACGTCGCTCCGATCCACCATCCAGCGATTGCGTTTATGGATCGCGGCCTTGGGGTGGATGTCTGCCAGTTCTATGGGGATCATAACATCATCGAAAGAGCTTTCATAGTAGTTCCTGTCGGTATTCAATCGGTTGGACATATAGGGCAGAACCTGAATCAGGCGGATCTCCTTGTCGTGGTGCCGGTGCTTGGCGGCACGGACCGCTGAAGCGCATTTACTGTCAAACTCGCCCATACCGCCCGTGTAGAAGACGAAGGTTTCATCCCTTGCGATAAGCCCGTCAAGCGCCGTCTCAATCTTTCTGTCGGCATCAGGGAGAAATAGATTTCGGTGCCCGGCGAAGGTACAGCTCAGCATAATAAGGACCTATTTTTTCATGAAAATAATCTAACACCGTAGTCTACGGATATAGATTATTATAATACACTCGCCCCGTGATTACAATAATGCCAGACCATCACGGGGAGGCACTTATGGAGCTGGACTATAAAGCAATCGGAAAACGCATCAAGATCGCTCGAATCAATGCAGATATGACGCAGGAAATGCTGTCTGAGGCGGTAGAGCTTTCCCCGACGCATCTGAGTAATATTGAAACCGGGACGACGCATGTAAGCCTCTCCGCCATAGTCAGCTTGGCCAATGTGCTGTCCGTCACGGTGGATGATCTCCTTTGCGACAGCGTAATCAAAGCACGTCCGCAGATCGAAGGCGACATCGCCGCTGTTCTTGCCGATTGCGACGACTATGAGATCCGTATGATTCGCGATGTGGCAAGCGCCCTGAAAGAGACGCTTCGCCGGAATGAGAATCTGCGGAAATAAAACCGATCATTGCCGGCTTCCGATGGGGCCTCACAATTCAAATAGGAAAGAAAAAACCGATCGCCTTCAGTAGAAAGACGATCGGTCATTTCTATTTCTTTGTCAGCGCGCCCTTGTTTTCTTAACACTGGTTTATAGAACTCACTTGTAAAGCAATTCCAAATAGGCCGGGATCTTCCCTGCGCAATATAAGGGGAGATTGAGCAAACGGTAGGGATGTCCCGGAACACCATCCTTTTCAGGCGTCTGTGTTTCCAGCAGCGAGTATTGCTGATCGTACAACCGGATCGCAAAGGGCTCGCCGCCGTTGTCGATGAACTGATGCAGGGAGCGAAGGGTCCCGTCCTTGCCGGATTTCACCTCAGTGGGAAGCATGTGCCCCTGCCAGGAAATCATAAAATCAATTTCCGCATTGGATTGCTTTTTCTCCTTCACCCAGAACGTGGGCACGTTCAGCTCACGAGAGCTCTGGCAAAGCAGTTCCTGCCAAACCATTTGCTCGGCAAGCGTTCCCCGGTAAACATCAGACAGCTTGATGTCCTGGAAATACAGGGCCTGTATGCCGAGGCTGTAATTGATCAGGCCGGAGTCCAACACCTGTAGGCGGGGGCGGAGCTTTTTGTCCGGATAGATCGGCAACTCATACTGTTTGACGGGGTAGCGCAGATATAGCAGCATGGCGCGCTCCAGCTTCCTCATGCTGTTGCCCACGTCTACAGAACGATAACCGCTGTTTCCGAACTTTTCAAAGGTGATCCGATTGCCGCTTTCTTTCGGCGCCGTTTCAATGACATGCCGGATCACGTCGCCCTCGTGGGTGGTGGAGGCATATTTACTGACGTCATCCTTATAGGCCGTCAGCAGGCTGGAATACACCGGCGAGAGCTGAGAGAGATCCCGCGTTTCCACATAGCGGCTGACCGCCTCGGGCATGCCGCCAATGAACGAATACAAACGAAACAGACGGGACAGCTTGTCATGCGCCAGGGAAGGAACCGGTGTTTGACGGTAGAAGCCCAACGCGGTCTCCTCTCCAAGTGCCATCAGGAATTCCTCAAAGCACATCGGGAACAGATACAGGTATTCCACCCGCCCGACCGGAAAGCTGATCTTGCGCTTTTCCATCATGATTTCCAGCAGAGACCCTGCGCTGATCACATACAGCTCCGGGAGTTCCTCATAGAAATAGCGCATGAGCATGACTGCGCGGGCAGAGTATTGGATCTCATCAAGAAACAAAAGGGTTTTGCCCTGCCGCTGAATGCCTTTTTCAAGGCAGATATATTGGATCAGATCTTGGACGGAAAGATCATTTTCAAACAATCTGCGATCCTGATCGACCTCAAGGTTGAGATAGATAAAGGAATCAAAGCTCTTGCCGAATTTCTTGATCAGCGTTGTTTTCCCGGTCTGGCGCGCGCCGCGCAGCACCAAGGGTTTTCTATAAGACGAATGTCTCCACAAATCAAGATCGCGCTCAGCATTCCGATAGAAATCCATAGCAAAGCACCTCGCTTTTCAAAGTCAAGGCAATTTTAACGCCTCCTTCCATCAAAGTCAAGGCAATTTATGCCGAATCATTGACCAGAGTCAGCCCATTTGAGAAGCTCATGTCACACCATACCGCCATTCATCATATTCCTCCCGTGTGAGCTTCCCGGAGGCCAATCTGTCCCGCATGATCTGCCATAGGAACAGCATGCAGTAGAGGTGTGTCACGCTCTGGCTGGGAATGCTGATTTGCACGTTTGTGGCGCAGTTGCTCTGGGACAGTTTCAGATCATAGCGATCCTCCAGCGCGAAAAGGATGTGCAGCAGCGTGGCGGGATCGTCGAGATCCGGTACCGTCAGCGATGCGGGGGAAA
>JBGUWL010000036.1:0-3310 GCA_045221075.1 Acutalibacteraceae bacterium
TGTGACGGATCTCGGCGCTGTACTGGTAAGTCTTGAGACGCCTGACAGAAACGGTGAGATGAAAGACATCGTTCTCGGATACGATGATGTAGAACATTATCTGGAGAACCCCTGCTGCTTCGGCGCGCCCGTGGGTCCTAACGCCAACAGGATCGGCGGCGCCTCTTTTGTGATCGACGGCGAAGAGTTCCATCTGCCTGTAAATGAGAAGGATAATAACCTTCACTCTGATAAGATGTTCTATAAGAGACTTTTTAACGCCGAGGCGGGTGATAACAGCGTGACCTTTACGCTCGATCTGCCCGACGGTGACGCGGGCTTCCCCGGAAACAGGAGCTTCACGGTAAAGTATACACTTACAGAAGAGGAACTCAGAATTGACTATAAAGCGGTCTCCGACAAAAAGACAGTCATCAACCTGACTAATCACTCCTATTTCAACCTTTCCGGAGAAGACAACGGCATTATCGGCGATCAGGTGCTTAAGATGAACAGCAGCTTCACCACAAAGGTGAGATCCGATCTGATCCCTACCGGGGAGATCGTACCCGTTGAGGGAACTCCTTTCGATTTCAGGGAAGGAAAGCCGATCGGACAGGATATCGATTCCGATGATGAGCAGATGATATTCGGCGGCGGTTATGACCACAACTTCGTGATCGACGGATACAAGGGTGACGGCAGCCTCCTGACAGCGGCTGAAGCATATGATCCCGCAACCGGGCGTGTTATGGAAGTCCTGACGACAGTGCCCGGCATCCAGTTCTATACGGCCAATGGTATGGTGGCAGAGGGAGGCAAGAAGGGTCGCACCTATGGCCCCAGATCGGCCTATGCGCTCGAGACGCAGTTCTTCCCCGACAACGTGCATCACGACAATTTCCCGAAGGCGATCTTCGGACCCGGCAGGGAGTATGTCCAGACAACCGTCTACCGCTTCCCCGCATGCAGGTAATTGAGGGATAAATGGCTAAAGTTGAACAGTTTCCGGATCAGTCCGGAGAGAACGGAATAACAGATAATATTAAAGACCAGAAGACCCGCGAAATCTTCGGTACGGGCAGAAGGCAGGGAAATTCCGCTATGCCCGACGACAGCCTCCTGATGGGAAGCAGTACCGGGCAGAATTCTGCCCGGGAACCGGCGGCAGAAAAGACGGCAGATCAGGGCAAAAAACCGACCTATAAAGAGCAGATCAAAAAGCACAGGGACCGGATCCGGATCTACCGTATTTTCGGTGCGCTGATCGCTGTGATCGCGGTCCTGCTCACGGTGCTTTTTTTCACGACCAGGCATTATAACCGAGCTGAGATCGTGAAGGTCAGAGACTTCCCCGCGGAAGAAGGAGCGGTCTGTGTAAATTTTGACGGCCGCGTGCTGCAGTATGGACCCAACGGCGCTACGTGCGCGGATGCGAACGGGCGCGTCAGGTGGAGCATTACATATGAGATGGATCAGCCGATCGTGAGCATGAGCGGCGGAGTGGCGGCGATCGCTGACTACGGCGGGACAACTATTTACGTGATGAGCGTCAAGAAGCAGCTCTACACAGTAAATACCAGCATACCTATTCACAAGGTCGGCGTGTCGGAAAGCGGCGGAGTGGCGGCGATCCTCAACGACAGCACCAAAAGCTGGATCAGACTCTATTCAAAAGAGGGCAGGGAGATCGCTTATTTCATCCGCTCAATGGAGGAAAACGGTTTCCCCATGGATGTGGCAGTGTCACCGGACGGCGAGAAGGTATGCATCTCAAGCCTCCTGATGAAGGACGACTCGGTCGTCTCCAATCTGAGCTTCTACAATTTCGGAAAAGCGGGCAAAAAATATGACCAGAATCTGGTCGGATACTTTGAATATACAAACGAAGTGTTTCCCTATGTTAAGTTTTTGGGCAATAAATCGTGCGCAGCCGCGTCGGACTCCCGCCTGGTGGTTTTTGACACAAGTGCGGTTGAGCCGCAGAACAGCTTCAACAACATGCTGACAGAGAATCTCCAGGGAATCTTTGAGAGCGAGAACCGCATCGGCCTTTTATTCACTGACCTGACCAGAGAGAACCTGTATCGCCTCGATCTTTTCGGCCGGGATGGCAAAAAAGAGGGAAGCGTAGGCTTTACCCTGGTATACAACGATATTCAGATCAAGGGAAACAAGGTATATATCAACAACGAGCGGTCTATGCAGATCTATACGGTAAATGGTAGAGAAATCTTTAACGGCGGATTCGACAGGGCAGTGAAAGTCCTGATCCCCACCAAAATTCTGGGCAGTCTGGGAGCAGTCTCAGAAAATGAGATCGACAAGATCAAACTTCGGTAAAGGAGCAAGTCAATGAGCATGACTTTCTGGATACTTATTATAATAGGCGTATTGGTGTGGGGATATTGTATTAAGAAGGGGTCGGAGAACGGCCTGGTCCAGTCACTCAATACAGTCCTTACGCTTGTCTGCGCCGCGGCGTGCTATAACCTGGCAGCAGGCCTTGCCGCCAACTACTCGTCAGGAGACGTCTCCAAGACTCTGACGGGCGTACTGCTCATGGTTGTGGTGGTGTGCGCCTTCGGGCTCTTTCATCTGCTCTTCTCCTCGATCCACATATTCTCAAGGCTCCCGGTGATCAGGATCGTAGACAACATCTTAGGCGTCTTCGGCGGTTTTATCGAAGGAGCTGTGATCCTGTACCTTGCGGATTCTATTCTCAGATACTTCGTGATGGTGTGAGATTGGGACTTTGCATGGTCTGTGACTGCTTCGGCGGAAGGCTTTAGAAGGAAAAATAATACTGATTACATAAAAGAGCGTTGCAACTTACCAATAATCAATGATCGGCAGGGGCAGCGTTCTTTTTTTGTTTTGTCGACGAAAATCAGTATGATTTGCGTTTAAAAAAGTCTCAAAAAACATCTTAAAAATCTTCTCAAAAAATCCAAAATAGTGCTTGCAAATACATATCAGTAGTGTTACTATTAAATACGCCGCTGATGAAAGCGAAACAAAATTAACACAATCGTAAAGTTGAGTTAAAAAATAATCGCAGATCTTTCTGAGAAAGACGTTGACAAACTCCTGATTCTGAGATATGATATCAGAGTTGCTGATGAAACAGAAGCGACACGGACAAACTGCCAGACAGTCGTCCGAAAGACCATCACAATCGAATATATGACAACTTAACAGAAATGCAACCCTGAATATATTCCTATAAAGTAGACCGGGACCAATCGTTTAAGAACGGCCTTCTACAGAATAATTCAGAACGAACCAAACCAAGCAAATTACGGAGCAGATTTAGACGTTAACGTTTGAA
>JBGUWL010000037.1:0-7473 GCA_045221075.1 Acutalibacteraceae bacterium
CAGGGAGAAATGCAAGTCCGCACACCTGAAAGGAAGTATTTTCATGAAAGAAAACAAAATCAAAGTGATTGATTCAGACGCGATCTATAGTTTGCTTACAGACATTGACTGTTATCTGAATCTTGTCAATAGCGCAATAAAAGTAGTTGACATGGTATCGGATGAGCTTTGCAGAGAAAGACGCTCTATCAAAGAAACGCGCAATGTATGTATGCTTGACTCTGTAGATGCAACGATCGAGGACACAACCGACGTTCTGTATTTGGCTATGGACTCTCTCCGGACACAGTCGGAGAGTATCCAGTCCGCAACAGACCGTATTGCAGAGTTAATCAATCTATAACCCCCACAGGACTACTCGCAAGCCCCATAGAGCGCCTTGCACGGTATCCGCCTATTGGTATACCTTGATTCGGTGCATACCTTCACAGGGCGCACAGGGGCTTGAAATCGAAAGGAGAACTGACAATGTATACTGTGATAATTGGGCACAACGTAGTTAAAGACGGTGAGGAAATAGACCACCACATTGAAGAATATGAATTTGACACCTACACAGAAGCGCTTGCAGAAGCCGAAAAGCACCATATCGGCGACATTGAAGGCGAATACGGCGACGGGGCAGAAGCTATTGTGGATAGCGTCGAGATAGAGGAGGACTAACAATGACTATTCGTGAATATCTGGAAAGCAAGCCGGACAACTTCCGTTTTGAGATCCTTTACCAGTTTGACAATTGGTGCCCGGAGTGCCATAAACACGACTTTGTCATTGATGACGAGTACAGCGCCGACGGAACGGCGGGAGACTTCCGGCAGCAGGTCGAGGGCACCTGCTCCGGCTTTAACCACTACCGGAACTATGATTTTGTCTATGAGGATTTCAGCATTGACGATATAACGGTAGAACTCGAGGAGAGCAACGACGGGGCAACGATCACTATTACAATGACCGGCAATGAAAGAGTATGCGAGGAATGCGAGGACAAGCGCCTTGCAAGCTATGCAGAGGAGGACTGAACCATGAACAATGAAACCCTGAACAACGTCCGCAGAATCGCTCACGCGCTGTATTGTACCACAGGCGACAAGGCAGCCATGCAGCAACTCGCTCAACTTCTGCACTACGATCAGACCCAGCTCACCAAGGATATAGCAGACCTTGAAAGCTATACATCCGACAAGGTGCGCGAAGATCGAACCGCCGAGGATAACTAACAAGAGAGCGCCGCCTGGAGGTAGCTGCAAACCCTCCAAGCGACGCTTTGGATATATCACTCTTATATGCCAAATATGAGGTGTCGGTCGATAAGATCTTAACCCGCATTGAAAACGACGATTTGAAGCCGCGAAAGCTGACCGCAGAGGAGCGCGAGGAGCTGATCGAGAGTATTATTGATAATCTCGTGGAGCTTTTGCACCCGTCGGAGGTCAAGTAAATTTTAAAACCACAATATGTTGTGTTTGGATGCTCAAAAAGTGCCGAAACTATCTGTATATTGTGGTGTTTGGCTCTTGACATTGTATCCGGAATATGGTATAATATAGTAGTAAGCATAACGTAATCCATAAAGAAAGATAGCCGGGTGCTGGTAACACCCGACTATCTGGATTGCAAGTTGTTTACACTTTCGGTCGTATAAACGCACATTCTCCTCTTGCATCTTAATTATAGCATGATTTAAATGCTTTGTCAAGACCCGCTCAGACTGTCCGAAGCTGTCCGAAGCTGTCCGGCAAAGTCTGACGCTGACTGAAAAAGCGTGCTGTATACGCAAGAATTGCGCGTATTTTATGATAGATGTGTATCCGCTTGCATGAACGTTATGCGAGCGGATTTTTATATTTGGAGGTTTTCGACATGGCGAAACCAAAGATTACACCAGAGGCACGGCAGCGGAACGCCGAGTATCAGAGAGCATGGAGCGCGGCACATCCCGGATGCCGTGCGGCAAACACAAAGCGATACCGACAGAGGGAAAAGCTCGCCGCCGAGCTGGCACGGCTGATCGCACGAGAGGAGGCGACGCTCGATGCTATGTGCAAGTAAATTTCTGCTGAAAGGCGCGAAAAATGCAAGAACCGGCGAATATCTAAGCAAGGCAATGAATATTCCGCGCCGAGACTTCGACCGACTTGTGCAGCAAGAGCGCCGAGCTGGAGTGCCTATTGTTTCAAATGGTGACGGCTATTTCATAGCATCTAACCGAAACGAAATGCGGCAATTCTGCGAAAGTCTACGCCGCCGCGCTGCTGAGATCAAAAGAACCCGCCGGGCTTGTATGGCAATGCTCGACCGTATACCAGAGAGGGAAGATGCCAATGAATAAACGGATCTTACAAGAAATCGGACGGCTCGACCCGCACCCGTCGTTTAATATGGGTACATGGTCAAAGCCAATGGAGGCAATACTCGACACGGTACCGGATGCAGATCCGGAGGAACGGCAGCGGTTAATGTTCATGGTTCGATTCGCTCGACTTGCCACAGCAATGGCAGCGGAGAACCTGACGACCAAAGCCGACGTGGACGAGATCACCACTACACTATACGAGTATATCGGAGAAAACCGGATGCTCGACGACTTCCAATGCAGCACCCGCGCTTATACAGCGCGGGAACTGCTGAAACTGACAAAACGGCTTGCCAAAGCCAAAAAATAGAAAATCGAGGATTTACGTTATGCAGTTTTCATTCAGCTTAAAGCCTAGCAAGGCACAAAAAGATGCCGCCGCTCAGATCGTCGATAAAGTCGTTGAGTATGAACGCCGCGCTATTGGTGCTAATCTGATACCAGAGGACGAGGTCGAGCTATACGCTCACGCCGCTGCGCTATGTGCTGATACTCAAAAAGCCGGGTTGGTTTGGGGTGAATTTTCAGAGATGCAAACATCACTCGGAGCCGTGACCCACCGGATGCCGCCTCACGCTGCGCTTACAGACCTTGTATATCACAGAATTAACGACCATCTCAACGGCTACATGAAGCCCGACATGATCGAGGAGCCGGTCGAAACGTTCCCGACATTCCCGCGAGGCGTGTTCTCTGATAAGATCGAGGAATACATCGACATGATATGCGATAGCCAGCAAGTTGACCGTGGGCTTGTGGCGGTCGGCATCATCGCGATGACGGCAGCCGCCACAATGGGAAAGTATGCGGTTTGTCACCCGGATAGTACGGGACATTTCGAGGAACTGGCACTATATATCGTCGGTTTGGCGTATCCTAGTGAGAGAAAATCCGCTGTACTCAAATATACAGTGACACGACCGTTAAACGACTTTCTTCATGACGGAGCCGTCGCTGACGAATACGGGAGAGCGGTATCTGAGTATACAGCTAAGCGCAGGTCATTGAATGCTATGTTACAGGCACTTGAAAAGATGACCAAAAAGGCGACCGAAGCGCAGGACGAAGCCGAGATGGAACGCCTCGACGCTGAAATGAAGAAAGCGACCGCCGAGCTGGCAGCATTGCAACCGCCTGTTGACCCGGATTTCCGTCTGGATGACAGTACGCCCGAAGCGATAGCCGCCGCGATGGTCGGCACGGGTGAACTCGCATTTCTGGCATCTGATGAAGCCGCCGCGCTTGAAATCCTCGCCGGGATCTACAATGCCGGAGGTACAAACCACGCTCTTCTAAACCATGCGATAAACGCAGAGTCAACGAAAGTTAATAGAGTACGAGAGGGCGGCAAGATCACGTTAAAACGCCCACTGATAACGATGCTACAGCTTGTGCAGCCTGATGTATATGCACGGATTGAAGCTGATGACCGCTTAAATAGTACCGGCTTTATCGCTCGTGTACTGCGGTTAAGCGTCCCGGAACGGGAAACGGCTATCACTTATGAGAACAAGGTGCCGTTTGATAAGTCGCTGTATGATGAATACAAGTCAATCATAGGCGAATTTCTGAACATTAAACGACCGGACGGATTACCGAAACCGATCAGATTCGGCGAGGATGCCGCCAAGATCATGGTCAAGAATATGCAATCTATTCAGAATGAGCGCGTAAAGGGCGGCAAATATTCGGAGAAACGTCTCTGTGAAGCGACTGGTAAGCTATGCGGATATACGGAACGGATCGCCGCTATCCTGCATCTGCTGAACAACCCCACAACCGGCAGCGCATACCAGAGCGAGAAGCTCGACCTCGCTGCTACTACTCCAATATCCGCAAAAGAGGCGGAATCCGCTTGCAAAATCTGTGATTTCTTCCTGCAAAACATGATCGAGGATACCAAAACAGAGGAGAAAGAGCTCACGGAGAACTCCAAAAAGCTGCTGGAGAAGATCATCATGCGGACGGTGTACTCTGGTAAGGCTTATGTATCCAAAGCAGACATAAAGCGAGAGGCACGTCATAACAAGGGGCTTTCGTCACAGTTCGAGGAGATCCTCACCGACCTTATTGATGGAAAGTTCATTGACGTGTCGGCAAGTCGAGGCAGGTCACGGGAACGGACTGACGTATTCATAAACCCCGAATTTGTCTACGCACTGTTTGACATAAGGGAAAAGGTGAGGAAAGCCGAAGAAATCGACCGAAAATATCAATGATCGCCGACACGGTGCTCACAACTGAAAAAATGTACATCCGTGTACATTCATGTACATAGTGTACACGGTTGTTTTTCTCAATAAGTAGCCGAAAAGATAGAAAAATGCACAAAATGTACAAAATGTGCCCTGTTTACATGAGCATTCAAAAGCAGCATAGTACACAAATAACAGGTTATATATGCAAGAGAATATTATGCATAATAGTTAATTTTAACCCGCACATGGTTATATAGAAAATGTACATTTATGTACACGAATATCATAAAGCGCCGAAACATAGCCACGGAATACGGTGTACACGATGTACATTTATGTACATTTATGTACATTGATGTACACGAACCGGAAACGATGTACACGCTGCCAACGATGCCGCGCCGCGCTTGTGCCTCTTGACGGGCACCGCGCTGCGCTCACGATACCAACTTGAAAAAGAAAGGATGATTCACAATGCCCAAAGCCAAAACCTACAAAGACGAGGAGATCCTCAGTGCATTGATTCTCTGCGGATCAGTCAAGAGTGCTGCACAGAAAGTCGGTTGTTCTGTCCGTCTGATTTTCGAGCGGATGCAAGACGAGGACTTTTCCCACCGTCTGTCTGCATTTCGAGCCGAGAGAATCCGAAACGCCGCACTGCTGCTGGATGATGCAGTCGCCAAAGCAGTGATGGCACTCGTCGAGATTCTGGAGAACTCGACCGACTACAGCGCCGCCGACCGGATCCGAGCCGCATCTCTGGTTCTGGATGCCTCGCCGAAGTTCGCCGAGCGTCTGGCAGCCGTCGAAGGCTCGACCAGAGCCGCCGGTCAGAAGATCTCGCTCGACTTCGGATACAATGAGCATGATGTCTGGTCAGGCATGGACGACGAGCTCACCGACCGTTAAAACCGTGCATTTTAAACGGATATATGCGGTTTTGCACCGCTTTATCATACTATACACATCTGAAAGGCAGGTATTAACATGATTTTTCAAATGAAAATGACAATGCCGGCGGCAGCCATGACGGCAGCTGTTAAGGCAGCGAGGGATGCGGTATCCATGAAGCGCAGTCTCATGAAACAAATCACAGATATGGGGTCTAAATCTGATGCACTTACGAAATACGGTCAGAGAGGTGTGGAGGACTGGAAGGAAAAGCACCAGGCACTCATGGCAGAGATGGAGAAAATTAACAGCGAAGCACTTGAAGCTATCAATGGATTCTAGGAAAGCGCCGCCGGTACTCTTGCGAACCAGATCACGCTTGACGGAGAAATCCTGCATAGTGCTGATGCTGAACTGCTGAATGCCGGACTTGTAAACACTGCTGATGAAGTCCAGGCGATAGCAGAGCGCAACAAGGATAATTACACCATGCTGAGGACTTTGCAGTCATACAGTGACCGCAAAGGGCTTGACTGGCATTTCGCAGACAAGGCGACAAGTGCAGATCGCTACACAAAGAATCTTTTTGACAACCTGAAAGCAGCAGTTGCATATCCGGATGGTCTTGCATCCATGCAGTACATTGACCAGAAAGGTGAATTTCGCCGGATTGCCGTCAATGAAGATCTTGTGGATTGTTTTGCTGATGGGACACTCGATGAAATGGAAAGCGCGTAAAAGATAATCCGCAAAATTAAAGATTCGGCATTGGTTAGGTGCAGAAAGCCGCTTGCAGTCATGCAGGCGGTTTTTTGTGCCCTGAGAGCGTCTGACAGGCTCACAGAGAGCCGCGCTGTATATGGATAGTAATTCTATACCACCAACCAACGGAGGGCATACAGGGCTTGTAAACGCATCCTAGAGGGTGTAACGAAACGTTACCACCATAGTGATACTGGACGACAAAACACCATCGAGATCATGGAGAGCCGGAATAGCAAGTATAGATTTCGTATTACAAAATCGGTTCGACCCGTCAAACGGGTACCATTTCGACGGAGTCGGAAAGGGGTTCATGACAAAACTGGTATGTGTTTACCCAATACCAGTTTTGGCAATTGCACAAAACTTTATTGTCAAGAATCCACCACACCACCACCCCACGACCAACCAGATACCGAAAACTTTTCCCGTGATATAAAAATCATGGAAAAAGTCGCCGCGTATCCGAAAAACTCCGATTTTTCGGGGAAAGTTGTATATATAAAATAATGCTATGTGAGTATTGCGGATAATAATTGCACAAAACACATATTTCGCGCAATACGCAAAGCAAGGTGAGAACGGCAGAAACCGCGCAACATAGCCACAAGAGCGAAAGAAAGCGAAGAAAAGCGAAATTTCCAGAGAGTGTTTTTCATGCGGAAACAACTTTTTGCCTGTTTTGTCCGCCACTCGTGTACACATTTCGCGTAAAATAATCACTTGACATAATACGCACAAAGTGTTATAATCATAGTGAGGAGGTGAAACCATGCCCGAAATTGATGTCAATAGTCGCGACTGGCTGACCGTCAAGGAATTTGCCGAGCTGCTGCAAGTCTCAACTGGCACAGTACGAAATTGGGTTCGTGCCGGTCGGATCACTGCTGACCAGCTCAGCCCGAAGATTTGGAGAATCCCGAAAACCGAACTGGAGAAGTTCAGCAGAGGAGAGGAGGCGAAAGCATGACCTACCGTGTAAGCTGGAAAGAATCCGGGCGGCAGCGTCGAAACCTACCGTGCTATGGTGAAGAGCCGGAGAAACTGGAGTGCATGACCCGTGCCGAAGTCGTGGAGTGGGTCAAGGATCACCTTGACGACCTCGACAAGTTCGCCGAGCGTGGCGGGAACGTGTATTGCTATGTATCAGAGCTGGACTACCACATGAAGCCCACCGCGCTACAGGGAGAAATGCAAGTCCGCACACCTGAAAGGAAGTATTTTCATGAAAGAAAACAAAATCAAAGTGATTGATTCAGACGCGATCTA
>JBGUWL010000038.1:0-1622 GCA_045221075.1 Acutalibacteraceae bacterium
CAACTGCGGAAAGGTAATGCCCAACTATGTAGGAACCTGCGGATGCGGCGAACCCAAGCCCTTTGAGTTCGAGCCTGAAATTCCCGCTGACAGTGCTCCCCTGCCTGAGATAAAGCCTGACTCAACGCCACAAAGCAAGCTCACCCCCGAGCAGGCCGCCACATTTGATGACGTTGCGCCATCAATACAGGGCTATCACCCCCAGGTACCCGATGAAGCCCCCTCCTATCAGGGTCAGGAGCTGAACTATATACAGCAGGATAATGTTTCTTCCTCCGTCGATCCGGCTCCGGAAAACAGATTTAACAGCCGTCCCAACACCTACAACAACGAGCCGACGGTTCTCATTCCAAACAACAATCAGAACAGCGGCGCTCTTGATCCCTTTGATCTTGACAACGCACCGCCTCCTGCACCCATGCGTTTCAGTGATGAACCGTCGAAGTCTATGTTCGGCGATGCACCTGCTGAAACTCCGGAAAAACCCAAGTATAACTTCCCTGAGTACGAAAGACCTCCTGTTGACGATTTTGCCAACACAAAGGCCAAAAAGGAGAAAAAGCCCCGTATGTTCGGCAAAAAAGCCAAGGAAGCCGACGTTATCAGAAAAGCCGAAGAAGCCGTCAACAACCGCCGCGACGTTCCCACAGGCAACACCTGGAAATGCCCCAACTGCGGAAAAGAAATGCCCCAGTACGTTGGCACCTGCGGATGCGGCGAGCCCAAGCCCTTCGAATTCTGACAGAACGGTCAATAAGTCGGAATACTGAAAGTTTCTCTCCGGACTGACCGCAATAACAAAACACGCATTATTCAGGATGATTCCTTGAATGATGCGTGTTTTTGAATTATACTGGTTTCGGCCTGGTCCATTAATGCATAAGCCAGGGCACGAAAGACGAAAAGAGAAAAAACGTATATCCGGCAAGAAAGCCAAGGAAGCCGATGCTATCAGAAAAGCTGAAGAAGCCGTCAACAACCGTCGTGACGTTCCCACAGGCAACACCTGGAAATGCCCCAACTGCGGAAAAGAAACGCCCCAGTACGTTGGCACCTGCGGATGCGGCGAGCCCAAGACCTTCGAATTCTGACATACCGGTTATTCAGTCAGATTTACTGAACGCTTCTATACGAACTGAACCACAATGAACAAAACACGCATTATTCAGGATGATCCCTTGATGATGCGTGTTTTTATTTCTTTGCTGACCGGATATCTCTGCATATCGCACAAAACCGCCTATCGACCTCATCGTCCGTTATGCCTGATTTCAATAAGTCTGCAGAGGGAACTGTGTATACTATTCACTCAGATCATATAATAAGCGAGTGAGACGATAAGCCGGGTTCTGTCGTGAACAGCCATCTATCTTGGCATGACGTTGCCGTCACTGCTCAATGCCACCTGATCAAAGCCATCGGGCCGATGTTAATGCTTTACTGCGGTGTTGCTCCGGATAGGGTTTACAGGGCCACACAGTCTCCTATGTGCCGGTGAGCTCTTACCTCGCCTTTCCACCCTTACCTGTCAAAGACAGGCGGTATATCTCTGTTGCACTTTCCCTGGGGTCACCCCCGGCGGCCGTTAGCCGTTATCCTTGCCCTGTGGAGCCCGGACTTTC
>JBGUWL010000039.1:0-10713 GCA_045221075.1 Acutalibacteraceae bacterium
CCATCTCGATGCCGTAATTCTGCATTTCCATGCCCTGTGATGAAAAGGCAAAAATCGTAGATCCGAGAAAGGCCATTGTGCCGCAGAAGAAAAATACCTTAAGTGCAAACCGGTAGGTGGATTTTTCCTTGAACATCTGAACGGCGCAGTAGAGTAATATCAGCGGGGGCAAAAAGCCTAAAAAGCCGAACAGTCCTCTGTATCCCTCATGGAGTGATCTCCAGAGGTTTTCGCCTTCAAGGAAGAAAAGCAGTGTACAAAGTATCGAGATACCAAGCAGCACAAGACCTTTTATGAATCTGTTGCGCTTTATGTAATACGCTGTCTGCGCAGAAACCTTCTTTCCGGATCCTTGTGCTGAAGAAGGTCTGCGTTTTGACGTGGTTTTTGAAGTACCTTTTGAATTATTTTTTGAACTGCCCTTTGATCTTGTTGACTTGTTAGCGGCCATATTTGTACCACCTCCAAATTATCCGGGTATTGTTCCGGACAAAACGACATGTCCGGAACAGATCGAAAAGAAATATCTTATCAGAAAGTAAGAGGCTGATGTGTGAACATATTTGTGCCTGAGAAAAGCTCTATAAGGCTTATTACGATGATGATCATGCCGGCAGCGGCGGTATAGAGGATAAATATATACATCCTGTCCGTTCTGAGCAGCCATTTGAAGATCTTGATAGCAAGAAAGCCCACAACTGCGGCAACGATCATGCCAACCAGTATACATCCGAAGCTGATGCCGCCTGTTCCCTCAGGAGAAGAAATAACATCTTTTGTTTCAAGCAGGGCAGCCGCTACGATCGCCGGAGTTCCCAGCAGGAACGAAAAGTCAAGAGCGACCTGTTTGTTGATGCCTCTGAGCTGACTTGCAGCAAGTGTGGAACCGGAGCGGGAAAGACCCGGCAGGAGCGCTGCGGCACACTGGGTAAAACCTACGATAACAGCGTCAAGCACCTTGTATCTTTTTCTGTCCTTCTTTTTGAATTTTTTGCCGTCAATTATCTTTATCTGCGGTTTTCTTGTGCTTCCAAGGAAAAGCAGAAGGCTTGTTACGCACAGTGCAAGACCTACAACAAGGAAAAATCCGTCATGATTGAATTTATCTCCAAGATCCTTGAGCTTCATGTCGGTCCCGGGGATGGGAAGGAACAGTACAAACAGCGGCAGAAGACCAATGAATATCATCATTGCAAGGTTTTCTTCTCCGGTCATTTCCTTCCATTTGAACCGGCGTGTAAATATCTTTTTGAAAATACTTACTACAGAACCGAAAAGCTTTATTATCAGCTTGATATAAACAGCAACAACGGCGGCCAGTGTGCCGATGTGGAGCATTACGGAAAAGAAGAGATTGTTCTCGTTCATTCCGGAAATATGCTGATAGATCGCCAGGTGTCCGCTGCTTGAAACCGGAAGGAATTCCGTCAGTCCCTGCAGCACACCCTGAAAGACAGCGTCAAACAGATTCATGTTATGTAACCCCCAAAAATCATGGCAGCAGTCTTCTGCTGCCGGAATAATATATACAGCGGCAATTTGCCGTTGTCATAAAGTCAAGTCCCGGCCGAAGAACGGTTATTCTCTCCGGAACCGGTGATCGCTCCGCTGTTCGTCCTGACAGTGTCGATCATCTCATATAATGCCTTTATTGCATCATCAAGACTGCCGATCTGCCGGATAAGTCCTTCCCGCACGGCAGTCTCACCGTCAAGTATGGTACCTGCGTCCATAATAAGCTCGTCGGTGTTCAAAGCAAGCTTATTGTACCTTTCGGGACTTATATCGGAATGAGCAGAAACAAAATCCGTTATTCGTTTCTGCATTTTGTGGAAGTAATCAAAAGCCTGGGGAACTCCCAGCATCATGCCGCTCATCCTTACGGGATGTATGGTCATTGCCGCCGACCGTGCAATAAACGACCGTCCTGCGGCCACTGCGATAGGCACTCCGATGGAATGTCCTCCTCCAAGCACCAATGAGACCACCGGTTTTTTCATCCCGGCAATAAGTTCGGCAATCGCAAGTCCGGCCTCGATGTCTCCGCCTGCCGTATTGAGTATGATCAGCAGACCGTCTATGACCGGGCTTTGTTCGGCTGCGATAAGCCGGGGAATGATATGCTCGTACTTTGTTGTTTTGTGTTCGGAAGACAGAATATAATGTCCTTCAATATGTCCTATAATGGACATACACTGGATCATATATCTGCCGTTGTCCGAAATGATGGTTCCTGTGTCAGCAGGGATATCAGCGGACAGCAAAGGGGAAGAGCAGTCTTGTTTATCAGGAAACTCAGGCAAAGCTGCCGGAATATCCTCACACATGGTCATGCCTCCTTTTCTGATGACGGCATGACGTAATTCTATACTATATTGTATTCCTGCTTTTGATCAAATATGAGACATCTCAGAGTCCCAGCCGTTTGTGGAGCAGAGAACAAAGACTGACAATAGGAACGGTCAGCAGCCCCCACAAGAAGCTATACAGGACGCATATCTGACCGCAGAACTGCAGCTTTCTGTCCGAATAATCCCATACCTTCATCTTCAGACGGAAATTGAACACAAAACCGCTCAGAAGCTCACATATCGTGATGACAACACTGCCGATACAGCATTTGATAAGCATGGAGCAGTCCTCAACACAGCGGAAGATCCGGTACAGTATGGAAAAGCATATCCCTCCGGTCAGTATCATTGACCAGTGAGTTCTCCTGCGCCAGATAAGCTCAATGAGCCCATAGGCCGTTCCTCCTATAAAAAGCAGGATACAAAAGCAATGCAGTTTTCTTTTCATGCCGTTTCACCTGAGCTTATTATGCCCGGAAAAGCATGAGTTATCAGATCATTTCTTGCCTTTTTTTCTTATAAGCAGTACAAAATCTATCACGATAGCCGCAACGGCTGCACAGGCGATACCAAAGAAGATATAGACGACCGTATCACTGTAGGGAGCGCTGCGGTCCCGGTTTTCAACATTCTGCGCAAGCTTTTCTGAGGCAAGCTCATTGTAGCTGCTGCTGACAGCCTGTGAGATATATTTGTGACCTTCGAGGTTAGGGTGTATATCAAAAGAGGTTATGTTTGTCATCTCTTCGTACTTTCCGTCAAAGTCAGTGAGAAGATCTATAAGACAGACACGGTTCCCGTATTCACGGCTGTTTTTTACTTCAAATGCGCATTCCCTGATACCTTCAAGGGATCTCTGCAACTGCTGAGTTATTGCGTTTCCGGAAAGAAAGGCTGCCGGATTATATGGCAGAACAACACATATTATTGCGTCGGACCCCACTTCTCTGATGTAAGAGATCATCGACTTCAGATTGTCCTGAAATGTAAGCACCGTATCCTGATAACGTTTTTTTGCCGTATCGTCAGTACAAGACTCCTCAAGCTGACTCAGCCCATCCCATTTCGTGGGATCCATAAACACCCTGAATATTGACTGCTCAAGCGCCTCGCTGCTGGAAAAGTCAAGATCTATTCCATGAGACGAAAAATAATCCGCTTTCTGCAGGAGAGCATTATAAATTATGCTGCTCATAGCCTTCATTATATCATTGGCACCCGCTGAGATAACAACAAGCTCTGTTTTTTTCAATTCTGCCTTATCGGCATCTTTGATGCTTTTCAGTATTTCTTCACTTGTCCTTCCGGAACGGGCATAGTTTTTGTAGTTGGACTCATTGATGGAATATCTTTCTGAGATCAGATTTGGAAATGAATCCTTTGCCGCATAGGGATCATACATTTCGTATCCCGGAAGCCCATAGCCCGCGGTGATGGAATCACCGAACACCATCATAGACATCAGCGGCATATCATTTTCTTCCTCGCTTTCCTCTGCGGCGGCAGTTATGGCAATACAGCTTACCGTAATAAGTGAAAGCAGAAGACAGATAATTCTTTTCATCCAAAACACCTCCGTCATATCCCGCTGCAAAAAGGCAGGGGGGAGTGTCGAACTGTATTATTCAATACGGCATTGAAACGCGAACAGCGGCCGTAAAAAGGAAACTATAGAATACATGACCGATCAAACAGAAGCGTGAAAGAAGCCGTCTGTTTATTGACGGGTCATTGTCAGCTGAGGAATCCGTCAATGATAGTAGCTTCGGCTTCTTCTTCGGTCATTCCAAGGGTCCTCAGCTTGAGGATCTGTTCGCCTGCGATCTTTCCGATAGCTGCCTCGTGGATAAGTGAAGCGTCATTGTCCCTTGCGTGGAGCTCGGGAGCAGCATCCACCTTGCCGTTGCCGGAGATTATCGCATCGCACTCCGAATGACCGGTGCAGGGAGCATTTCCGACTATCACGGAGTGGTATTCCTGATGGGACTCGTCCCTTGCCACAGACCTCGAGATCAGGTCAACACCGGAATCCTTCCCGTTCATCTCCACATGGAACTCGGTCTTTGCAGTCTGTTCCTTTTCGGTAAGTATCCTCTCCCGTATAAGAAGTCTTGCGCCTGCTCCTACCTTTGCGTTGGTAACTCTTGTCGTGCGGTCTACGCCGCCGATCTGAGCCGTGTCCATTTCCAGAAGGGAGTTTTCTTCAAGCTCGGCCTCTGTAACGGGGTCGATATATCTGAGTCCCGTTCCGTGACCTTTGCCGATATGCTTTTCTACATATTTTACTTTTGAACCCTTTCCCACAAAGAAGCGGTGTATTCCGTTATGACGGGCGGGTTCACCTGTTTCGGTATGGATACCGCAGCCGGCAACGATGGTTACATCCGCATCTTCTCCTACAAAGAAGTCGTTATACACAAGGTCGTCAACACCGCCGTGGGTAACGCAGGCAGGGATGGACACCGTTTCGTTCTTTGTACCGGGAGCGATAAATATTTCAAGTCCGGGCTGGTCTTTTTTTGTTTCAATACGGATATTTTTGCTCGACATCCTACCGGCGCACTGTCCGTTTTCACGGATGTTGTAGGCGCCCTTGAATTCTCCGTCCCATTCGGATATCTCTCTGAGCATATCCTTAGTGATCTCATTCATCAGAACAATTCCTCCTGCTTAAAGCATTTTCCGGTCACCGAGTTCTCCTCAGCCAGTATTTTCATCATTTCTTCGGATCTGCCCTTATGCTTTACCGTTCCGCCGGATACTACAACTATCTCGTCGGCAATACGGAGTATTCTTTCCTGATGGGATATTATCACGATAGAACCCTCCATCCGGCTGCGGATACCCTCAAAGGTCTTTATAAGGTTCGTAAAGCTCCAGAGATCTATTCCGGCTTCGGGCTCGTCGAATACAGTCAGAACGGAATGTCTTGCAAGGACCGTGGCGATCTCGATACGTTTTATCTCTCCGCCCGAAAGGGTAGCATTGACCTCACGGTCAATATATTCCTCCGCACAGAGTCCTACCTTACTCATAATGTCGCATATTTCGGAAAGGGGCATTTTCTTTCCGGCGGCAAGCTCGATGAGCTTCCTTACTGTGATGCCCTTGAATCTGACAGGCTGCTGAAAGGCAAAGCTGATGCCCATTTTTGCTCTTTCGGTTATGTCAAGATCAGAAATATCCCTGTCGTCCAGAAAGATCCTGCCGCTGTCCTGACGGTAAATGCCGGCGATAATTCGGGCGAGGGTCGTTTTTCCTCCGCCGTTTGGACCGGTGATAACGATGAGTTTTCCGTCCGGAACGGTAAGATCAAGACCGTTCAGTACACCCACACCGTCGGGAGTGCTCCAGGATATGTTTTCAAGCCTAAGCAATTTTATCATCCTTTTCCATAAAGATATAAGCAATCCTAATTATTATATCACACCGGCCTGTAATATACAAATGTTTTTTGATTTTTTTCTGACTTTTGGGGTCATATTCAGATATAAAAAATAAAAAAACGTGACATTATTCCGACTGCAAAAGCGCTTTACACCGATTTTGGTGTTAACATAAGAGTTTTACGGTCTATCAATCTGTAAAGCAAAATCCTTTATCCAACCTTTACACTTGATCATTCTGCCCGTTTTGCAGAAAAAACGATCGTACATGAAATAAACTTAGGTTCCTGCATTGCCCGAAGTCCGAGCCCAGAAACCGTTTCTTACTCAGGCAATAATCATACCTCATATACAAAAAAACACAAAAAATTCCCTTTGGTTTTCCGAATCCTATTCAATTGTAATGTTGTGCAGGAGAGATTTATGTGTTACAATAATATGGTATAGGCCGGTTCGTTCCGGCAAGGCAATAAACGACACGTTATGCTTCGGCTGTCCGTGCCGTTTCAACAACAAAAAAGGAGAGATCATATCATGCTGTCAGATATCGAGATCGCCCAGCAGGCAAACCCTGCCCACATACTCGACATAGCCCGGAAGCTGGGTATCCCCGAAGAGGAACTTGAATACTACGGAAGATACAAAGCAAAGCTTTCGGAAAACCTCATAAAGCAGAAGTCACAGGGTAAGGACGGAAAGCTCATACTTGTTACTGCGATCAATCCTACTCCTGCAGGCGAAGGCAAAACAACAACCTCCGTCGGACTGGGAGATGCCCTTTCCCAGATCGGCAAAAAGACCGTTATCGCCCTGAGAGAACCCTCACTGGGTCCTGTGTTCGGTATCAAAGGCGGTGCAGCAGGCGGCGGCTACGCACAGGTCATCCCCATGGAGGACATCAACCTTCACTTCACCGGCGATATGCATGCTATCACTGCGGCAAACAACCTTCTTTGCGCAATGCTTGACAACCACATCCAGCAGGGCAACGGTCTTGGCATCGATGTCAAAAAGATCCTGATAAAGCGCTGCCTTGATATGAATGACCGTGAGCTGAGAAACATTGTTGCCGGTCTTGGCGGACGTGTAAACGGAGTTCCCCGTGAGGACGGCTTCATCATCACCGTTGCAAGCGAGGTCATGGCTATCCTTTGCCTTGCTTCCGATGTTTCCGACCTTAAGGAAAGACTTGGCCGCATACTCGTTGCATATACATTTGAAGGCAAACCCGTATACGCCTCCGACCTCAAGGCCAACGGCGCTATGGCTGCCCTTCTTAAGGACGCAATAAAGCCCAACCTTGTCCAGACCCTCGAGGGCACTCCCGCCATCATGCACGGAGGACCCTTTGCAAATATCGCACACGGCTGCAATTCCGTAAGAGCAACAAAGCTCGGTCTGAAGCTTGCAGACTATTGTGTTACTGAGGCCGGCTTCGGTTCTGATCTTGGCGCAGAAAAATTCTTTGACATAAAATGCCGCAAGGCAGGTCTTACACCCTCCGCCGTCGTTCTCGTTGCAACCGTAAGAGCGCTTAAGTATAACGGCGGAGTTCCGAAAACCGAGCTTTCTGCCGAGAATCTTGAAGCTCTTGAAAAGGGCATCGTAAACCTTGGCGTACATATCTCAAATATGCAGAAATACGGTGTTCCGGTAGTTGTTGCGATCAACCGTTTCGGAGCCGACACCGACAAGGAGCTTGAATATATTGAAAACTACTGCCGTGAGCTTGGCGCTGATTTTGCTCTTTCAGAGGTCTTCTCAAAGGGCGGCAAGGGCGGTATCGAGCTTGCCGGGAAGGTCGTTGCGGCAACCGAAAAGCCCTCCGATTTCCATCCTCTCTATCCGCTCACGCTTTCCATAAAAGAAAAGATCGAGTCCGTTTCGAGAAACATCTACGGAGCAGACGGCGTTACATATACACCTGCAGCGCTCAAGGCGATCGCAGAGATAGAAAAGCTGGGAGCCTCAGATCTTCCGGTATGTGTGGCAAAGACCCAGTATTCACTTTCAGACGATCCCGCGCTTCTGGGCAGACCCCAGGGATTCAACATTACAGTCCGTGATGTTCGTCTTTCAAACGGCGCCGGCTTTGTGGTAGTTTACACCGGCGATATCATGACCATGCCCGGACTGCCCAAGGTCCCTGCCGCCGAAAAGATAGATGTTGACGCAGACGGAAAGATAACAGGACTTTTCTGATAGGAGAGAGTGTACTTGCAGAAGCTGATCAGCAAAAGCGAAGGGCAGACGGAAGAGATCGCTCAGTCCCTGGCAAAGGATCTTCACGGCAATGAAGTAATAGCACTTTTCGGAGACCTCGGTGCCGGCAAGACGGCCTTTACAAGGGGACTAGCAAAAGGTCTCGGCATAGATGACGGGGTTTCAAGTCCCACCTTTGCTCTGGTGCATGAATACGAGGGCAGGTTCATGGTCTACCACTTTGATATGTACCGTGTTTCCGGTTATGACGATCTTTATTCCACTGGATTTTTTGACTATATGGACACTGGCATACTTGTGATAGAGTGGAGCGAAAACATCGAACCTTTTCTTCCTGACCGACGTATAAATGTCACCATAAACCGTCTGTCCGATAACGAACGTGAAATAACCATAGAGGGAGCTGATGACCTGTGAAAATTCTGGCAATAGACACTACCGCATCTCCTGTTTCGGCCGCGCTGACGGATGACGGTTTTCTTTGCGGAGAATACTTCCTCAACATCAAAACCACCCATAGCCAGACACTGATGCCGCTTATAGACGCGCTGCTCAAGGGAACAAATACAAAACTCGAAGAAATAGATCTTTTTGCAGTAAACTCGGGTCCGGGATCCTTTACCGGAGTTCGTATCGGAGTTTCCACCGTAAAGGGCATGACTCTCCCGCTTTCAAAGCCCTGCGCGGCCGTATCGACCCTTGAAGCAATGGCTGTGCAGCTGCCCTATAGCGAAGGTATTGTCTGCTCTGTTATGGACGCCCGCTGCAGTCAGGTCTATAATGCAATGTTCCGGCTCGGCGGGGAATACCCCGAACGCATAACTCCTGACAGGGCTGTTTCTATTGAAGTACTGGGCGAGGAGCTCAAGGACTATTCAGACCGGACGGTCTATCTTGTGGGAGACGGCGCTGAGATCTGCTATAGAGCGCTTTCGGAACAGCATGAAAACCTGCGGCTCGTTCCCATGAATCTTCGCTACCAGCACGCATACGGAACTGCAGCTGCCGCCCGCAGACTTGCCGAAAAAGGCAGCGTTTGTTCGTCGGATGAGCTTGCTCCCGGTTATCTCCGCCTGCCTCAGGCAGAACGCGAGCTGCTTGCGCGGCAGAGAAAAGAAATAGAAGAAGCCCGGAAGACAGAAGAACCGTCCGCAGACTGATAAAAACATCAGCCGCAGAATAATAATCCATAGAAAGAGGAGATAAAAATGAAGCTTGCGCTTTCCGCCGATCACGGCGCATTTGAACTGAAAGAATCCATAAAGCAGCACCTTGATTCACAGGGCATCGAGTATCATGACTTCGGCTGCTATTCCAAGGAGTCCGTGGATTATCCTAAATTTGCATATCTTGCCGCAAACGCCGTTGCAAAGGGAGATTATGACTTCGGCATAATCTGCTGTACTACCGGTCTCGGCGTTTCAATGGCCGCGAACAAGGTCAAGGGCATCCGCGCCGCTGTTTGCACCAATGAGATGCTCGCAGAGATGACAAGACGTCACAACAATGCAAATGTCATTTGCATGGGACAGAACGTGGTCACAAAGGAGCTTGCAAACAAGATGATAGATATCTTTATCTCTACACCCTTTGAGGGCGGCCGCCATGAGCGCCGTGTCAGCCTTATGACCGACATCGAAGAGGGCAAAGATATTTCCTGATCTAAACAGCTTCAAAACAATACCCTGTATCATCCACAACTCCCTTGACAGCTTTTCTGTCGGGGGAGTTTTCTTTGTGCCGGTGCATATTATGCTGTTCTTTGTCAATACTGTTGTCATACCAGACTCCCATTAAAAGCAGACAACAGTCTGCTTTTAAAAGCGCGTCAGCGCGTCGGAGTCGGCATGAGATGTCATCTGTGCTTTTGCACAGATGAGCGACGCGTCAAGCGGCGCCTTTTTGATTAAAAGTGTCTGCTTTTAATCAGAAAGCAGTATCAGAACGATCTGCCGTGTATTTTCGGCAGCGCAGATCACTCTTTGACAGTAAACGGAGGATATAATGTGCAATACAATAAAGTTGAAATATGCGGAGTCAACACAAGCGAGCTGCCCGTTCTTTCCGAAGCCCGGAAGAGAGAACTGCTCAGGATGATACGTCAGGGAACGGCCGAAGAAAAACTCAGCGCCCGTGAAGAGATGATAAACGGCAACCTTAGGCTTGTGCTCAGTGTGATACAGCGCTTTGCGGGCAGAGGAGAAAACCCTGACGATCTTTTTCAGGTAGGCTGCATAGGACTGATAAAAGCCATTGATAATTTCAACTGTGAAAAAGACGTAAGGTTTTCCACATACGGTGTCCCCATGATAATAGGTGAAGTCCGCCGGTACCTCAGAGACTACAACCCCATCAGGGTCAGCCGTTCTCTCAGGGATATTGCGTACCGTGCAATGCAGGCAAAGGAGCAGCTTACCGCCAAAAATGACCGTGAACCTACTGTGGACGAGATTGCCCATGAGATCTCCCTTCCCAAGGAAAGCGTAGTTATTGCACTTGAAGCGATCGTTGAGCCTGTTTCATTGTACGAACCGGTTTATTCCGATGGTACCGACACCATCTATGTTATGGATCAGATAGGGGATAAGAATGATGAAAACAGCTGGCTTGATGAGATAGCTCTTAAGGAAGCCATACGTTCCCTTGACGACAGGGAGAAACGTATTCTTGCGCTGAGGTATTTCCAGGGCAGGACACAGGTGGAGGTTGCGGATGAGATAGGAATAAGTCAGGCTCAGGTATCAAGACTTGAA
>JBGUWL010000040.1:0-2207 GCA_045221075.1 Acutalibacteraceae bacterium
TGTTGGAAGCACTGATAGATATGTGAGTTTTACAGACTGGAATGGGGCTGAAACGTTTATCAACACTGACGAGGTGGCTGTTATTGAAATGCCGTTGGTGGGGGTTGAGAGGAAGATTATGGAGAGTTTTGAGGAGTGGATGGAGGAGATACAGTAAATGTAGCAAGCTCCACTAAACTTTAACCAAATGCCTTTTTTACTCAGTATTTTAAGTATTTTACTTGAAAAGAATTTGATAACAAAATTGGATGTGAGAAAAGGAAAAGGAGGGATTACGTGAGTGATTCAATCAAAAAGGATAACTTAATAGTTCCAGTATGTTGAGCGACGAATTTTGAGCGGCATTGGCGACGGGTTATTTTCTGGTAAAATCGCCTGACCGGCGACATCCTAAAAGCGGAACGACTCCATTAAGACGGCGTTGGCGACGCACTGTTGTACTCTGCTCTATCATTCGGTATACCGAGGCTTCGAAAAGGCCATGACGAACGCCATGACCTTTTGTACCATTACAATCTTATATCAACCAAGAGCCTGCTCATTGACGGCAGCCAGAATCACCTCCGAGTCAATGCACGATCTTCCGAGCTGGCTCCCGAGCATGATCGCATCTGACATAACGTTGTCGATGATCCTCGGAATGCCGTGACAGTATCCTGTGACGGCTGACAGGGCGTCTTCGCCTACTAAGGTGTCGGCTCCTCCTGCAAGACGGATCTTATGCCTGATATAGGCGGGGATCTCGTCCGGCCCAAGCCCCTGAAAGGAGTAGTGTACAGTGATGCGCTGGCGCAGAGCCTCGTGGACAGGTTTTTCGAGAGTGTTGTTCAGGTAAGGCTCCCCGCTCAGGATCAGGGTGAAGCAGTTGAGGGAATCATAGTTGAAATTCATCAGCATCTTGAGGTCTTTGAGGACCGCATTGCTCAGGTACTGGGCTTCGTCAACAGCGAGAATAAGTGGCTGCTTCTTCTCTTTATAAAGATAATGGATCCGGTCCTGGATTGCCTTGAACATGACGGTCTTGCCGCCTTTAGTTTCCAATCCGAGCCGGTCGCAGAGCTGTTTGTAGAACTCGCCTACCGAAACAGTGGACAGGCAGATATATTTCATATCGTAAAGGTTCTTGTTCAGTGAGGCTTCAAACTGCTGGAGACAATAGGATTTTCCCATGCCCGGAGAAGCGGTGAAGACACCGATCCCCCTGACATCTTTGAGATAGGAAAGCCGGTTCATCATGGATCTCTGGTCCGCGGATTCAAAGGAATCGGAGATCTTTAAAGAGTGTTTGTCAAAAGGGTTACAGGATAACCCGTAAAAAGCCTTGAAGTTCATGAAACCTTATCTCCTTCCGAGGGGTAGCTGATGGCAGGCAGTGCATTGTTGCGCTTTGTGCGTGCGTTGGCGTTTTTATCAGTCCTTGTGATGGGGAACCGGGAATCACCATACAGGATATAAGCGTCTTCCATCCGGCCGGGCAGGTACCTGATGTCCACCTTCATGCCGATGAACTGAGGGGGAGCGTCGTACCAGACGCCGTCGATGGAAATGCAGGAATCATTGTTGACCTTGCGTGAAATACGGTTGGTAAAGCATTCGTCCAGCCACTCATCGGATTTGGGGATGCGGACATGGTCCTTCGTGCGCATGAAGCGGTCGACCGGCGTCTCACCCGTACCGGAATGAACGGTGGTGTTGTGCTGGCGGATGTAGGCGGCGAGCAGTGTGTTGAACTCTTCCAGGGAATGGATGGTGGAAACATCAAGGGCTGACAGCCAGCGGCTGCGGAGGGTCCTGAAATTCCGTTCTACTTTCCCCTTGGCAGCCCCATCGCGTACAGGGGCATGCGATTCGACAATGCCCAGAGAATCAAGGATCAGGGTGAGCTGGTCATTCTCAAATGAGCCGCCGTGGTCCATGTAGATCTTGTCGGGTATGCCGTATGCGGAGATGGCCTGTTTGAGCACCCTCTGGTAGTTGTAGGCATTGTCGTTATAGAAGATGCCGCCGCCGACGATCAGACGCGAATGGTCATCGATGATCATGATCAGGAATGTCCGGCGCGAGCGCCCGTTCTCCGTGATGTACGGGAGATATGCCGTATCCGCCTGCCACATGCATCCGAACTCCGGCAACTCGTAGGCTTTGCGGTCTTTGACCATCGGGTTGCGTGCGGACCTGAGGTCGTTCTCTTTCAGAAAACGCTGAAC
>JBGUWL010000041.1:0-15293 GCA_045221075.1 Acutalibacteraceae bacterium
TCATACTGTTATTTTACCATATTTAGCCCGCTTCCGCACTACTCATTTTCTGTGCGGTGTTGCCCTAAAGATTCTGTCTCTCCGCTAACATCATTTAGTTGCAAACTACTTTCAAGTAAATGATAAAGCGCTATTTTAATTGATTCGTGGTCTCCCGGAGCATTATTAATCTCTTCCTCGAGCAGGTAAAGAGTTCGGAGAATCATGTTCCTATCAGAAGTTGGAAATAATCCTCTTTGACTCATAGGCTTTTTCGGTGTTGTCACTGTACTTAAGACCTTCTTTCTGATGTTATTGTATTATACTCTACTCTACATATTTTTAAATAGATTACATTTCAGGCACATCATAATGCTGGAAAGCTTTGTTTCTTTCGTCCACAGCAACGATGTTATATTGAAAAAAAGTAAATTTTTCCATGTTATTTTTGTAATATGCCTCTGAACATGTCGTGAGGATAAAACATAGTCTTCTCACATTCACTTCATATGATCTCAATTCAACAGCATTCTGTGATGATATAGGTGAAGATCCTCCCGAAAACACTTGGGCTGAATCCGCGTAGATATCAATCGATTTTTTCTTTTCAAAGAGAAGCGAGAATCTATCAATTTTACATTCTTCGCAATGGATTTTGTTTCGTTCAATATTCGGTGTCCCTTGATGCAAGAGCATACACCGCAAGTTGTATACTACTTCCCCACTTAAATAGGGCAGTTCAACCTCGTTTGGATCAGCACGTGGCGGTTTCTCATAATATCCAATATTTTCATCATACCATCGAATATACCGGGTATGTTCTTTCAATATCGGATACTCAGCTTTTCCGCATATATCAGGCAAGGTTAATGCCATAGTTAATGCGGCAAGTAGGCACTCGTTATCTAAGCAATTGTTTATTTCCTTGATGATTCGGTTTATCAATTAGGCACCTCAGACGAACAGCTTCAGTTTTCTGGATAATTGTACAAATGAAGATTGTTCTTTTTAAGATAATTATAAAGCCAGTCTACACGATCTTTGATTGCGTTCTTAGCGTCATCAGGATCAAAACCAATAAGGCACATGATATGGTAGCGTAATAAGCAAATAAGATAACCGTTCACTATAGGCAATTCCTCACGAGTGTATGCCAAACTCCGTTTCTTTTCCTCATAATGAGTATAATAATTCCTTGAATCGCATATTTTTTGTACTATATCCGATGGCAAATCGCACTCTCTCATCAAGGGCAATTGCCCGTCAGCATAATATAGATCGGCTAATCTGCTTCTAAGCTTAATTTGTTTGCTTTTTTGCTGCCCATCATCCAGAAGAAACCAGCTCCAATAGTTTTTGTTTTCTGAGCCTGCGGAATTGGTAACAAGGTTTTTAACTCTTTTTTTGTACTCCCCGATCGTGTTTGCTTTGAATCTGGCATGGTATGTTTCAAGTGCTTGCGATAGATTGAGAAAGGCGGTTTCAACTGAATAGACAGGCCCATAGATTGAAAAGAAAAGGTCAAGAACCGGCTTCATTTTATCATAATGCAAAAACCAATTAGTAATGCCTTTCTTTACTTTCAGAAAGTCTTTTAGATTAAACGCAAAATCACGCGGCTCTGCATAATGAGTTCTTTCAACTTTTCCGGTGCCAAGAAGCACATCACCTTCATTCCAGATACGGTTTCCTGATTCTTCTGATAATATTGTATACATTGAATGATGTATGTATTTTAATTCGCTGATTTCTATTCGCTGCTTGGTGCCTAAACCTATAAGATACTGGATTTTTTGAACATCTTGAAGTACGGATTCCCAACTCACATTCGTTTTGTATTCAAATTGAATCCAGACAGTTTGATTTAGTTTTATCTCTTGCTTATATATCTTCCCCCAGTATCCAGATGTAGTGGGATTAAATTTTAGTGATAGAGTGTCACAAACTTTTACATCAATTATATCATCATTCTTCCAAACGTATCCTATAGTTTCTTCGTCTGATCTGGTCTTTTCATATTTGCAAATATCATACCAGTTCAGAATATCTCCAAAGTCAACGCTTGCTCCTCTAAAGGCAAAATCATCAAGGTTCTTTTCAGAGAGCCCCCAAAAAGCGTATTTTACATAGATAAGGATTTGAGTATACTGCATTACTCGATAATTTGTTGGACCTATTTCACCATCATACAACAAAACTGTCGCGCCTGTGAGGAGAGTACCAGAAATAAATGAAAGCGTCCCACTATAAGGAAATCTGACGGCTGTATTGTCTGATGCTTCTGGTATAAGTATTTCGAGCGTAATATATCTATCTTCTTCATTAAAAATGAGGTTTCCGTCGTAAGTTATATCTTCCTTACCAACTTTCCATTTTCCGCTCAGTATTTGAGTTTCACTCATATTGCACCTCCTTCTTCCCGGTCACATATTCAAAGATCAGGGACTTTTTGTAAGATTCCAGTTCGGCAATAACCTTTTCTTTGCTCAGAATGAGGTTGTCAATGTCTCCGCATCTCTGATCTAAATATCTCGCGATCTCCCTCTGTTCTTCTTTGCCAGGGACGAGAACGGGCATTCCTTTTAGTAAAGGTTGACCCAAACTCGCACGAGTGACAAGATTCATTTGTTTTACAAGATAGAACCGATGATGATTGCTACGGAAATAGTATTTTGAATATCCAACATCAAGCGTATCATCATACGGACGGACTCTGATAAGAAACCCTGCAAAAGTTGCATTTGGAATAGTCGTTTCACAAACAGAGGAAAACCCTACTTCTTCAATCGTTTCAGATGTGCGGGTAAAGAAAATGTCTCCCCGCAATACGGAATATAAAGCTCGTTCTTCCTCCGTTGATCTTATAAGGCCCCTAACTGTGTGAGGAAGAGAGAAGTTACGATAAACATCGCCATAACTTACGAACGGGTATCCTTCTCCAAAATACTCTCCGCCCTTGCTGATACCGTTTTGTGTCGAACCAATATGGCGGAGTTTGCAGATATTCCATTCTTCCGGTATCTCCCCAATCCATTCCACCCCGCTGTCTTTCATCCTCCGGCCCGGGCGGATGCCTTTGGTGACAGCTTGGGTGATAATGGACTGTTTCAGCTTTTTATATTCCTCAATGGACGCACGGGTCTGCTCGATCACCGCGTCGATCTGAGCACGCTCAGCATCAAGAAAGACGGATATCCGAACTTGTTCATCAAGTGGAGGACAGTGTATGGCGCAGTCTCGCACAAACTGTGGAGATACACGCTTTAGTCCTCCTGTTCCCGTCATGGTTGATTTAGCTTGTTCGACGAAGGCTTTATTCTGCAACCAATAGAAAAGGTATCGGGTCTGCATCTCTTTCGCCCGAAAAACAAATAATTCAGAGCTACCAAGGCCAACGCCCGAAGAAAGTCCGTTCATCACTGCAATATTGCCGTTCTCAAAGCACGGAGTGACCTTTGCCATTACTATATCATTATTTTGATATGCTGTAAGGGATGTTGACAATGTGCCCAAAGGTGCAGTGTTTGGAATGTAGTATCCGTTTTTGATGTTCTCCATTGGAGTATAAGTAATTATGTCATCTGCCAACAGGTTTGAAAAATCACACTTTGGCTCGAAATCTGCAACATACTTTATCCGGCTGATCTTCCACCCCACCGGAATCTCGCCAATCCACTCGATCCCGGAGTCCTTCATCGCTCTCGCCATGCTCAGCCCTCCTTGTGAAACAGCGCCTGCAGGCTCGCGGAAATCTCCTGCTCCAGGGCGGTGATGCGCGCCATGATGTTCTCGGTCTTCTCCGGGGCCTGGTACTCATAGAAATAGCGGGTCATGGGGATTTCATAGCCGATCCTGGTCTTCTTCTCGTCGATCCATGCGTCGGGCGCATAGGGCAGCACCTCGCGGGCAAAATAGCTCTCTACGTCCTCCGTCAGGGGGACGTTTTCCGTATCCCGGAGATTTGCGTCGGCCACCGGCTTGCCGCGCTTCAAAACGGGCTTGCCCTCCGCGTCGCGCTCCGGGCGCTCCACGGTAATCTTGCGGTAGCCGAAGGCCTCATTATCAAAAATCTTGCTCTGGCAGTAGACGCCCGCCTTGTCGCCGTAAATTGCGCCGTCCTTGAACTCCCCGTAGGCTTTGACGATCAGTTCCCGGCAGGCGTCGGTGATGTCGTTGCGCTTGGTGCCGATGGACTTGCGCCGCGCCTCGCAGCAGTGGGAGGCGTCGATGAGCTGCACCTTCCCCGCACGGTGGGCGGGCTTGTCCTTGTTCAGCACCCAGATATAGGTGCTGATGCCAGTGTTCATGAACATATCGGTGCTCATCTGCACGATGGCGTCCAGCCAATCGTTTTCGAGAATGTAGCGGCGGATCTCGCTGGGGCCGCTGCCCGCGTCGCCGGAGAACAGGGGCGAGCCGTTTTGAATGATCGCCATTTTGCCGCCATGGGCCAGTTTTGCCAGACCGTTGAGCACAAAAAGCTGCTGCCCGTCGGAAATCTTTGGCAGGCCGGGCGCAAAGCGGCCCAGCTCGCCCTTCTTGTTCTCGGCCTCCACGGCCTTCTGCTCCCGCTTCCAGTCGATGCCGAAGGGCGGGTTGGAGATGATGTACTGGAAGGTATAGCCGGGGAACTGATCCTCGGACAGGGTGTCGCCAAAGCGCATGTTATTGGGATCGCCGCCGCGGATCATCATGTCCGCCTTGGCAATGGCAAAAGTGGAGGGGTTGAACTCCTGCCCGAAGCAGGTGACGCTGATCTCCGCGTTCAGCTCACGGATGCGCTCCTCCATGCAGGAGAGCATCTGACTCGTGCCCATGGCCATGTCGTACACGGTCACGTTGCCGCCGCGGCTCAGGTCCGCGTCATTCAGCAGCAGGTCGGTCATGAGATAGACCACGTCCCGGCTTGTGAAATGCGCTCCCGCTTCCTCGCCGAAGGACTCGGAAAAGCGGCGCACCAGATCCTCGAAGATATAGCCGCAGTCCACCGCCGTGATCCGATCCGGCCCCAGGTAGCCCTTGGGGGAATTGAACTCGCGGATCACCAGGTACAAGGTATTGCTCTCCACCATGCGGCGGATGACGGTGTCGAAGTCGAATTTGGACAGCACGTCCTGCACGTTGGCGGAGAAGCCCGCCAGATAGTCCCGGAAGTTTGCCTCGATGTTCTCCGGGTCGGTGAGCAGGGAGTCAAAGGTGAATTTGCTGGTATTGTAAAACTGGTAGCCGCTGGCCTTGGTGAGAAAGCCGTCCTTCACAGCGAAGTGTTTATACTTCTCGTAGGTCTCCAACACCGCATCATGGGTGGGCAGTAGGCAGTCATGAAAGCGCTTGACCACCGTCATGGGCAGGATCACAAGCCCGTACTCGTGCGGCTTGAACGGACCGCGCAGCATGTCCGCCACGTTCCAGATCATCGTGGCCTTTTCAGCGATATTGCTTCCGACTATGGCAAATCTATCGTTCGGCATGGTTTTAACCTCTGTTGGCTATATTTTTTCAGTTTATATTACCATAAAACGACATCGCTTTCAATGTCAAAGCAACAGATATCTAAATTACAGGCAGTTGCGCCAATATCCTTAAGAATTCGATCATCTTGAACTGGAGGCGTTTCTGCCGTATAATAAGATCGATTTATCAAGCAAGTGACGTCAGAACAAAACAATGGAAATGGGGGGGATATAACATATGGCGTATGATTTCTATGTTCGCAAAAAGCAGGATCTGATCGACGCCATACGGGAATATGGGATCGTCCCGTATTTTAGTACCTCCATACCTGGCTTTTCTCTGCAGGAGCATTGCCATCCCGCCGTCCTGTTCTCAGATACCGGAGACGACACCTGGGAATGGAAAGGGCCGGTGATCCGGGAAACCGGCTGCGTATATGGAAAGTTCTTTGAGAAGAAGGCCGCCTACGTCAGCCGGGAGATCTTTCTTGATCTGGCAAACTATCGGCGCGACGGATATGACTTCGACGCGCGCTATGACGACGGCCTGGCGAAATTCCAGGACAAGCAGCTCTATGATCTAATCGAACAGAACGCGCCGGTTCTCTCCAAGGAGCTGAGAAGAACGGGCGGCTATGCCTACAGCGGACGATGGCAGAAAACCGAAGGGAAAAAGGGCTTCGATACATCCATCACACGCCTGCAGGAGCAGTGCTATGTGCTGATCAGCGACTTTGTCTACACGGTGGACAAGCAGGGCAATCGGCGCGGCTGGGGCGTGGCGCAGTACAGCACCCCGGAAAAGCAGATGGGGGATTGGTTTTACGCAAATGTCTATGCGCGAGAGCCAGAGGAATCCTATGATAGGCTGCTGGCGCACCTTGCCAAGCTGTTTCCTGACACGGCACTTTCCGACCTGAAGAAGTTCCTGAAGTAGAGCAAAACTGTCTTCTTTTGGTTGAACTGCCCTCTCAGATTGAATTTGCGAGCAGTTCGAGAGTTTTTTAGCTAAACACAAAGGGAATAGAAGCCTATGAAAATCGCCTTACTGTCAGATACACATAATCTGCTGCGCCCGGAGGTCTTGGCGGCACTCTCAGGCGCTGAAGCTATCCTTCATGCCGGAGATATCAACAGCCAGCTAATTCTGGATCAGCTTCGGGAGTTCGCACCAGTCTATGCCGTGCGAGGCAACGCAGACAAGGAATGGGCGGAGCAGCTGCCGCTTTTTCTGGATTATCAGCTTAACGGACTGCGTGTCTATATGACCCACAAGAAAAAAGACCTGCCGACGGATCTGAGCCCGTATGACCTCGTCGTGTTCGGACACAGTCATGCGTATTCGGACATACAACAGGGGAGAACCCGTATCGTCAATCCCGGCAGCTGCGGTCCGCGCCGTTTTCATCAGCCGATTACGATGGCGATGGCGGAGCTCACGGAGAGCGGAATCGAAATCACGCGGATCGACATTCCGCACCCGACCCCGCCGCCGAAGATCGACCCGACCGACATCGCCGCACAAATTGAAATCGTGGTGAAAGAGTTTGATAAAGGCCGCAGCACGCGCAAAACCGCAGAAAAGTATGGGATCGACCCCGCACTGGCGGAGCAAATCATCCGCCTCTACGCGACCCATCCGGGCGTTACCACGGACGGCATCATGACAAAAATGGGGCTGTGATGAGTAAGAGGTGAAATACGACTTGAAATATCTGAAAAACAGGGAAAAGAAATCTATGATGGTTACCATTTGTATTTTGGCGGTTTGCTTTTTGCTTGTGATCGCCTTGTTTCCACCAAGTATGGGAAAGCTGCCAAAGCGCAGCGGGAGCCGGAGCCTTTCCGAGAGAACCTGCGTGGAGACAGAAGACGGCGCGCTTGAGATCATGCTGCTGTCAGAGGATACGGAAAACCCGGTCCTGCTCGTCTGCGGCGGAGGTCCGGGTATCCCGCAGTACCTGCTCGAGAGCAGCTATCCGTCCGCATTGCCCGAGGAATTTACCGTCTGTTACTGGGATTACAGAGACACAGGGGCCTCGTATTCCGCGGCAACCGTCCCCGACGAGATGACGACCGGGCGCTATATACAGGACGCACTTCACGTCACAGATTACCTGCGTGAGCGCTTTTGCTGCGACCGCATCTGCATCATGGGGCATTCCTTCGGAACCTATCTTGCCTTAAAGACGGTTCAGGCGCATCCGGAGAAGTATTTGTGTTATATCGCCATGTCGCAGATCGTCGATCAGAAGGAGTCGGAGTATATTGCCTTTGACTGGATGAAGAATCAGTATGAGCAAAGCGGCAACACGAAAATGGCAAAGCGTTTTGAGCAATATGACATCCGCGGCAGCGCAAAGGACTATGACAATTATTTCTTTTCGGGGCTGCGGGACGAGGCCATGCACGATCTGGGCGTCGGGACCGCGCGGGACATGCACTCGGTCATAAGCGGCATCTTCTTTCCCAGCCTGCGCTGCAGGGCCTATACCCAGGCCGAGCGAATCCGAATCTGGAAAGGGAAAGCAGCGTCGAGAGCCTTCCCTGTAACACAGGTCGCCATTGTGTTCAACGCCGTGAAAGATGTTCCGAGCGTGGAGATCCCCGTCTTTTTCCTCGTGGGGGAATACGACTATACCTGCTGTTCAGCTTTGCAAAAGGAGTATTATTCGCTTCTCGACGCCCCGGAAAAGAAAATGTACGTTTTTGAAAACGCGGCACACAGCCCAATCTATGAGGAATATGACAGGGGAAAGCAGATTCTGATCGAGATAAAGCAAGAGGTGTGAAGAAGCCATGGAATACCTGGATATCGTGGATGAAGCAGGCAGACCGACCGGCGAAACCGTCTCCCGGGAGATCGCCCACAAGGACGGCGTCCTGCACAGGACTGCCCATGTCTGGGTGATCCGGTCATCGGCCGGGGGCTATGACGTCCTCCTGCAAAAAAGAAGCATGGAGAAGGAATCCTTTCCTGGGCTTTACGATACGTCCTCCGCAGGGCATATCCCCGCAGGAGAGGAGCCGCTGCCGTCGGCGCTGCGGGAGCTGCGTGAGGAGCTGGGGATTGCCGCAAAACCGCAAGACCTGACGTTTGCCGGAACCTTTCGGATCCAGTACGAAAAGGTATTTCATGGGCGGCTGTTCAAGGATAATGAATTCGCAAGCGTTTTCGTCTACTCTAAGCCTGTGGAGCTCAGTAATCTGACGCTCCAGACTTCAGAGGTCGATGAGGCGCGCTGGTTTGATTTGGCTGAGGTCTGGGACGAGATACAACACAACCGGGAGCGCTTCTGCGTTCCGACCGCTGGCTTAAAGGTTCTCCGGCAGTATTTGGAAAACGACGATGAGAAAACGATTTGAATATACAAACAGAAAAGGCTTTTGGATGATAAGATGGGAGTGAATACGATGTCCATTGTCGGTGCGATCATGGTTCCGCATCCGCCGATCATCCTTCCGGAGATCGGCAGAGGAGAGGAAAAGAAGATTGCAGTCACAGCCGCGGCCTATGAGAAAGCTGCAGCTTTTGCAGCCGAATTACAACCGGATACGATCGTCCTGGCCTCGCCGCATTCGGTCATGTATTCGGATTATTTTCATATCTCTCCGGGAAAGAGCGCCAGGGGAGATATGGGGCAGTTCCGCGCCCCGCAGGTGAAATTCCATGTGGCGTATGACACGGAGTTTGCAGGGGAGCTTGCAAAACGCTGTGAGCAGACAGACTTTCCGGCCGGGACGCTGGAGGAGCGCAAGACTGAACTCGACCACGGGACGATGATTCCGCTATACTATATCAATCACTACTGGCAGAGTTACAAGCTGGTCCGGATCGGTCTGTCCGGCCTTCCACTCGCGGAGCATGTCCGGCTGGGGAAGATGGTTCAGCAGATTGCGGATGAGCTTGACCGGCGCGTGCTGTTCATTGGCAGCGGGGATCTGTCCCACAAGCTGCGGGAGGAGGGACCCTACGGCTTTGCCAAGGAAGGACCCGACTACGATGAACGCATCATGGACGTGATGGGCAGGGCCGCCTTTGACGAGCTTCTGGATTTCGACGAGAGCTTCTGCGAAAAAGCTGCCGAGTGCGGTCACCGCAGCTTTTGCATTCTCGCCGGCGCGCTCGACGGGAAACGCCTCAAAACAGAGCGGCTGAGCCATGAGGACACCTTCGGCGTCGGTTACGGAATCTGCACCTACCGCGTACTTGACGACGACCCGGACAGGCGGATGCTTACAAAATGGGAGGCGCGGCAGAGAAAAGCCCTCATGGAGAAACAACAGAGGGAAGACGCCTTCGTGAGACTGGCCCGAGCGGTTATCAATACATGGATCCGGGAGCGGAAGAGACTCCCGCTCCCGGATAAGCTCCCGGCCGACATGACTGATCGGCGCGCCGGAGTTTTCGTCTCGCTTCATAAAGACGGGAGACTGCGAGGCTGCATTGGAACGATCCAGCCGGTGCTAAGCTGCATCGCGGAGGAGATCACCGATAACGCCATCAGCGCCGCGACAAGGGACCCGCGCTTCAGCCCGGTAAGGCTGGAGGAACTGGACAGCCTCGAGATCAGCGTGGACGTGCTCTCGGAGCCGGAAGAGATCGCTTCCAGCGCCGAGCTGGATGTGAAGCGTTACGGCGTGATCGTCAGCAAGGGCGCAAGAAGGGGGATGCTGCTGCCCAATCTGGACGGTGTGGACACGGTGGACGAGCAGATCAGCATCGCGCTGCGGAAAGCCGGGATTTCGGAGCGGGAAAAGGGGATCACGCTGGAGCGCTTTGAGGTGGTGCGCCATGTCTGAGGATAAGGTCGTATGTGCGGTCTGCCCGCATCATTGCGCCATCCCCGAAGGCGGAGCGGGCAAATGCCGCGCACGGGGGACAAGGAACGGAAAGAACGTGCCGCTCCGCTATGGGATCGCAAGCTCCGTCGCGCTGGACCCCGTCGAGAAGAAACCCCTGCGCCGCTTTTATCCTGGCAGCTCCATCCTCTCCGTCGGCAGCTTCGGCTGCAATCTGAACTGCCCCTTCTGTCAGAACTGGGAGATCTCCATGACCGATGGCGGCGAGTTCCTGCGGGGAGAGGAAGCCTCGCGTACGCTTGCGCCGGACGTTCTGGCGGTCATGGCAGACAAATTGCGAAACCGCGGAAACATCGGCGTCGCCTTTACCTATAACGAACCGACGATCTGTTATGAGTTTATACTGGACACGGCCCCGCTGCTGCGCGGGAGGGATCTGAAAACCGTACTGGTCACAAACGGCTGCGTTGAGGAGAGCATAGCACAGCAGCTTCTGCCGTGGGTGGACGCGCTGAATATCGACCTCAAGAGCTTTGATGCGGAGGTCTACCGAAAGACGCTCGGCGGCGATCTGGAGACAGTGAAGCGCTTTATTGAAAGAGCGAACGCCCAATGCCATGTGGAGCTGACGACGCTGATCGTCCCCGGCATGAACGATTCGGGAGAAGAAATGCGCGCTCTGACAGACTGGGTTGCGTCACTTCCCAGAGGAGAAGAGATCCCGCTCCATCTCACGCGCTTTTACCCGCGCTATCGGATGACGGACAGAGCGGCTACGGAGCGAAAAATCGTGCTGCGGCTCGCGGAAATTGCAGGGGAAAAGCTGAAATACGTCTATCCCGGAAACATGTAGAGAGAAACAGGAGACATACTCATTTTCGGAGATTATCTGGAATTGAAGCCGAAAAGAATACTGGGGTGAATGAATGGACGTCTTTTTGAACGCGTTGATCTTTATGCTGACGCTGATCCTCACGGCCCGGTTCTTCCGAAAGGACGGGACCTGGCGCTTCAGCAACGGAGCCGCGGCCTTCCGCTATTTTACGGTTTTGAGCAATATGCTCTGTGCTGCGGCAGCTTTTCTGATGTGCTTCGCACCGTCGTCATCCTGGGTATGGACATTGAAATATATCGGCACCGCTGCGGTGACGGTTACGATGCTGACAGTTGTCCTCTTTCTCGGACCCAATCTGGGCTATAAAAAGCTGCTGACAGGCACGGATCTGTTTATGCATCTGGTGACGCCGCTGTTGGCGATCCTGTCCTTTTTCGCCTTTGAAAAACAACGGATGACAGTCCAAACGGCGCTTCTGGGCGTCCTGCCGGTACTTCTCTATGGTATCCTGTATCTGTACAAGGTACTATACGCTCCGGAAGACAGGCGATGGGATGATTTCTACGGCTTCAACAGGGAAGGAAAGTGGCCGATCTCGTTTGCGTTTATGCTGGCGGGCAGCTTTGCCGTCTGCATGCTGTTTATGCTTTTGCAGAACCGGTGAACTTTAACGTCATGATGGAGGTAGACAACGGAATGAAAACAATCGGGCTGCTTGGCGGTATGAGTTGGGAGAGTACCGTCACCTACTATCAGGTCATTAATGAGACAATCAAGGAGAAACTCGGGGGGCTCCACTCCGCGAAGATCCTGCTGTACAGCGTTGACTTTGACGAGATCGAGCGCTGCCAGTCCGCAGGGGAATGGGACAAGAGTGCAGAGCTTTTGGGCGCTGCCGCGCAGCGCCTGGAAGCGGCCGGGGCCGACTTCATCGTGATCTGTACCAACACCATGCACAAGGTCGCGGAGGAGATCCGGGCGCAGCTTTCGATCCCGCTTCTCCATATCGCGGAAGCCACGGCACAGAAGCTGACTGACGCGAGCATTTCTAAAGTCGGTCTGCTTGGGACAAGCTATACCATGACGGAGAGATTCTATAAGGATGTGATCCGAAAAGCCGGGATCGATGTTCTGATACCGGAGGGCGAGGACATCCAGACCGTCAACAGCATCATTTTCAATGAGCTCTGCGTCGGTATTACCCGTGAGGAGTCCAAACAGAAACTTGTGGATCTCATAGACCGGTTCCGGCAGAACGGCGCAGAGGGCGTCATCCTCGGCTGCACGGAGCTGGGGCTCCTGATCCATCCCGGGGACGTCGACCTCCCCGTCTTTGACACGGCCCTGATCCACGCAAAAGAAGCGGCGCTGGCGGCGCTAAAATGAAAGCATCGTTTGCCACATTTCTTCGCAACAATCCGAAGGAGGGATAAGCTTGAATCTGGATACCCCCATCTGTATCGGAAAGCTTGAGGCTGCCAATCGCCTTGTCATGCCGCCGATGGCGACAAACAAAACGGATCATGGCCTGGTGACAGCTGAGCAAGTTCAGTATTATCGGGAGCGCGCGCTGTACAGCCGCCCCGGTATCATTATCACAGAGCATAGTTGCATCGCGGAGAGCGGCCGGGCTTCAGAGAGACAGCTCTCGATTGCTGCGGACGAACTGATTGCAGAGCATCGTAAGCTTACGGATGTGATCCACGAGGGCGGCAGCCTGGCCTTTGTGCAGCTCAATCACGCAGGCAGCAAGGGGATCGGAGAAGCTGTCTCGGCGAGCAATGTGGGTCTTCCCATGAATAATCTGACCAACAGTCCGAGAGAATTGACGGCAGGGGAGATCCAGGAGATCGAAGCCCTCTTCGCCTCCGCGGCGGTCAGGGCGATGGAGGCGGGATATGACGGCATTGAGATCCACTGCGCCCATGGCTATCTTCTCAATCAGTTCTATTCTCCGATGACCAACAAGCGCAGCGACGCCTATGGCGGAAGCCTTGAGAACAGGCTCCGTTTTATGCTGGAGACTGTGGCCCTTGTGCGCGAGGCCATCGGTACGACTGCGCCGATCGCTGTCCGTCTGGGCGGAGCCGACTATCTTCCCGGCGGCTCCAGCGAAGAGGATGCAGTAGAGGCAGGCGCCCTGCTGGAGGCCGCAGGTGTCGATCTCATCGACCTGTCCGGCGGGATGTGTTTCTTCTCCCGGCCCGGGCATTTGGAGGCGGGCTACTTCTCTACGATGTCGGAAAAAGTGAAGACCCGTGTCTCTGTGCCGGTACTGCTCACCGGCGGCGTTCAGACCGTTTCCGATGCAGAGAAGCTTCTTCTCACCGGCAAGACCGACCTGATCGGCGTCGGACGCGCACTGATGAAGGATGCGCGTTGGAGAGAGAACGCCCAGGCAGGCAATGACTGACGCAGAGACCGTACAACTATCCTGATGATTTGGGGAGGTTTTTCGGTGGATATCTGGACAGAACGACTGGAACGAAGGCATCTGCCCCTACTGGCACACTGGATCGGCCGCACGTCTGGGGCAATGACACCGAATGATCTTCCCGTAAATGCCGAGAAGCTTTCCCAATGGTATGAAATCAGCTCAGCAGATCCTGGACGACAGGACTTCCTGATACTGGTATATGATACGCCGGTGGGTCTTGCCGGACTCCGGCAGCACGACGGCAGGGGAGAGGGCCTGGAGCTGTATTTGCAGTTGTACGAGGTAAATTACAACCCCCTCCGAACGGCGAGGTATGCTACGCTGCGCATGCTCGACCGGGCGTTTCTGGATAACAAAGTAAAGCGTATAGAGGCCCGGGTTTTTGCACAGCACCGGAATTATCTGGAGGCTTTGGAGCGGATGGGCTTTTCCCAGACTGCGGCAGATGATGAGATAATCTGTGCTGCCGTAGAAAAGGACTCATATCTAAGCCGAAAATATCTTTTCTGATTATTCTTGCCAATATTGTTCAGAAAGAACAAGAAAACAAAAAAAGCGCCCGTCAGCCGAAGATAATCAAATCTGTCAGCTGGCGGGCGCAGGCTATAGGATGAGCTTGGCAACGACATCGTCCAGAGGAACAAAGGGATCGGACCAGAATCGGGAATCCAAGGAGTCCTCAGCATTGTCGCCAAGGACATAAAAAGAAGCATCGGGAACGAGAATACTATCGTCACCGATGCTTATGGTATCTCCGCCACATGCGGCGATCCGCTTTATCAGCAGGCGGCCGTTGCGGCAGAAGATGATGATATCGCCGGTTTTCAGCTCGCCGAAGCGGCGATACCCAAAGATGATGCTGCCTTTTTGGATGGTGGGCTCCATGGAAGAGGAGGGGACATAGCCCCAAAAGAACACGGAGCGCAGCAGACCAAGGCAGATGGCGAGTGTGAGAAGCGGAATCAGGATCCGCCAGGCTTTGTTCAAACAATCCCTCCTTCGGGCATGTCAGCCAGCTCCGGCCGGCTCTGGATGTATCTGCGCGCGCGGGAAGAGAGGGCCCGGACCGTATTTGCGGGCATATTCAGCCGGACGCCAACCTCCTGACTCGAATAGCCCTCCGCCATAAGGAGCGCCGCTATGATTCCTTTTCGGAGGCCGACCGGCGCAACCTTCAGGGCGCGTTTCAGCGCATCCTTTAGATCAAAATGTTCAGCGGAAGGAAAGCTCTGATCCGCAGGGGTCATGAGATCGTCGTCCATTTCGGCTTCAGATGCGACACGTTTGTTGGCGAGAATCAGCGCGTCGCAGATCTCGTTCCAGATCAGCCTGTAGGCATAGGTCGAAAAGCATCCGATGCCCTTATCCGTTGCGGCGGCCTTGCACAGCCCAATACAGCCGATTTGAAAAAGATCCTCATGACTGTAATATGCCATGGCATTCCCGCCGTGCAGCTTGTCTTTCAGGACTTTTCCCACAAGACCCATGTTGTTTTCTACAACAAGCTTCTGCTCTTCAGTGAGTGTCATAGCGATTCGCCTCCTTTTCCCGCGGATAGGGGATGTGCTTCATGTCAAGAAGCTTCCTGCTTTCATCGATAACCAGCTGACAGTTGTACTCCCTGAGAAATCCTATATGCGCCCGCTTCAACGGCGTGCAGGTTATGTTGGAGAGCCATTGGTAGGCTACCTGCTTGCTCATGAGACCCGACAGATGCAGCTGATCGAAGTAGGCATGTGCCTGCCGTCGGAGTGAGCGCAGCTTCGGGGGGGGGGGGGGGCCGCCC
>JBGUWL010000042.1:0-26105 GCA_045221075.1 Acutalibacteraceae bacterium
TCCGGCGCAATACCCTTGTGCTGTTCAAAATGTCCTCCTTTTCTTTGGGGAAAACCCTTTTCCGGCGGAAAAAGGGTTCTTCCCCAACCCCCTTTCCTAAAACCGCTTACTTTTATGATAATAACTATCACATCAACTGAAAATATAAAATAATCAGCAGTTTTCCTTTAAACTGTTTTGATAATTGATCTCCATACCTCACTCCGGATCCCTGATCGAATCAAATCCACTCTTCACGTTAATGACAATTCCACTTTCCAAATTCCAAATTGAATTATTATGCGGTCCATTGGGTCTTGCCCTCGGTAAAAAAATGGTGTATAATGGAAAGCGTCGTAATCTAAAAAACTATGAAACAGCCGACAGGAGACAGCCTATGACTGATACAAATAGAGGAAAGCTGATCGTGATAGAGGGGCTTGACGGTTCCGGCAAGGGTACACAGGCCGACCTCCTGACAGAAGCCATAAGAAGCACCGGACAGCAGGTATACCACACCGCAGAACCTACGGACTCCGCCACAGGAGGAATGCTGAGGGACGCGCTGGGCGGCTTTGTGAGCCGTGACCCCTATGAGATGTCCGCACTCTTTCTGCTTGACAGGATATTTCATAACGTCAATCCCAGAAACGGTATCCGGCGATATATCGAACAGGGTGTTGACGTGGTCTGCGACAGATACTATTATTCCTCCTTCGCCTATCAGGGCAAGGACGCAGATCTTGAGTGGGTCATGGATATGAACCTCGGATGCAAAGAGATAATGCGTCCGGATGTCTGCATATTCCTTGACGTGCCGCCGGAAGTCGGCGAAAGCCGCATATCCGTAAGCAGACTGCACAGGGAGATCTATGAAGACCCCGAAACACAGCGACGTGTCCGTCAGCGGTTCTTTGACGTGTTTGAGCTGCTCGGAGACAGAGAAAACATAAAAATCGTTGATGCTTCCCGCACGGTGCGGGAGGTGTCGGCTGATATAATAAAAATCTATAATGAAATAAAAAAGGAGAATTGATGAAAATGGGTTATCACATCAATACCAAATGCGTACAGGCCGGTTATGAACCGAAAAACGGTGAGTCAAGGGTCATCCCTATCGTACAGTCCACCACCTTCAAGTATGACTCCGCCGCCACACTGGGCAGACTGTTCGACCTTGAAGAGAGCGGATTTTTCTACACCCGCCTTGCAAATCCCACACTCAGCGCCGTTGCCGACAAGATCGCCGCTCTTGAGGGCGGTGTGGGCGCAATGCTGACCGCATCGGGTCAGTCGGCTTCAATGCTGTCCATCACCAATATCTGCCACAGCGGTGACCATGTTGTATGCGCCAGCGCCATCTACGGCGGCACCTTCAACCTGTTCAACAAGTCCCTGCGCGAGCTGGGCATCGACTTTACATTCGTTACTCCCGATGCCACCGAGGACGAGATAAACGCCGCTTTTCAGGAGAATACAAGGGCAGTATTCGTTGAGAGCGTTTCAAACCCCTCTCTTGACGTTGCGGATGTTGAGCTTTATGCAAAGCTGGCCCATGCCCACGGTGTTCCGCTGATCGTTGACAACACCTTCCCCACACCCGTTAACTTCAGACCCTTTGAGTGGGGCGCAGACATCGTTGTACATTCCACCTCAAAGTACATGGACGGTCATGCAGTAGCCCTTGGCGGCGTTATCGTTGACAGCGGCAACTTTGACTGGACAAACGGCAAGTTCCCGGCGTTTACCGAGCCTGACGAGAGCTATCATGGTGTTGTATATGTTGAAAAATTCGGCAAGGCCGCATATATCACAAAGGCCCTCACCCACCTGATGAGAGACTACGGTCCCCAGCAGAGCCCCCAGAACGCATTCCTGCTGAACCTGGGACTTGAAACTCTCTTCCTGCGCATGGAGCGTCACTGCTCAAACGCACTTGCTGTTGCAAAGTATCTTGAAAAGAACGACAAGATCGAATGGATCAACTATCCCGGTCTTGAGAGCAGCAAGTATTATGAAAGAGCAAAGAAGTATATGCCCGGCGGATGCTGCGGCGTTATCTCCTTCGGCGTAAAGGGCGGCAGAGAAAAGGCAATGCAGTTCATGGACGCTCTTAAGCTGACAAAGCTGGTCATCCATGTTGCCGACGCCCGCACCTGCGCTCTGCATCCCGCAAGTACCACCCATCGTCAGCTTTCCGACCAGCAGCTTGAAGACTGCGGCGTAAAGCCCAACCTTATCAGAATGTCCGTAGGCATTGAATATGTTGACGACATCATCGCCGACCTGCAGCAGGCTCTGGATCAGATCTGATATGAATAAAACCGGCTGCTGAACTAAGAAATAAAACATTCTCAGACACCTTCTGCTTTTTTGCAGAGGGTGTTTTTGTATAAAACACGGCTGTTTTGCATAACCTATATCAAGAGGTGAGGGACAGTGTCAACAAGACTCAAGACCGTGATAGTATCGGAGATATTCGCATTTATATTCGGGATAGGCGGAGGGATAGTGACCTATGCGGGAATGTCCCGCTACGAGACCATGCAGCAGCCTTTTCTCAGCCCGCCGTCATGGCTCTTCCCCATCGTGTGGAGCGTTCTGTTCCTGCTGATGGGCTACAGCGCCGCAAGGATATATATGTCCGGCAGCGAAAGGCTCCCGGGAGCAATGTTTGTGTACGTGCTGCAGCTTACCATGAATTTCTGGTGGTGCGTGCTGTTTTTCGGATTTGCCCTGTATCTTTTCTCCTTTGTGTGGCTCCTGCTTCTGTGCGCCGCAGTGCTTGTGATGATAATACTTTTTTACCGCATAGACAGGCTTGCAGGACTTTTGCAGATACCCTATCTTGTGTGGCTGTGCTTTGCGGCATACCTGAATCTTTTCACCTGGATACTGAACAGGTAATATCCGACCGAACCGGAAAACCTGTAAGCCCCTCCGTAACCCGCCTTATGCCCTAAAAGCCTGAACGTGAAGCAGTCCGGTGCGTTATACCCCAAAGGCGCTTCCTGCGGGGTGCGCACCTGCCCGGATAATCCGGCATTATACATATTGCATATGATCACCACAAAATCGTTATAAATGTCATACCCGAAACGGTCGTTTTTACTTGACAATCATGGCATTAACGGATATAGTTATGTTATGATACTAATATTGAGCAGACCCGATGATCTTCGTCGCCCTTTCTGTCTGATATTAGTATAACAATTAAAGAAAGGATGATTGTCATGAACAATGGCAGCTTTAACGGTTTTGATCCGAACCGCAATAAAGGCGGCCAGGGCGGCTACACCGACCAGAACAGCTACCCGCCCTATCAGTCGGATGCAGCCTACGGTTCCTATCAGAATTCAACAACAGAGGGCTACCGCCCCTATGAGGGAGGTACCTACAGCGATCCCCAGAACGTCGCTCCCGCCGGCGCTTACGCCGGTCAGCAGACGGCAGCGATGAGCCTTTCGGACTACAGCAAACGTATCTTCTTCTGGATGGGTGCAGGTATGCTGCTCACCTTTGCCGTTGCGCTTGGTCTTATGCTCTTCCTGACCTCGGGCAGCGAGGAAGATATGATGGAAAAATTCAGCGGATTTGTCCCGCTGTTTATCGGCGGAATCGTAGTAGAGCTTGTTCTTGCGATAGCTCTCGGTGTATTTGTCACAAAGATGTCCTATCAGGTCAGCCTTGGAATGTTTATACTATATTCCATTGTAAGCGGCGTTACCCTCACTCCCATCATGGTGGTGGCGGGTGCAAAGGACGCAGTTTTCGCCTTTGCTGCTGCGGCTATCCTGTTTATCGCCTTTGCGATCTTCGGTATCGTCACAAAGCGTGACCTGACAAAGATCGCTCCCCTGCTTTTCATCGGACTGATCGTTCTCATGCTGTTCGCCATTATCGGTATTTTCGTAGGTATGAGCTGGATGTCAATAGTTGTAAGCCTTATCGGTATCGCCGTCTTTGTGGGACTGACAGCCTATGATACCCAGAAGATCAAGTCAAACTACAACACCTTCTGCAATGACGAGACCATGCTGAAAAAGACCTCAGTAAACATGGCTCTTCAGCTTTATCTTGACTTTATCAATATCTTTATCTACATCCTTCGCATAATGATCGCCAGCCGCGACTGATCGTAATGCCGTTTCCCGGAACTGCTTCCTGCAGCTCCGGGTATTTTTTTGAAATAATCTCAGAAAATTTCCGTTTTCCTGTTGACAAATCCGCCCTGACCGTGTATATTGTATATATACAGTATACATTCCCGTATACAGAGTAAGGGGACTGACGGCCAACAGTCCCAGAGGAGGGATGAGGATGCTGCTTTTTATAGACGTCAAAAGCGGCGTACCCATTTATGACCAGATAGTTCAGCAGATCAAGGATATGATACTGCACGGAGACCTTAAACCCGACGAGATGCTCCCCTCCATCCGAAGCCTTGCAAAGGAGCTGCGCATCAGCGTCATCACCACAAAGCGGGCATACGAGGAGCTGGAGCGTGAAGGGTGCATATACACGGTACCCTCAAGGGGCTGCTTTGTTGCGGCGAAGAACATCGACAGAATAAGAGAACAGAAGCTTACGGAGATCGAAGAGCATATCTCACAGATAGTACTACTGGCAAAGGACTGCGGTCTGAGCCGGAAGGAGCTTTCGGATATGCTGGCAACAGGACTGGAGGAATTGTAATGAACGCTATTGAGATAAAAGGACTTTGCAAAAGCTATAAGGACTTCCGCATAGACGGACTTAACCTGACTCTCCCCGGAGGCTGTGTGGTAGGACTTGTGGGTGAAAACGGCGCCGGCAAAAGCACCACCATCAAGCTGATACTGAACCTTATCAAAAAGGACGCCGGCACAATAAACGTACTGGGCAGGGATAATGTAAAGGAGCTGAAGCAGGTCAGCGACAGCATAGGCGTTGTATTTGACGAGTGCTGTTTTCCGCAAGAGCTGAACGCCATTCAGCTGGGGAAGATACTCCGGAACCTCTACAGCAAGTGGGATGACGAAAAATATTTTGAGCTGCTGCAGCGATTCGACCTGCCTCTCAAAAAGAAGATAAAGAGCTTTTCACGGGGCATGAAGATGAAGATAAGCATTGCCGCAGCCATGAGCCACAATGCAAGCCTGCTGATACTGGACGAAGCTACCAGCGGACTTGATCCTGTTGTCCGTGACGAGATAGTAGATATGCTCATGGACTTTACAAAGGAAGAGGATCATTCTATCCTTATTTCGTCCCACATCGTCAGCGACCTTGAAAAACTGTGCGACTACATTGCATTCATGCACAAGGGCAGACTCATGCTCTTTGAAGAGAAGGACAGGCTCAGCAGCGAATACGGTCTTGTATTCTGCTCAGACGAGCAGTTCGGAACACTTCCCGTTGGTTCTGTTTTAGGAATGCGCCGCACCGAATACGGCACAGAGGCAGTCATGCGCAAGTCGGACATTCCTCAGGGTTTCAGGACCTCAGAGATAGACATTGAAAAGCTGTTTATCTATATGTCAAAGGGGGAGAACTGACATGAAGGGATTATTCTTAAGGGATCTTTACACCCTGCGCAGTCCCATAGGGCTTTTAGGACTTCTGTTCTTATCCATGCCCATAATAGTTGTACTCACGGACAACGGAGAGACAGACATCCTTGGTTTAGGGAACTTCTGTATGTTAGGGCTGCTTATAGCCAGCATCATTATTCCGTCTTCCGTTATGGAGGACGAGGGCTCCGGCTGGGAAAAGTACATTATCACCACTCCCGGCGGAAGGAAAGCCTATGTTCTGCAAAAGCACCTTGACTCCCTTATACTGGGTGTGTTTATGACCCTGCTGGTCACCGCCGCCTCTGCCATAGTGCTGAACAGAACGGACAGTCTCAGCGCCGGCACACTTATTTTTATTGTTTCCCTTGTGCTGATGTTCTTCTTTTTATTGAGCGCACTTTCAACTCCATTGGTGTTCCGGTTCGGAGGTACAATAGGGATCACCTGTTTTGCCATAATGCTGGTTCTGATGCTCTGCGCTCTTGGTACCGTAACGGTGATAGGCGCAATAAGGGAGGGCGACACAGAATGGCTGCCGAATTTTTTTGAATGGCTGAGATCAAATCAGTCGTGGCTGACTGTGGTGAATTTCTGTACAGCCGCGGCACTGTGGTTTGCATCCTGGAAGCTCTGCTGCCTGCTCTATCCGAACAAGAGCAGCGGACGCCGCAAAAAGACCGACAGCGCTTCATCCGCAGCCGCCTTTTCCGTAAAAAAGATACACAGGGGCAGGACGGGTATAATCAAGGGTCTTATTATCCGCAATCTGTATGCTGTCCTTTCTCCCTTCAATATCATTTTGGCGGCAGTTCTGGCACTTCCGTTTTATCTGCTGGTCATAGGATGCATGACCCTTGCGCATACCACAACGGACTTTTCCGTTCCCGCGCTGTTGTGTGCCATATTAATGCTCGTCATCGTTAATGCAAGGATACTCCGGGACAGGAAGTCAGGCTGGATGAAATACGTTGCCGCTTCTCCCGTAAAGAACAGTCAGCTTGTGGGAGCCGATTTCATAAGCAGCGTTATTCTTTCCCTCCTTTATCTTTGCTTCTTCTATATTCCCCAGATCATCATGGTACTGCAGGCCAATGACGAATTCATGCCCGTCAGCAGCATTTTTACAGGTATCGGAACATTTCTCGGCATAGCCGTGGTCATATCCTGTCTTCAGCTGTTCTTTTTGCACAGCTTCGGCAATGCAGGTCTTGCTGTGTTTTTAGCACTTATATTCGGCGGATTCTTCTGTTTCAGTATAATCAATCAGCAATCGGGGGAAATTGCGAAAAGGATGTATGAATGGGAAATGTTCTATATGGAGGCCAACAAGTGGTTCGTCATGCTTGCAGTCCTTACGGCAAGTGCGGCAATTACCCTTGTGCTGTATTTTCTTGGCGTTTGGCGCTGCAGCAGGCGTCAGGCAGCATGAATTGCGTTATATTTCAAAAGGCAGTCGCTTTTTTGGCGGCTGCTTTTTCTTTGCAGGTAACATTGAACCCCGACAGCAAAACACAAGTTTTTTTGGAAAGGGGTCCGGGGGATAAACTTTTTTTCGCCGGAAAAGGTTTCCCCAAAGAACTGCCCGGAAAATCGAGTTATTCCACCTGTGCGGCATGGCACTCAATATCAAAGCATCACTTCTGTTTTCAATGAACCCCGACAGCAAAACACAAGTTTTTTTGGAAAGGGGTCCGGGGGATAACCCTTTTTTCCAAAAAAGGGTTTCCCCCGGAAGAGTATGTGTTTTTTGATTGATTTTTTGTCCGGAATAGGGTAAAATAGAGGTGTATATTTATTATGGAGGCCGGATATGAAGTTTTCCGATATGAGATATGAACGCCCAGATATGGACGAGATAAGCAAAAGGGCGGATGAGATAAAAAAAGAGTTTTCAGAGGCAAAAAGCTTTGAAGAAGCCAATGCCGCATTTGAAGAGTGGGACAGGATGACGGCTCATGCAGACACCATGATGAGCCTTGCATATGTCAGAAATACCATAAATACCGCCGACGAGTTCTACGAAAAGGAAGTTGAATATATCGACGGGATATCCCCCGTCTTTACCGACATACAAAAGAGCTTTGCCGCTCTGCTGGTGAACAGCGCTTTCAGGCCGCGTCTGGAGGAAAAATACGGAAGCCTGCTTTTTACTAACAATGAGATGTTTCTCAAAGCATTTTCGGAGGAGATAATTCCCGAGACACAGCAGTGCAACCGCCTTGAGACCGAATATCAGAAGCTGATCGCATCGGCTCAGATAGACTTTGACGGCAAGAAGCTGACAGTGCCTCAGCTTTCCCCCTACAAGCAGTCACCGGATGACGAGATACGCCGTGCCGCATGGAAGGCTGAGGGCGAGTTCTACAGCTCACACGGCGAAAAGTTGGATGAGATATTCGACCAGCTTGTAAAGCTCCGTGACGGGATGGGCAGAAAGATGGGTCACCAGAATTTTGTCCCTCTGGGATACCTGCAGATGGGACGGAACTGCTACGGTCCGGAGGATATCGACTCTTTCAGAAAAGCCGTTGTAAAATATATCGTACCCGTTGCCGACGAGCTCTACCGTGAGCAGTCAAGACGCACGGGTCTTGCCTATCCTTTCAGCTTTGCGGATGCGGCTCTGCATTTCCGCGACGGCAACCCCAACCCCAAGGGAACGCCGGAGGAGATACTGGAAACAGGGCGTGAACTGTATCACGGGCTTTCGGACGAGGCCGGCAGGTTTTTTGACATGATGCTCAGGGACGGACTTATGGACGTGCTGAGCAAAAAAGGAAAGGCCAGCGGAGGCTACTGCACCCAGCTTGCTGACTACGGAGTACCCTTCATTTTCTCAAATTTTAACGGTACCGCCGACGACGTTGAGGTCATCACCCACGAGGCAGGCCACGCCTTTGCCTTTTACTGCGCAAGGGATGTGCGGCCGTCGGAGCTGCAGAGCCCCACAATGGAATCCTGTGAGATACACTCAATGACCATGGAATTTTTCGGATGGAGAAAAAGCGACGAGTTTTTTGGTGATGACGCCGAGAAATTCAGAAGGAACCACCTTTTCGGAGCCATAACCTTCATCCCCTACGGCGCCATGGTAGACTACTTCCAGCACATAATCTATGAGCATCCCCAAATGACGCCGGATGAGCGCCATCAGGTATGGAAGGAGCTTCTCGGCGTGTATATGCCCTGGATGAAGCTTGACGGGTCGCCGTTTTACGGTGAGGGCAAGGGCTGGCAGAGACAGATACACATTTATGAAAACCCCTTCTATTATATCGACTATTGTCTTGCCCAGACTGCGGCTCTGGAATTCTGGAGCATAATGCAGAGCAGTCACGAAGAGGCATGGAAAAGATATATGAGGCTTCTTGAAAAGGCCGGAACACAGACCTTCAGGGAGCTTGTGAATACGGCAGGGCTGGAATCCCCCTTTGAGGAATCCGCTCTTAAGAACATTGCAGAGGTATGCAGGAGCTATCTCTTTGAGCAGGACTGATGCGTGATATCATCCGATGACGAGGTGAAGCAAAATGCAGGAGGAATTTGTAAAATTTCAGAACGTATACAAGCGCTATAAGATGGGCGACGTCACCATCAACGCCGTTGACGGCATCAGCTTTTCCATAAACGAAGGGGAATTTGCCGTTGTTGTGGGACTTTCCGGAGCGGGAAAGACCACAGTACTTAATATCCTCGGCGGCATCGACAGCTGTGACGAAGGCAGCATCATGGTCGGCGGACGTGACATCAGTCACCTTAACGGTCACGATCTTGCTTCATACCGGAGATATGACATCGGCTTTGTGTTCCAGTTCTATAACCTTGTGCCCAACCTGACCGCAAAGGAAAACGTGGAGCTTGCCACCCAGATATGCAGAGAGTCCCTTGACGCGGTTTCGGTGCTTGAAAGCGTGGGACTGGGGGAACGCATCAACAACTTTCCCGCCCAGCTTTCCGGCGGCGAACAGCAGAGAGTCTCCATTGCAAGAGCCCTGGCAAAAAAGCCCAAGCTGCTTTTGTGTGACGAACCTACCGGCGCCCTTGACTACAACACCGGCAAGAGCATCCTCAAGCTGCTCCAGACCAAGTGCCGTGAGGACGGGATGACCGTTGTGCTCATCACCCATAACTCGGCAATTGCGCCTATGGCCAACCGTGTGATAAGCATGAGAAGCGGAAAGGTCATCGGCAATGTGGTGAACCCATCCCCGAAGCCGGTGGAAGAGATAGAATGGTAAGGACCTGTATATCAGGTCACAAATGATACCCATGAAATAATATAATTTTTTTAGCCTTAAGTTTTCAGTTTCCGGTCAGCGGCCTCTGTGAGCGCCAACTCCTCACTCCTGACTCCTGACTCATAACTGAAACTACATAGTGTCTTGTATTCTGCTGAAGCGACCCGATACCCATATAGTCTGCTAAACCAAAAGCGGAAAAGCGATCCGATGATATACACCCTGCCTGTTTCCCCTGACCCGAAAATCATGAGGGTCACACGGGGACGGAGGCTTATAATACTGTCGGAAAGGAGGTAGGAAAATGTCCGCAAAACAAAAAACCGGCGGCAGGTCAAGAACTGCCCTGTGGAAGAATATACTGCGTGAGATACTGGGAACAAAGTCCCGCTTCTTTGCCATATTTGCCATAATCGGGATCAGCGTGGGATTCTTTTCCGGGCTGAAATCCTCCTCCCCCAGTATGCTCACAACGGCGGAACAGTATTTTGACGACAGCCGGCTTATGGATATCCGGCTGCTCTCCACCATCGGCTTTGACGATGACGACATAAAGGATATAAAGGACATCGACTTTGTGGAACAGGTAATGCCAGGATATTTTTCCGACCTTATCATATCCCAGGACAATGTGGACACCGTTGTGAGGGTCTATTCCCTGCCGCAGAAAACGGCCACCAACCGCAACAACATAAACGATGTTGTACTCAGAGAGGGCAGGCTCCCCAAAAACGAGGGAGAATGTGTGATAGAGAAATATTTCCTCGGTATGTCCGGCTACAGCATCGGCGACGAGATAGAATTCAACGAAAAGGTGGAGGGCAAAAACACCCTTGATATCATCAGGCGTCTGAAATACAAGATTGTCGGCGTTGTGGATTCCCCCCTGTACCTTACATATCTCAGGGGAAACACCACCATCGGTGACGGCACCATAACCTTCTATATGCTCATACCTCCGGAGGAATTTGCATACGAACGCTATACCCTTGCGTTTTTGCGCACAAAGGCCTCCTCCGGTACAGGTTCCGAGCTTTCGGATGAGTACAAGCATACGGTCACAAAGGAAAAGGAATACCTTGAAAAATTCTCGGAGCAGTGTATAGACCGCTTCAACACCACCACCCTTGCGGATGCCCGGAAGGAGTTTAATGACGCAAGAAAAGAGTATAACGAACAGAAAACAAAGGCCCTTGACAAACTGTCAAAGGGCGAAAAGGAACTCTATGAGGGCGCAGAGGAGCTCTATACAAAGACCGGCGACGCAAAAAAGCAGATCGACGATGGAGAAAAGGAACTTGAAGACGGACGCGCCCAGCTTACTCAGGGTCAGGAGGACTATCAGACAGGTATCGAGGACGCCAAGCAGAAGCTTACCGATGCCCAGAACCAGTATAACGAGGGACTTGCAGAGTACAACAGGGCAAAGTTAGAGTACGACACCCAGATAGGCGAAGCAGAAAGAAAGCTGAACTCCGCCCGCACCGAGTACAACACCCAGTTCCAGATATTCTACTCTTCCACAAAACCCCAGGCCGACACGAAGCTCAGCCTGCTCAAAGCCGCCATCGACCTTTGCAATCAGGCCATAGACAAGGCTGAAAAGAGAATAAACGAGCTGTCGAAGAGCGAGATCATCGGCGACGGCATCAGGGACGAAATAAAAGAGCTTAACTCAAAAATAGCCGGCGACAGGGCAAAGCTGAAAGAATATAACAAGCAGTATGAGGAGGGCAAAAAACAGCTCGAGGAGGGCGAAAAGAAGCTTAACGATGCAAAGACCCAGCTTGACGGCGCCGAGGAAGAGCTGGCTCAGAAAAAGGCCGAGGGCGCAGTAAAGCTGAACGAAGCAAAAATACAGCTGGACAACGCCGAGGGTCAGCTTGCAAACGGCAGACTTGAATATGAGACCGCAATGACTACCGGTATGCTTGGCCTGCAGAGCGCCCAGGCAAAGATAACAGAGGGCGAACAGAAGCTCACCTCCGGCAAAAAGGAGCTGGAGGAACAGCTCAGAAACGGTCAGCTAAAGCTCAAGGAGGGCAGAGAAAAGCTCATTCAGGGCAAATACGACGCCCACGTTCAGCTTTCAGATGCGGAAGAACAGCTCACCGATGCCGAGGACAAGCTGAGCTCCCTTGAGGACGCAAAGTGGTATGTCTATGACCGTGACGACAACCCGGGCTATTCGGGACTTGTTGAGGACGCCGCCCGTGTTGACAGCATTGCGCAGGTATTTCCGGTGTTCTTCCTGCTTATCGCAGGTCTTGTGTGCTTCACCACAATGACAAGAATGGTAGAGGAGCACCGCACCGAGACCGGCACACTGAAGGCTCTCGGCTACAAGAGTCACGCCATCGCCGCAAAGTATATAGTGTATTCCGGAGCGGCGGCTCTGACGGGAAGCATCGTGGGTACCGCTCTGGGAGTGCTTACCCTGCCTATAATCATTGTGAACACCTACGGAATAATGTACTCCCTTCCCCCCACCATTCTATCCGTAAACTGGAGCAGTGTATTCCTGTCAGCCTCGGTGGGTGTGGTATGTATCTGTCTTGTTTCCCTTTTTGCCTGCTACAAGGACCTGCGGCTGACTCCCGCAAACCTGATGAGGCCAAAGGCTCCTAAGCCCGGAAAAAGGATACTTCTTGAACACATAAAGCCAATGTGGAACCGTATGAACTTCACCTCAAAGGTTACCGCCCGTAATCTGTTCCGCTACAAGGCAAGATTCTTTATGACTGTTATAGGCGTTGCCGGATGTACCGCGCTTATGGTGGCGGCTATGGGCATCAAGGATTCCACCACCGGCATTGCCGACCTGCAGTTCAATCAGCTTACAAAATACAACCAGATATACGCCCTTTCCAAATCCGACACCGCAGACAAAAAGGCCTTCCTGATGTCAAAATTCCATTCCGACGACAGGTTTGAAAGCACAATGCTGGGAAATATGTCGTGGGTAAAGATCTGTAAGGAAAAGGACGGCAAGACCCTTGATGTACGCATGACCGCCGGTCAGAACAAAGAGGACTTTGAATCCATGTATGTACTGCGGGACAGAGTTTCTCATCAGAAGATCGAGCTGACGGACGATGGCATCATGCTTACCGAACGCATCGGCGAGGTACTCGACCTGAAAGAGGGCGATACCGTTCTCATGACCCTTGAGGATGAGCAGTATTCCTGCAAGGTGACGGGCTTCACGGAAAACTATGCGGGCAGTCTTGGATATTTTACTCCGGAGTTCTACAAAAACCTTACCGGAAAGGAACTAAAGTACGGTCTTGTGTTCACCAGCACCGCAGAGAGCTACAAGGACAACGAAAGGGACATTGCCAACGAATACATGCGTGACGACGACATAATCACCGTCACCTCTGTGACCGAGCAGATAAACACCATGATGGATATGATGAGCTCCCTTGATATCATCATTCTGGTAATGATATTCTGCGCCGGTCTGCTGGCCGTTGTTGTCCTCTATAATCTTACAAACATCAATATCGCAGAGCGTGTAAGAGAGATCGCCACAATAAAAGTACTGGGCTTCTACAACCTTGAAACGGCGAATTTCATCTATCGTGAGAGCATCGTGCTCACGGTGATAGGCTCCCTGTGCGGACTTGCGCTGGGAAACGTCTTCGCCACCTTCATCGTCGAATCCATACAGATGGACAACGTAATGTTCCCCAAGCATGTAGCGTTCATGAGTTACTTCCTCGCCTTTGTACTGACCATTGTATTCTCACTTCTGGTCAACTTCATAATGTATTTCAAGATGAAAAAGATAAGCATGGTAGAATCACTGAAAAGCATAGAATAACCGTCCAGTGCGCCGGCGAGCCGCCGGTGGTGACTTCGCGCTCACATTCAATAGCATCCGGCAGTCATGTGCCGCGGATACGGCTTTATTCGGGTCGGTTAATGGTCAGATAAAACAGGCACGCCAAACTATAAACAGTGCAGAAACTGTGAAGTCCTGATAATAGCAGCCGGAAAGTGACCCTTCAAGGGTCACGGCGGCTCTGCGCCGCACTTGACAAGAGAGGAGAAAAATAGGATAATTGGATTGTATCGTTTATGATCGGTACGCAACATCAAGGAGGTAATAGTATGAATGCAGTAATAACTGTTCTGGGAAAAGATAATGTAGGAATTCTTGCAAAGGTGTCCAACGAGTGCGCACAGGTGGGCGTCAATATAATCGAAGTCACCCAGTCCGTTCTTCAGGGTATGTTCGCAATGATAATGTTCGTTGACATCACCGGCTGTACCGTTCCTTTTTCAAACTTAGTGGACAGCCTGACCGAAAAGGGCGAGCAGATGGGCGTTAAGGTCCACGTGATGCACGAGGATATCTTCAACGCAATGCACAAGATATAAAAAGGACGGATTTACAATGATCAATTCACACGACATACTTGAAACTATCAATATGATAGACAACGAAAATCTGGACGTGAGAACCATTACAATGGGCATCTCACTTCTGGACTGCATCGACAGCGACATCGACAAGGCCTGCGGAAAGGTTTACGACAAGATCTGCCGCTATGCAGGAAATCTTGTAAAAACCGGCGAGGACATCAGCAAGGAGTTCGGTATCCCGATAATCCACAAAAGGATAGCCGTCACTCCCGTTGCAATGCTGGCAGCCGCATGTCCTACAATGAGCCCGGTGAAATTTGCCGTGACTCTTGACAAGGCCGCAGACACCGTAGGAGTCAACTTTGTGGGAGGCTACTCCGCGCTTGTACACAAGGGCTTCGCTCCCGGTGATTACGCTCTTATCGAAAGCATCCCCGAGGCTCTTGCAACCACCGAAAAGGTATGTTCATCAGTAAATATCGGCAGCACAAAAGCCGGCATCAACATGGACGCCGTTGCAAAGATGGGCAAGGTCATCCGCAAAACGGCAGAACTTACCGCCGACCGTGACTGCATCGGTGCGGCAAAGTTAGTGGTATTCTGCAACGCTCCCGAAGACAACCCCTTTATGGCAGGCGCTTTTCACGGAGCCGGCGAGCCCGACTGCGTTATCAATGTGGGCGTTTCCGGTCCCGGAGTTGTTCGTGCCGCTCTTGCAAAGGCGAAGGACTGCAACATCACCGAGGTGGCTGATATCGTTAAAAAGACCGCCTTCAAGATCACAAGGACAGGCCAGCTTGTGGCAAAGGAAGCATCCCGCCGTCTCAGCGTTCCCTTCGGTATCGTTGACCTCTCCCTTGCTCCCACCCCGGCCATCGGAGATTCCGTCGCATACATCCTTGAAGAGATGGGACTGGAGCAGTGCGGCGCCCACGGCACAACAGCCTGTCTTGCACTGCTGAACGACGCCGTAAAGAAGGGCGGTGTCATGGCATCGTCCCACGTGGGCGGACTTTCGGGAGCCTTCATTCCCGTGACAGAGGACGCCGGGATGATCGAAGCCGCCCGCAGCAAGGCGCTCTCCCTCACCAAGCTTGAAGCCATGACCGCAGTCTGCTCCGTCGGTCTTGACATGATCGCCATTCCCGGCGACACCACCGCCGACATAATTTCCGGCATCATCGCAGACGAAGCCGCCATCGGCATGGTCAACTCAAAGACCACCGCCGTAAGGCTCATCCCCGCCATAGGCAAGAAGGCCGGCGAAGAGCTGAACTTCGGCGGACTTTTAGGCAACGGTCCCATCATGGACATAAACCCCAAGTCCCCCGCAAAATTCATTTCCCGGGGCGGACGAATTCCTGCTCCCATGCAGAGCCTGAAAAACTGAACCAACGCAAAAAGACCGGCAGCCCGAAAGCTGCCGGTTTTTCATCTGCGGCATATAACCTTGACAGAATCACAAATGCACTATATACTTATCATAGGATTTAAAATAAAATTTCAGCAAGGGATCGGGGGTAATAGTATGAAAAAATGCATCTCAAAAGCATTGATCTGTTCAATGGCCTTGTGTACAGCACTGTCTCTTTACGGATGCGGAAAGAACAAATCGGACAGTTCAGACACTGCCGCAGCGACTTCACTCATTGATGTGAGCAGTCCTGTCAAAAGCAGTAAGCCCGATAACAAAGAACCTGAATACACCCTTGGCACAATTGTTGCCTCCGGTGACTGCGGCTACAACACAAAATACCAACTGGACGAAAACGGTCTTCTCGTAATTAGCGGAAAAGGATCAGTTGAGGGAAATAATATTATATCCCCATGGGATCGCAACAGTGAGCTCATAAAAACCGTTATCGTTAAAAAAGGCATCACAAACATCGGAAAATTTATATTCTCCGGCTGCAGGAACCTTACAAGCATAACGATACCCGACAGCGTAAGGACCATTGAAACGTTTGCGTTCGAAAACTGCTCCGGCCTTACAGGCATAACTATTCCGGAAAGTATCAAAACCATTGGGAGTGGTGCGTTCTCCGGCTGGAAATCCCATCAGACTATCTACATAGAAGGAAGAAGCTTTCCACTAAGCGAATGGCACTCCAACTGGAACGCAAACTGCGAAGCAAATATAGTCTGGAACGCATGAGCAAAAGCCGAAACCCAACTGACAGCAAAAACCGACGGACATCTCCGCCGGTTTTTTGTCTGTCGGCGCAGAGCCAGCGCATCCAGTTTCACGTCCCGGTTTTATCGCATCCGGAAGTCATGTGCCGCGATTACGGCTTTTTTGGTTGGTTATTTTATCAAATCGCCGGCTTGACAAAATTACTAATAGATTGTATTATTATCATAGAATGTAAATCTACTTTCATCAAAGAATCGGAGGTTAATAATATGAAAAGAAACATCCTAAAAGCACTGATCTGTTCAATGGCTTTGTGTACCGTACTGTCTCTTTGCGGATGCGGAGAGAACAAATCGGACAGCTCTTCCGGACAGTCCTCTATTGCCGCCTCCGCAACGACTTCATCCGATGATGTGAGCAATCCTGCGGAAAGCTCTGCATCAGAGGAAAGCGGTGAGCCCGAAAGCAAGGAACAAGAATCCATCACCGGCGAGATCGTCGACAGCGGTGACTGCGGCAAAGACGGCAGTAACGTCAAATACGAACTGTACGAAAGCGGTATTCTCGTTATCAGCGGAAGCGGAGAAATGAAAGATCGTTCCACTTCTGACAAAAACCCTTGGTATAAGAAAAAAGACAGTATTAATACCGTGGTAATAAACGAGGGCGTCACAAGCATTGGAAAAAGTGCGTTCTCCAATCTGGAAGACCTTAAAAGCGTAACAATACCCGACAGTGTTACAAGCATTGGAGAAGCTGCGTTCTCTAACAGCACAAGCCTTACAAGCATAACTATCCCTGACAGCGTCACAAGTATTGGAAAGTTTGCGTTCGACTTCTGCAAAAGCCTTACAAGCATAACAATACCCAACAGCGTAACAAGCATCGGAGATGCTGTATTTGAAGGATGCGAAAGCCTTACAAGCATAACTATCCCTGACAGCGTTACAAGCATCGGAGCTTTTGCGTTATGCCAATGCACAAGCCTTAAAAGCGTAACTATTCCGGAAAAAGTTACAAGTATTGGGGAAGGTGCGTTTTCTTACTGGACATCCTCTCAGACAATTAACATAAAAGGCAAAAGCGAAGCACCAAGCGAATGGGGCTCCGGCTGGAATTCAAACTGCGAAGCAAAAATAGTCTGGAACGCATAAACAGACAATTGACAATAAACAAGCAAGTGGAAAACCGACGGACATCTCCGCCGGTTTTTTGTCTGCTAGCGCAGAGCCTGAAAAACTGAACCAACGCAAAACGACCGGCAGCCCGAAAGCTGCCGGTTTTACTATAAAAAAAGAAATGAATTGACATAAATCGCCATACGCTGTACAATAAAAGTAAGATAATTTCAGTTTCTCATCAAACAAAACCTTTCACAAAGGGGAACACATAAATGAAGCAGCCGAAAAAAATCCATACATTGTTTTCACTTGAGGAAGACGAAAAGAAGTTCCTTGCCGGACGACTGGGCTTTTCTGACGGCGCATCTGAGGATAGCGTGTCAGAGTATGGCACGCCGGAGAATGTCCCGCAGGTTCCGAGCAACCCACCTGCAAAGCGCAAAGGGTCAAACAAAAAGATGATCGCAATAGTTTCATCTGTGGCTGTGCTGGTGATAATTGCTGTATGTGTGGTGGTTTTCATTGCAGCCAAGCCCGGCACATCAGGCAATTACGTCATTGCAGATGATCCCGAAATCACAAGCAATTCCGAAATTACAAGCGATTACGAGACAGGCAATCCGGAGTCAAACACCCAGTCAAGCATAACACAATCGAGCAAATCCCAGTCGAGCAAGACACAGGCAAGCAAAACCCAGTCGAGCAAATCCCAGTCGAGCAAGACACAGGCAAGCAAAACCGAGTCAAGCAAAACCGAGTCGAGCAAAACCGAGTCAAGCAAGACACAGGCAAGCAAAACCGAGTCAAGTAAAGCCGAGTCAAGCAAAGCCGAGTCAAGCAAACCTGAAACAAGCAGAGCCGGAACGATCAAACCCGAGTCAAGCACACCTGAAACAAGCAGAGCAGGAACGATCAAGCCCGAGTCAAGCACACCAGCTCCTGCGCCTGTCAACCCCACAGGAGTATCACTCAACAAAACCTCCGCTTCACTTACAGCAGGAGACACACTGCAGCTTTCCGCAACGGTGACACCCTCCAACGCAGATAACACATCAGTAACCTGGTCAAGCAGCAATACAAGCGTTGCGACTGTCAGCAACGGCACTGTTACGGCCAAAGCCGCCGGAAGTACAACTATTACAGCAAAGACATCAAACGGCAAGATCGCAAACTGTTCTGTAAACGTAAAGGCAAAGGCCATAAACCCTACAGGCGTTTCACTGAGCAAAACCTCTGTTTCACTTAAAGAAGGAGACACGCTGCAGCTTTCCGCAACTGTGACACCCTCCAACGCAGATAACACATCAGTAACCTGGTCAAGCAGCAATACAAGCGTTGCAACTGTGAGCAACGGCACTGTTACAGCCAAAGCCGCCGGAAGTACAACTGTTACAGCAAAGACATCAAACGGCAAGATCGCAAACTGTACTGTTACAGTAAATGAAAATATAAAAATCATTGCAAGCGGCAACTGCGGCAAAAACGGCGACAATGTAAAGTATACGCTTGACAATACCGGGTTGCTTATAATAAGCGGAAGCGGAGAAATGGAAAGTTTTATTAACCCGGCGGACACACCGTGGTATGAAGAACGTAAAAACATAAAAACAGTTACCATAAATTATGGCATAACAAGTATTGGAGATTGTGCGTTCTCCAAATGCTTTAACCTCAAAAGTATAAATATACCCAACAGTGTTACAAGCATTGGGTCTGAAGCGTTCAAATCCTGCACAAGCATTACAAACATAACGATACCCAACGGCGTTACATATATTAGCATGCAGGTGTTCGGAGGCTGCGAAAGCCTAACAAGCGTGATTATACCCGACAGCGTAACGATCATTGACCGGGGTGCGTTCGGTCGCTGCACAAGTCTTACAAGCATAACGATACCCAACGGCGTTACATATATTAGCATGCAGGTATTCGCAGGCTGCGAGAGCCTAACAAGCGTAATTATACCCGACAGCGTAAGGAACATTGAAACGTTTGCGTTCGAAAACTGCTCCAGCCTTTCAAGTATAACTATTCCGGAAAGTGTCACAAACATTGGGGGAGGTGCGTTCTCCGGCTGGACATCCTCTCAGACTATCTACATGAAAGGAAAAAGCGAAGCACCGAGCGAATGGTGGTCCGACTGGAATTACGGCTGCGACGCAAAAATAGTCTGGAATGCATAAACAAACAATTGGCAAAAACAAGCAAATGTAAAACCGACGGAACATCTCCGCCGGTTTTTGCTTTTCCTTCAAATATTCCAACGCCCGTGACCGCAAACAATGTATCAGTCCGAGCTCCGCCAAAAGCAGCGGTAATCGGAGCCAGCCATAGAAACAGCGCCCTTATGCCGCCCTTTTCGTTAACATAGGACGTCTTTTTCGCATGAGTTCTTATAACAAATTCATCGTCCTCATTCTGAAGATCATCTGACGCTCTCTCCTCGTTTTCAACAGACATACATACACCTCCGTTATATGGGCAGAACACGTCTCTGTAGAATATAATTATTTCTGATATTATTATAAATCATATAGAGTCTGTTGTCTATGGTTATTTGCGGGGAGTATGTGCCGATAAAATAATTTACAGCTTGCTTTTTCCGGTTCATACAGCGTCACGAGATAGGGTTAAATATTTTTTCACAAAAGAGAAAAAGGACACCGGCTGTTTATTCAGCAGGTGTCCTTTGAGTATACAGGCATTTCAATTGTAATGTGTCAGCATCGGGCGTTCCATTTTATTTTTGCGTCGTATTTATAGTTCCATGTAGATCTCAATCCGCTTGTTTCAAGGCTTCTGCCCTTTACACAGAGGATTTGTAAGGATGTCCGGTTATAAAGGACCATTTCTTCAACGCTTGTCACGCTTTCAGGAATGGTTATGCTTGTTATGGGTCAACAACCTCCACCGTAAAGTCCTTGATCTCCTCCCTGCCTGTTGCATCCTTTACCTTGGTCCTGAGGGTGTAGGTGGTTGCGCTCTTGGGTTTGAAGTTGATCTCGTTAGCGGTACTGTAATCCTTATACTTCGAGAAGGTAGCCGCACCCTCCTTGCGGAAGGACAGCGCATACTGGTATGGGCTTGTTCCGCCGGATGCCGTGATCTTCACCAGCATGCTGCTTCCCAGTTTCATTGATGATGAAGTCATGGTTGTTGTGTTCTGCAGGTTGGCATAACTCCGGAACTGAGCTGTGTATGTAACATTCCCTGTCACGATCGAGACCTCAGGCGACCAGCCGCTGAATGTATATGTATACTGGGCTGTCTTTGCCTTTGTTGGTGCGGCGCTGTCATAGGCGGGTACAGTCCCATAAGGAACATTTTTGTCCGTTTCGAGAACGGTGCCGTCCTCGTTCTTCCAGGTGACGGTGTACTTGTTTACCGTACTGCTGAATTGTGCGGTGTAGGTAACATTACCTGTCACAGCCAAGATCTCAGGCGACCAGCCGCTGAATGTGTATGTATACTGGGCTGTCTTTGCCTTTGTGGGAGCTGCGCTGTCATAAGTCGGGGCAGTACCGTAAGGAACGTTTTTGTCAGTTTCGAGAACGGTGCCGTCCTCGTTCTTCCAGGTGACAGTAAATTTCATGAGTTCAAACTCCGCGCTTACCGTTACATCCTCGGCAGGCATTGTGAAGGAATATGTGCCGTCACCGTTATCAGTCACAGCAACAGCGCCGTCGTTTACGGCAACGCTCCTGACCCGATAATGATCAGCAGGTGTCACAGTAAGGGTAACGGTCTTATTCTCTGCATTTGCGGCAACATGGACCTTGTCAGTCCTGATTGTGCCGTTTGCTGTGCTTTCCGGCAGAGTTACCGTATATGCACGGACAAGCTTTTGTTCTGAAAGTGCCGAGATCTCCTCCGATGTCAGCGTACCCGAATAGAAGTCCGTGCCGTCTGTCAGCACCTGACCTTCGGCAATTGTTATGGTACCTGATTCATCATAAGCGTTTCCTCCATAAAGCTCTTTTACATGAACACTATAACCGTTTGTTTGAATAAAGTCCTCCTGATCTGTCAGTCCCAGTGTAATCAAGCCGCCTGGTTCAAGGCAAATGATACCATTGGAACCGGTTGACGTGATCTCACCGCCGGATATCGTTATTCCTTCATCAGCTGAAATGTCATATTCAACCGCATTAATATTCAGGACACCGTCATTGATATTGACTTTTCTGCCTGAAATCCCCGTTCCGCTTATTCCGCTTTCATTGATCTCCACAGTTCCGCTGTGCTGTGTGTATGTACCTCCAAGAATTCCGGCGCCAATCACACCGGTCGGGCCCACCGAATTATCATAATGAAAGCTGCCTTTTGCGGAAATACTGAGCTTTCCTGTTCCGTTACTCTGACCGTAAACATCAAAGAAATATATCATACTGACGACTTTTATGCCTGCTCCATACCCTGCAGGCGCAACAGTCATAGTCTTGCCGTCACAGAGAATAAGTGTTACGTCTCCTTTAAATGTAACTGTGCTGCCAAAAGTCACATCGGTGTTTACAACATAAGTGCCTGGTTCAAGCGTGGTCATGGTATTATCAAGAGGTATTGCCCTGACAGTCTGCTCTGTGCCGTTTTCGTCAACGCAGGTTACGCTTATGGGGTATTTTTTAAACTCAGCGCTGATCGTAACATTGCTGTGGGGCATGATGAAGCTGTTATCGGTAACGGCCACATCATTGCCTGATGCATCCTTGACGCTCAGGGTCCTGAGCTTACATCCCGTATCGGGTGTGATCTTCAGCAGCACGGTGTCGCCTGCAAAAACATTATCTGCATCCGTCACCTCAACGGTCCCGTATTTACTGTCATTTACCGTCAGAGTAAACCTTGAAAAATAACCCGGGTCCTCTGTACCGCCGTCAAGTTTTGCATAGGTGTGGTTCGTGTGGTCTTCATCGTATACGGTGCCTTCGCCGCCCGTCAATCCGGTACAGCCATAGAACATATAATCCGAATAACAGACACCGTTCGCACTTTCAAGATTGTCCGTACTCCAGTTTCTGCCCGCGAAGATCGTGGAAAGGCTGCTCTTATCTCTGTCCATTGCGAACATATAGATCATGTTCTCCACCTTTCCGGTATCAAAGCCGGACAGATCCAGAGTTGTCAGTCCGTTGCAGTAATAGAACATAGAGTTCATATTCGTTACGCTGCTCGTATCAAATCCGGTCACATCAAGTTCTTCCAGTGCGCTGCAGCAAACAAACATATTCGACATGTCCGTCACCCGGCTTGTATCAAAACTGCTCAGATCAAGATCGGTCAGTCCGCTGCAGAAGCCGAACATAGAATCCATCGAAATAACTTTGCCTGTGTCAAAGCCGCTTACATCCAGAGATGTAAGTGTAGCGCATCCTTCAAACATATTCTTCATGCTTGATACATTGGCCGTATTCATGCTGCTTACATCAAGATATGACAGTTTTCCCAGGCCGTAAAACATACCGTCCATATTTTTTGCTTTTCTTGTGTCTGCACCTGTCAGATCAATATGTGTAACATTTGAAAATCCGGCAAACAGGTATGATGCAGCTGCCGGAAACGCTGCTCCGTCATCACCTACAACAATTATCCTGACGTCCTCATTTTCCACGCCCTCGGGAAGGATCAGGTTATCATAATAATTTTCGCCCTTTATCAGATCACCAATCAGAGTGAGGGTACCTGTATCCGAATCGAAATCTGACTCCACATCAAATACCGCAGTTATGGTAACATTACTGTTTGGCATATCGAACTGGTTGTCGGTTACTTTCAGCGCATTGTTTTCTGCATCCTTCACGATAAGGGACTTTAATTCATAGCCCTTGTCGGGTATGATATTCAGGGTCACCTTACTGCCGTTATTAATCATATACCGGTCTTTCACAACGACCCGTCCGTGCTCGGCGTTGACGGTAAAATCGAACAAAGAAGCAGTAAAGTATCCGGGATCAGTTACACCTCCATCGATCCTTGCATAGGTTTTGTCTGTGCAGGTGTCATTAAAAACCGTTCCTTGGCCGCCTACCAGTGCACCACAATTATTAAACATGTTATCGGATTCATTGACATTTTCAGTGCTCCACTTTTCGCTCACATAGATAGATTTAAGATCACAGATCGCGCTGCTATCGAACATCCGACTCATATCCGCAACATTTCCGGTATCAAAGCTGCTCAGATCAAGAAAGTTCAACCTGTTGCATCCCACGAACATAGAGTTCATTGTAGTGACACTGCCCGTGTCAAAACTGCTCAGATCAAGGGAGGACAGATTGCCGCAGCCATAAAACATCTTTTCCATAGTCTTTACACTGCTCGTATCAAAACCGCTAAGATCAAGGGAGGTCAGCATGGTGCATTTCCAGAACATAGAACTCATTGTAGTAACACTGCTCGTATCAAAACTGCTCAGATCAAGGGAGGTCAGACTGGTGCAGTTATTAAACATTCCAGACATCTCCTCTGCACTGCTCGTATCGATGCCGCCAAGATCAAGGGTCGTTAAAGAAGTACAGTCGTAAAATAAACCGGACATACTCTTTACAGCACTGGTATCCGCTCCGGTAAGGTCGACAGATTCTACATTGCTGAAGCCAGAGAACAAATCAGATGAATCCTCCGGAAATACTGCGCCGGAAGGGCCGATTATAATGTGCCTGACATCTCCTTTTGCTACGCCCTGAGGAAGCAGGTTACCGCTATGACCATCAGTGCTCTTCTCAATTTGTCCCCTGAGGATAAGGGTGCCGGTTGCGGCATCAAAGCCGGGTTCTGACATAAACTCTGCCGTCACGGTGACATCTTTGTCAGGCACGGTAAAGGAATATGTGCCGTTCTGTTTATTTGTGACTGCAACAGTATTGTCATTTACGCTTACGCTTTTAACCATATAGCCGTTTTTCGGCGTGACGGTAAGAGTGACGGTCTTATCCGCCGCATTTGCTGCAACAAAGCTCTTATCTGCCGTTACAGTGCCGTATGCGCTGTTTTCGGGAAGACCGACAGTATAGGCACGTACAAGAGTTTTTTGGGCAATAGCCGATACCTGATCGCTGCTGAGCTTACCTCTGTAGAGGTTTTCGCCGTCGGTCAGTGTCTGTCCGGAAGCAACACTCACTTCGCCTCTGCAGCCATCAGAGCAGACAGAGTCATCAGCACTTCTGCAACCGAGAGTTATCTCACAGGAATTTATTTGCCCGCCAGGATCCTGCGGTGCAATGCCGTCACCCATGCCTGTGCCGGAAGTAATTGTTTTGGTTGCTTTCACAATGCCTCCGTTTATAGTGATCGTTCCGCCGGCTGTTTCACCTCCGCAGCCAATGGCACTGCCATCACCTCCACAGACCGCTGTAACTTTACCGCCGTTTATAGTGATCGTACCTGCACATTTATGGTCAATACCACCGATACCCGAATAACCACCAGTGGAACTGGCGTAGATACCACCCATACTATTGCCCGTGGACTGAGCGTAAACGGTAAGGCTGTCATTCTGACAAACAGAGATACCGCATAATGCCGACAAGGTGATTCCGTCACACAATACAAGCTTGACATCTTCAAGGATAATTAATCTATTCTCGTTAAAGGTGACATCTCTGCTTATAACATACCAGCCTGCAGAAAGGGTACTGACGCTGGCATCGACTGCCTGGCAATCCTTTTCTTGTATTTGTCCGTTTTCATCAAGATAGCTGACACGAATGAGTTCCGCATTATTGATTTCCGGATCTGTTCCTCCGTTGTTTTCTCCGATGCCGCTTTCACCGGATCCGGATCCAGAGCCGTTTGCGTCTGTTTCCGCGTTTGCAGTTATGACTGCGTCTCCGAACAGATCCGTAAGCTGCGGTATCGGGACCGCACCGCTCACAAGGGTCAGCACAAGCGACGCCGCCAATATCTTTTTTACAAATCCGCCTTTCATATTATTCCTCCTTTACAAAGCAAATGCATATAACCTCTCTTTTTAAATTATAACATTTTATTACAAAGATACAAGTATTACTAACAATGTTATCAGAAAGATATTAACAAACATTAATATTTGGAAACAACTGCAAGGAGCCTGATTTGTGCCAAACTGCACCATCGCACACAAGGATAATTGTAATTGTCCGGATATGCCGCAGATAAACGTTCCAGGAAGATGTTCATACATACCTTGTTACAGTACTGAAGTATGAGAAAATACCCATCACCGGATACGGGGTCTACAGCTCCGTAAGCGTATCGGTATTGACGGATATGATGGCATGGAACCCGAGGCCGTATGCCTTTTCTGCACCAGCAGTGCTTAGGCTTGTTGATACGTCCAAAGCCACTCATCCTGAAACATCAAACTATACCCGTTTTGTATTGTTGAAAACTTTCTTCAATTCCTGGATTCTGGTGTTAATTTTTTTGAGGCTTCAACAGTCTCCGGATTTTCACTCTTCGGATGTCTGCTACCGGGTAACTTCTTTAACCATCCTGTGGGTGCAACACAAAGAATATCTGACCATGTCCTGTTTCGTGTTCAACCTTCTTGTCATAAGCGGCCTTTATGGCTTTCACATCGGTTATATGACCGCCGTCTGCCTCATTGATGAATTGCGACAGGAATATTTCTTCTTCCTCATAGCTCATATTTCTCCGATTGCCGCCGTAATGATTGCCCGTGATGGCTTCGATTCCCCCAGAAAGGTATTTTCGATAGAGTTCATAGAGA
>JBGUWL010000043.1:0-36162 GCA_045221075.1 Acutalibacteraceae bacterium
AAGGTCAGCATCTCCCTGCTCGACACGGACGTGAGCGCCGCGGACGAGCTGAGCCTGCTCCACTTCGGCAAAGAGGTGGAGACGGTCGACTATACCCTGAACGACGGCGCCGTGGAGTTCACAGCGGACGGGTTCTCGGTGTATGTTCTCACGGGCTACACGGTGGACTTCCACTGGGGCGAGTATACATACTCCATCGCGGGCGAGAGCGAGATCACCCTCTCCGCCCTGCTGGAAAAGCTCGGCGTGGAAGAGATCACTGTCACGGATGTTGCCGACGTCGCTTTCTCTGATCCTGCGCTCGTAGATATAGTTAAAATAGAAGAGACCGAAGAGCAGACGACTGACTGGCTGCTCCGGTCTCGTGCGCCCTTCGACACGGAGGAAAAGCTGACCTTCACGCTCACAAATGGCAGGAGCGTCGAGATCAAGGTCACCGACGAGGGGGAACAGACCTATACCGTCATATGGCTCAATGCCGACGGTACAGAGTTGGAGAAGGACGAGAACGTAGCGGCAAACACGCCCCCGAACTACGACGGGGAGACGCCGACCAAAACAGACGAAAGCGGGCTGAGCTATGTTTTTGCCGGCTGGGAGCCTGCCATCACCGAAGAAACGGTTGTGACCGACGACGTTACCTTTACTGCAAAGTTTGCCATTGCCCTGACCATCACGGCGGACAGCGCCACGAAGTTTTACGACGAGACGGCACTGACCAGGGACAGCTATACCACCAATACTGTCCTTGCGGTGGGCGACAGCATCGAATCTTTGACGTATACCGTAAAAAACGGGATCGGTGACGATGCAGAGACCGTAGAGACAATCAATGTCGGCACCTATTATAATGTCCCCGGCAAAGCGAAAATCGTGAACGGGAACGGCGATGACGTGACGGCTGACTATGCCATTACCTATGTAAACGGTACGCTGGATGTGTTCCGGGTATCTGCCGTGTTCAACGCGGGCGAGTATAATACCGTAACTAAGACCGTCCCCTATACCGCGACGATCAGCGTCCAGGGCAATCCGGGGGAGTATGCCGTCAGGATTGCCGATCTGACGGCGGCGGAAAACTCCGGCCTGATGTTCAGCGAGGGCAGCTATACTTATGCCCATGCGGAAGGCGTTACACCCGGAGAGGGCATGGAAAGCCAGATCAACGATACAAACGCAGGAGAAACGGAAACCGGCTTCACGTCTTTCCCGCTCACCGTCTCCCGCATGTATAACGGTGATACGCTCACGCTGAGCTATACAGCCGATACAGCCGCGGTCGATCATGCGGCCTTTGCCTACAACAGCGAAAGCGGGCAGGTCGAGCTGAAAAACACGCTCACCCTCAACTATGTGGACGGCGAGACGGAAACTCCTGCCGAAAGCAAGGACGCTTCCGCATCGGTCGAATACACCCCGCTCACAAGAGAGTTTGTCAGGCTGGAAGGCAGCTGGGCCTACTGGAAGGTCACGGTGAACCCGGAGGGCTATCAGTTGAATAACGGCGAAAACCTGACTCTGGCCGATACCTTTGATGATGACGATCCTGTCGATGCCCGCCAGGTTATCGACTATCACAGCGTTGCGCTTGATTCTACACGCACTGTTAACTATGACTACAGAGGCAATACCGGTACCTTTGTGATCCCCGACGAGACGCCTGTCACCATTACCTACCGCACGCGCATCACAGCGGAACCGGAACAGGTCGCGACCTTCCGCGGCACGGCTGTGCTGAAAACAAGCGAAGGCGGCGAGATCGCCCGTTCTACCGCCGGCGAGATGTCAGGCGTAACGATCTTCCCCAGCGCCTCCGACGTGGCGGGTTTCGGCAAAAACTATATGGTGAAGCTCTTCGTTTACGCCGACGGAACGATGGAGACCGGCCTTAAAGGCGCAAAGTTTATTCTCATGGACGCCAACCAGCGGCCTCTGGAGTACAAGCTTGGCGAAAACAAGGGTCAGCCCGTTACCTTCACAACGGGTGATGACGGATATGCGGATGTCGAACTCCAGGAGGAGCCCGGCGATGTTGTCATAGAAAAAAACACGCGCTACTATCTTGAAATGATCCAGACCCCGGCCGGATATCAGAAGGACAATACGCTCTACGGCTTCATGATTAAAGATAATCCGAATTATTCGAATTACGAATACTATAACGGCGACACAATGAAGGTGCGTCTCTATGGGGCGGAACCGGGCCTTAAAGTTGCCATTCGCTTTTCGGGCAGCTATGGTCTGACGCAGGAGCAGCAGGACAATGTCACCGCAGTTCTTCAGAGAAAACTGGGGGAGAATGATTGGGAGGAATTAGAGCGTCATCCGCGCAGTGATACAAACTGGGGTTACATTACATTTAATACTAATCTGGTTCCTAATGAGGAGACTTATCGCGTTATTGAGGAGAATGCACGCCCATGGGATCTGCCGCAGGAAATCGTTCTTTCTCAAAGCTATTTCTGCATGGTGAACGACGGAGGTTCTGATACTTTTTCGCAGCCTCCGGAATTCTACATCGAAAACACAAATGACACGGTCAACGTTGTCATTGACAACCGCTATGAGGAGTCTCAGCTGACCATCACCAAGATGGACAAGACCATCGGCGTGGCACTGCCCGGCGCGGTATTCTCGGTTTTCAAGATCGTGAACGGCGAACCGTCCGGCGAGGCGGTTACAAGCTACACAACGGACGCCTCCGGCAAGCTGGTGATTCGCGGCGGCGAAGAATTTGAGTCCGAGATACTCTACGGAATCCGCGAGGTCACCCCGCCTGAAAACTATGTGCTGCCTTTGCAGGAAAACTGGCGCTACTTCTATTTTTGCAATGACCCGTTCCTGGAAGAGCGCATTAAGGCAAATCTGCCTGCCGGTGCGGAAGCTGTGAACCTGACTAACTCCGGTGACAGCATCAGCATCGATAACCAGAAGAAGAAAGTCGCGGTGCCTGTCATGGCACTCTGGCAGGGCAACGCATGGCCGAGTAATGTTGCGCGGGTAACGATCGGACTGTATCAGTCTGTCGATGGGGGAGATCCACAGCCTGTCATGGATGGAGACGATCCGAAGACAGTGGTGCTCAGCAGCTCCGCTCCTTACAACCAGACTGTCTTCACAGACCTGCCTTCGAGGGATGAACAAGACCGCAATATCACCTACTCCATCAAGGAAGAATATATCAACGACGTTACGCCTCTTGAGGCGCGCTATGTCCAAGAGTACGGCGTGTCCGACGCAGGCGTATACATTGTGCGCAACAAGCCCGCCACCAAGCTGACGGTTAACAAAAAGTGGTATGACTGGAGTGATACGGAAAACGCTGCGGAAATTACAGATGAAAGCGTTTTAGGCAAACAGTCTCCGGTGACCTTTGACGTCTATCGTTCGATCTCTTTTATTGGCACCGGGGATATCACAAACGCGCAAATGGCTGAGGCTGTCAAAACGATGACAAAGGTAAGGAGCGATCTAACCTTTGGCTCGGATGATGACTGGACCATGGTCATTGAAGACCTGGATATGCAGGATGACGCGGGATTCCCCTATTTCTATCACGTCATGGAGAGCGTGCCGTCCTTCGGCAATGAGTTCTATCAGGAGAGCTATGATTTAGAGGAAGCCGAAGGAACTGTCACCATTAAAAACAAAATCGCGCCGGATATCGTGTCCCTCACCGTGACGAAGGCTCCTCTGAAGGACGATCCCCGAGCAGAGTCGCGGGAAAGACCTTTCACCTTTACCTTGAAGCTGACGAACGACGTGTATCCCATCCGCCAGTGGATGGTCTATGATGCAGACGGGTCGGACAACGATATTGTAACCGACATGAACGGCGAGGCGACCTTTACGCTCAAGCCGACAGATCCCGACCCTGCGCAGCAGCCGACGGAAGGCGCGTCCATCACTCTCAGTCTCCCGGCCGGTGTGCATGCATCCGTCACCGAGACGTATAACGCGGAGTACACGGTGGAGACAAGTGCGACGGTCGGCGGAAGTACGGGCGACAACGGCAGAACCTTCACATATGACACCAGCAGTGAGCCCGACAGCGTCACCCTTACCTACACCAACACCCTGCACGTTATCTGCAAGGTGGTACCGGATAATGGGAATCCCCAGGTCTTTGAATCCCTGAAAAGAGCACTGCAATATCTCCGCTACAACAGCGGCAGCTTTACCTCTCCCTGGACTATTTATATGCTGGAAGATTATGCCATCCCTGAAACGGATGGAATCGTCCTTGAAGAAGGGGAGAGTCTGACCCTCACCACGGCTTCGACAACGGATGAACAGTTTCCCTTCAAGCCCGGCGAGGAAGGAAACCACGCCGTCATCACCAGAGGCGGGGCTGGCGGCAGCATACTCAAAAACGCCGGAACACTGACGCTGGCAAACATCTGCCTTGACGGCGGAAAGGGCGACAGCATTACCGCCACGGGCGACGGCGGTCTTGTGTTCAGCACCGGCACGCTGAACCTGAATGCCGACACTACCCTGCGCAATTCCGTTGCCAGCGGCAAGGGCGGCGCGGTGTATGCCGGGGGAACGGTGAACATTGTTGACGGCGTTGTGATCGGCGGCAACAGCGCTCCCAGCGCCTCCGCCATCTATCTGAAGGGAACGCTCAACATGACCGGCGGCAGCATCACCGGCAACACCGGCGCGGCTGACGGCGCTGTGGTGGTCGAGTCTTCCAGCGACAAGATCAATATCTCCGGCAGCTCTGTCATCTTTGAGAATACTAACACGCAAGGCAAGGCAGCCAACCTTTACATCGGCGTTGACAGCGATAACGTGGTGAATGTTGTCGAACCCGGCCTTTCAGATTCCGCGCATATCGGGATCACGGCGATGGAAGGCCATATCCTGATCGGCGAGCAGTTTGCCACGGCAGCATTTGAACAGACGGAGCACCTTGACCGCTTTATCAACGATACCTACGGCTATCGCGGCAAGCTGAAGGAGGGCACCTCCACCAACGTCATCTGGGACGGCCTGACCATCACGATCAAAAAAGCGGTGGATGGAGCCTACGCCGATGACGGCTTCACGATCATTCTCACCTCTCCGCTTATCGCAATGAACAGCTATATCATTGACGGTACGCTCGATTATACGGTTACGGCGGCACGGGCGGGCATGGCCGGCAGGATCGTCCTCAGAAATGTGCCAAAGGATAAGATAATTACGATCTCCCCGCTGCCCGTGGGCGAGTACACGATTTCTGAGTCGGCTTCCAACTATACGCCGACTTACAGCGCGAAGGAAACCGCAAGCGAGAAGACCATAAGCATTGAGGACGGCGTGTTCACCGCTCAAGATGACAGCACTGTCACTGTGACCAATACCCGCAGGCAGGCCCCGGTAAAGCTGACAAAAGAACTGGAAGACAGACTGGCGACCGGCGCTGTTGACTTTGATTTCACCGTCAAACTGACCGAGGCGGACGGAACGAAGGTTTCAGGCTTCACGCTAGCGGAGGGTATTGTCACTGACGAGAACGGTGAGGCAAGCTTTAAGATGCAGCCGACGGATACTGTCGATTTCGTGCGGAATTTCCAGGCCCCTGTCGGCGCGACCATGACCATCACGGAGACTGTGAATCCCGATTACCGAATCGATGTCACTGCCCATACGACGCCCTCCGGAGGGGAGAGCGCGGCTATCGCAGATCTTGACGAAGCTAACCATATTCTCACCTTCCGGGTGAGCGACGCTGGGGCTGTCGTTATTTACAAGAATACCCGCAAGCTGGCGGAGATCGAGCTAAGCAAGACCCTTGTGGGTAAGGTCTCGAAGACGGAGTCCTACGTCTTTACGCTCACGCTGAAAAACAAGGACCAGGAGGAAACCCCTGTTAAGAACTATCAGGTCTACAGGGACGAGACAAAGAGCATCATCACCGATGAAAACGGCGTGGCAGTGATTACGTTCGACTATGGCGAGAACGTAAGCGGGAAAAAGAGCATCCCCCTGACCATCCCCGACGGCATAAAGCTGACGATTGAGGAGACGAATGTCAACGGTCATCCGGATTTCTATGACACGACCTGTTCCATCAACGGCGGGACGGCATCGTCTGGCACAACGGCGAGCCTCGACCCTGTTTCCGAAGAGGATACGAGCATTGCCTTCACCAACTCGCGCAAGATGAAGACGATCACAGTGTCAAATACCGTCAACGGTTACTCCGGCAACGTGGTTCCCTTCACCTATACAGCCACGGTGACGGACTGGAATGGTGAGGGCACCAAACCAGAAGGGTACGACGATTATGACCTGAACGGCTTCACTAACGGCGCGATAAGCTTCGATCTGACAACGGGACAGCAGAACGTGCTGACCGTCCCCTACGGCGCGACGTTTAGCATATCCCAGGAATTTATCGTTGGGTATGAGACCAAAATCAATAACACCACACAAAATCCCGATCCTTTGAAGTATCAGATCACGGCAGTAGAAGCTGATGCAACAATCGCTTATAACAACAGCCAGCTCATAGGCTTACAGTTGGTAAATAACACATCATCAGCGCTGGAAAACGTCAAAGTTACGATTGAAAAGAAAAATAAAATCTATCGTGTCAACAGTGATAAGACCGGTCAGGAGCTGATTGGCAGCAATAAGACAGCCACGCTGAGTGTTGCTGCAGGTGAGACGGCTATTCTGGAAATTGAGCACGATACTGGCGTGACCTACGAACAGCTTTATACAGTCACAGGCATTACGCCTGAAGAAGGCTACTACTACACTATCCATAACGAGCCCTCCTTCCATGAGACTGCTGACCCTGCGGTTCTGCGCGTTTACGATAATAGCAGTTTCACAGTAAAGGGCAAGCTGCGCTACAGTGTTGCGGATTCCACCGTCACCTTTACCGAGCAGCCGCTGGTAAGCTTCGATTCCAACGGCGGCGCGTGGACGACGGAGATGGACGGCTACCATGACCGGGACGGCGACCGCAAGGTCTATCAGAAGGCCGTGGACACGGGCGCGAAGGTCGCAAGACCCAGCTCCGATCCCGTCTATCCCACGGCGGAGGGAATTGACTTCCTCGGCTGGACGACGGATGAAGTTTTTGCAAAAGCGGGACATACGGCGGGTGAAGATATTTCCGCCAAAGCCTATGACTTCAATACACCTGTGACCGCGCCGACTACACTCTACGCGGTTTGGGCGAAGCCTACCCGCGACACGCGCGTTGTGACGGTCAGGAACGGACACAATGAAAGCCTGACCGTTACGGTGACGCTGACAAGCACTGATCCTTCCGCGGCAAACTATACCCTTTACGAAGACACGGACGACCCAACCAACAGCATTATCACCGACGAAAACGGGCAGGCAAGCTTTACCCTCCTGGCAGGCGAGAGCAAAAACCTGACGGTTCCTGACGGCGCAAAGCTGGTTCTTGGCTTGGAAAATGCTTCTCTGGCGGTATCATCGGAATACACGCTTACGGCTTCCGATGGCAACAAGAGCTACACCATTGCCATGGTTGATCGTGACGGTACCGTGACCTTTATCCCCGGCGTTTGCAAGATCACGGACAGTGCGGGCAATGTGCTCTACGACAACACCGGCAAGCCCGCTGTATATGGAAAGCTTTCTGATGCATTCACGGCCTATCCGGACATAACAAACGCAGCGGCGGTGAAAATGCTGGTGGATGAGTATACCATCCAGCAGAGCGGCGCGCTGACCTTCCCGAGCATGACCATGACACTGACTACCGCTGACAAGAATGATACACTCTTCCCATACATGGGCGTAAGAGACTGCAGCACCATCTATCGCTATGGCGGCGGAACAAGCAACTCCTGCTTTGCCGTGTCCGGCGGCGATATCACGATTAAGAGGCTTGTTCTGGACGGCGGTAGCGAGCGTGACGGAACAAACGGGAAATATGCCGAGGCGGCAACAAACGGCGGTTTGATCAATGTCACAGGAGGCACGCTGAACATTACCACAGGTGCAACGATGCGCAATTCAGCCTTCAAGGCATACTCTGACGGCAACAACGGCCGCGGCGGCGCGATTTATATCAACGCTGGTACGCTGAACGTGAATGCGGGCCTCTTCTCCAACCTCCACGCCCGGCGCGGCGGCGCAATCTGCGCAGAAAGTGGCACACTGAACATCAAAGGGGCAGATGGAAGCATCCGGTTTGAAGATTGCTTTGCAGAGACCGATGATGGTGGCGCTATTCACTACAGTATTCAAAAGGACGTAGTGATTGACGGTGGTGATGATAAAACCCAACCTGGTATTCTCTTCAACAATTGCGTGGCAAAATCCAAAGATGGTGACGGCGGTGCAATTTATGCGAATACAGAAAATAATAAAGACATTACTGTTAAAGGCTGTTCGTTTAAGGAATGCAGTGCAAAAAATACCACGGGTGGAAGCGATGCCGGATACGGCGGTGGTGGAATTGGTGTCCAGAAAGTCAAGCATTTGACAGTTTTGAACTGCAGTTTTGACTCTTGCGATACATTGAAATCCGGCGGCGCTGTGGTAGCGCTTGTTCCGAGCACCAATAGTATGGACGTGAACGAGAAAGCAGTCTATATTGAATCCTGTACATTCAATAATTGCAGCTGTAAGGCGCAGGGCGGCTCAGTTGCGGTTTATACAAGTAATTATAAAACCGCATCGAGCAGCACAACCAAGCTTTCTATTATGAATTGTACCTTTACAAATTGCTCTTCCGGTACTGACAATGGCTCTGGCGGCGCGATTCAGTGCTACCTGTCCTGTATGGAATATAAAAACAGTACATTCACTGATTGCTGGGCCGGCAAAGAGGGTGGCGCGGTCAACCACTACTTTGGCGGTAGCTATACCGATACATGGGCCAATTCTAAAACGACTGTTGACAAATGCCGTTTTATCCGCTGCCGCGCAGAGGATCGTTATGACCCCACTGCTTTGCAGCACTACGGCGGAGCTATGAACACCAAAGCAAAAACCACCTATGTGACAGACAGCTACTTTGAGGATTGCGTTTCCACCCTGAAGGAGGGCGGCGCGCTCCACATCGGCGGTCAGGGCGGCGGCAGTACGGCGTCGATCACGGGCAGCACCTTCAAAAACTGCACGGCGAAAAACGGCGGCGGCGCGGTGCTCTCCTCCCATGAGACGCTGACCATCGAAAATTCCAATTTCTACGGCTGCGGCTCCTCTGCGTCGAACGGCGGCGCGGTTTACCATTACAGAAACAGCAGAGGCGATTCCACGCAAAAGAATCTCACGATCAAAAACAGCACCTTCGGCGTTGACCCCGCTGATAGCGAGAGCCTCGGCTGCATCGCAAGTGGCAACGGCGGCGCGATCTGGACGCGGGCAACAACGAATGTGACGCTTGAAAACCTGACGATTCAGAACGCCATCGCAGGCAACAACGGCGGTGGTATCTATCTGGATACGGGCGTCACAAATGCTGCCATCAAGGACGGCAGAATCACTGGCTCCCAGGCGGTAAACGGCAGCGCGGTCTATGTCGGCAAAACCGCCACCTTCTCCGGTAATCTGGTGGTCTCCAACAACATCGTTTCCAACATCAATGACGGTGCGATCCACGGCGGCACTCTCTACTTTGAAAACGATGTGAAGGTGGAAAACAACACCAGCTCCGCCGATACCGTTAATAATCACGATGTCCTGATGCAGATCAACGGCAACACAATCATCAACACAACGAGTGTCGGCCTTGGTTCCGGGGCGCATATCGGCGTGTATGTGTCCGATCCCAACAATGCCTATGCCAATCACGGCAAGTATGGCCAGCCCTTCGGCACCTACCACGACAGCGACGCGGGCATCAGCTTCCTGGACGCCTTCTTCAACAACCGCGACAGCCTGCTTTACGGTTACCAGGGCGATGACGCGTACATCCATTGGGGCTACTACGTCTGCAAGATTACGGACAAGGACGGCAACACCCTCACGCGCACCAACGGCAGGGACGCAATCTACCAGAGACTGTCTCAGGCGATTGAAGAGTTCAATAGCGTGAAGGATGCGGACGGTCAAACCGGTAAAGCAGTGTACATCAAGATGCTGGTGGAGAATTATGCTCTCCGGCAGACCACGCAGATTGAGAACTTCCCCAATGCGAATATCACGCTGACCACGGAAACCTATACAGGTACAGATCCGGTAACGGGCAAATACGATGGCAAGCACCCCTACCGCGGTACAGAGGGTACTGTCTGCACCATCTCCAGAACCAACAGCAACAACCAACTCTTTAAGCTGAATAATGCCGACGCCACCTTCCAGCTTGAAAACATTACCCTTGACGGCCGCAAGGACAAAACAACTACCCAAGGCAACTACAGGCTGATCGAAGCCGCGCAGGGCGCCTTGGTGATCAACGGCGGCACAACGCTACAATACGGCGCAGCCAGTAACGGCGGCGCGATCGAAGCGGCTGCTGCTGCCCAGGTAACCGTCAACGGTGTGTATGATTCCGCCAGCAAGGAGCCGACGGTCAGGTTTATTAACTGCACCGGAACTGGAACTAATAAGCCGAACGGCGGCGCAATCAGAGCATACAACCTGAATATCACCAACAGCTCTGAAGAAACCGGAAAGTTTGGCACAGCCTTTGTCAACTGCAGCGCGTATAACGGCGGCGCGATTACATCACTCGGTTCGAGCATGGAAATCAACGGGGTTTTCTTTGATTCCTGCCAGACACAGTCCGCGGGCGGTGCAGTCTACCACAATAATGCAAACGATGGTACGTCAACAACCGTCAAAAACTGCGCGTTTGAAAATTGTCTGACAAATGGAAACACCTGGGCCCATGGCGGCGCGATTGAAGCCAGAACCGCGGAGCTGAGTGTAGAAGACTGCTCGTTCAAGGATTGCAGTGCCACGTCGGACGGCGGCGCAATCTATCACGGATATGTGGATGGAAAGAACAAGCCTTCCGGCAACAGGGAAACGACCACCATCAAAAACACTACGTTTGACGGCTGTTCCACCAAAGGTACAGACACAGCCTACAACTACGGCGGCTCGGTTTATACCCAGGCGAAGACGGTCGAAATCGAGGGCAGCTCTTTTGCCGACAGCACAGCATATAACCACGGCGGCGCGCTGTACTGTCAGTGCAGCGTCGCAGGCTCCGCAACCACTGTCTCCGGCACGAGCTTTGAAAACTGCTCCACATCCCACAACAGTGGCTACGGCGGCGCGATCTACAGCAATACCAAGGCGCTCACCCTGCAAAGTTACACCCCGGAAGGCAGCACCACCAAGACCGCCACGACCATCAACGCCTGCACGGCCCCCGGCTATAGCGGCGCGGTACACATGGCGACGAGTGGGAGCGTCCTCAACATCAAGGACAGCACCGTGATCAGCAACTGCTACGCCGATGTAGGCGGCGCGATCTATCTCCCGGCCGGTGTGACCATGAACATCACCGGCAGCCCGGAGTTCAGTCAGAACGGCTACATGACGCAAAACGGAAGCGTTGTCAACGCCACCAAGGGCGCGTGCATCTATCTGGCCGAGGGCGGCAGGATCAACATCAAGGACAGTCCAAAATTCAGTCGCAACATTCTGCCGAATCTTCCCAGAATTACCAACGGCGGAGAAACGGACTACGTGCGGCAGGATATCTATCTGGCGGGCTATGAGAGCAAGAACGCAACGTCGATTTATGTCGTCGGCGAGCTGGTAGGCGACACGATCTGGGTCTGGCCGGAAAACAGCCCCCACAGACTGCCCAATGAGCAGTTTGCAAAGATTGCCGTCGGCGTTACCGTCAGCGACGATACGCTGAGTCATTTCCGCAACGCTCTGGCTGACATCGATACCCACTGCAGCAATGGCGAATATCTCGCCGGTGTGCAGCTCGGAAACGGTGAAAATGTTTACTGGGATAAGATGTACACGGTCTCCTTTAAGAAGGTGGACAACAAGGGCGTCGCAGTACCGGGTGCGGAATTCACACTCTATAAGTATCAGAATCTTTCCACGGTAGCTGCGGAAGAAGTTTTCAAGGATGAGAACATCGTGGCGACGGCGACCTCCGCGGACGGAGAGAACGACAGAGACGCCCAGGGCAATCTTCTCGCCAGAGGCAAAGTGGAATTCAGCTCCATCCGCATTGGCGTCTATTACATGAAGGAGACCAAGATTCCCACCAGCTTCAAGGAGAACGACGCGATCTATCTGGTGCTCGTCGGTACGCCGTATCTGGCTCCCAATGATGACAACAAATTCCTCTGGGAGGGCGACGGACCGCTCAACGTGGCGGACGCTGCAACCCTGGTTGCCCGCTCTACCAAGGACATAAGCAAATTCCACGGCATTTTCCCGCTGGACGAGTACAACAAGGCGATTCTCCGCGCTAATCTTGCCAGGGACAACCAGGGCATCGTGAACATCCGAAACGACTACGAGGCCTGCTTTATGAAGGTGGACGGTTTCGGCAATGCTCTGCCCGGAGCGGCCTTTACGGTCTACAGTGCGATCCTTGACGGTGACGGTCAGCCCGCCGCCTTTGAGGATGGTTATCCCCAGCTCATGCTCTGGAGCCGCGACGGAGAAAACTATCCCGCGCCTGCTGTTTCCGCGGACGGCACCACAGAATTCAAGGACAAGGACAACAAAACGCTCCCGAAGGGGATGGTCTACTTCCGCGAGCTGCCCCTCGGCACCTATTACCTGCTGGAGACTGCGTATCCCGAAAGAAACGGAGAAGGCCACCGAGCCTTCTATGTCGAGAGCGACCGGGTCTTCAAGCTGGTGGTTAAGGAGAACGAAAGCGATCCGTTGAAGATCGACGTCACACTCAGCGAGTGGATCCCTCGCACTGATACCAGTCCCGCGAGGTACGAAGAGCTTTTCAAGAACACGGAGGGCTATTACGAGGTTTCCAACCAGGAAGTCGTCTGCAAGCTGACGGATGGAGATAACAAACTCCTTTATACGGCAGGACATAAAGTCTGGGAGAATAAAGAAACGGAAAGCGTCAGACTCTTCCCCGCAATCTATCCGACACTGGAGGAAGGTTTTGAAACCGCGCAGACGGGAAGCTTTGTTTATGCTGACGGTTCTCCTGCGGACGTCAGCGCCCTGAAACTCCAGGTGCTCAAGGACTTTACGATCTCGGAACCGATCACCTATTCCAATGCCGACCGGCCGCTGACCTTTACCACCGCCAGCCGCACGGCAAGCACCACGGATCGCTATGTCTTCAGCACCAACCGCACCAGCGATACCAGCCGCGCACTCATCAGCCGCGCCTACGATGAATCAGATGTAAAGGAAGGCGCGGTAATCACGCTTGAAAATGTCGTGAGCTTGACGCTGCAAAACATCAGACTCGACGGAAAATTCGACGGAATTAATCAAAACGGCAGAGCTATCCGCGTGAAGAATTCCACCGGAAGCGGAAACACGGGCGAAGAGAAGTGCAATCTGACCATCGGTACCCAGGTACAGTTCCAGAACTTCAAGGTGGAATCGGATGCATTCTCTGAGCTCAAGGGCGGTGCAATTCTCATGGACGACGGCACCAGCCTGACCATCGACGGTGGCTATAACAGGACAGCCATATTCTCCAACAATGCAGTTGTGAATACCAACAGCAATGACGGATACGATGGGTACGGCGGCGCAGTTGCAGTCGGCGCCAACTGCACCTTCAACATCACCAACGCCCGGTTCAGCTACAACAAGGCCACAGCGTCTGCAGTACAGAATGGTTGTGGCGGTGCTCTCACCATCAGCGACGAGAATCAGACGGAGCATCTGCTTCAAAATGTTGTGTTTACGCAGAATACCGCCACCGGCAGCGGCGGCGCAGTCTGCATCGGTGAAAACAGCAATCTGAATCTGGAAGTGGGCAACTGCACCTTCTCAGGCAACGAGGCCTCCAATCGTGACGGCGGTGCAATCGCAGTGCTCTCCAATACCGGTAATTTCCTCACACTGAAGATCGGCGACGGCTCCAGCTTTACAAGCAACAAGGCCCCCAACGGCAATGGCGGCGCAGTCATGATCGGCAGCTATGGTACGCTGAACATCATGGATCTGTCCACAAACCAGAGTCTGGTAAACAATGCAACGTTGAGCTCCAACACTGCCGTGAACGGCGGCGCGATCTATGCTGCGCCCAACGCGGAGGTGACGATCAATCGTGGAACGCTTCAGGGCAACAGCGCGGCTCTGGGCAGTGCCGTCTATGCCGGGAATTCCGCACAAGTAACCGTTATCGACGCCAGCATCACCGGCAACAAGGCAACCGGCACCAACGGCGGCGCGATCAACGTGGACAAACCGAACGAACCGAACGAACTGAACGCAAGACTTTATTTCGGTGGAACCCCGACTGTGTTTGACAACTTTGGCGCGCTTGGAAACAGCCAGCAGATGAACCTCGTCCTGAGCGAGGACAGCAATGCGGTTATCAACACGACGGTGGACGGACTGACAGATGGTACGATCGGCGTATTTGTCATCGAATCCGACAACACTGTATTCGAGAAGCACGGACTTCCCGGCAAGCCCTTCGGCACCTTTGCTGTCAAGGAGAACGGAACACCTGTGCGTCTCAATCCTCAGGTCTTCCGCAGCGACCATGCTCTGTCACTTTATGGCGTTAGAAACGAAAGTGATGACAGTGATACGCTCATCTACTGGGTCGACGTGATCTGCAAGTTGACGGATGACAACGACAAGATCCTATATCAGGACATCAGCCTCAACATCAGCGGCAAGACAGAAACCCGAAAGGCCCAGGCAGTCTATGCTAGGATCACTGAACCAAATGCTGAGGATAAGAACCTCTTGCAGACCGGCTTCAACGTCCTGCGAGATGGCTTTGATGCGACACAGGGCACGCTCTATGTCAGAAATGAGAACGACTATTCCTTCAGTACGTATCCGTATAATGTGAATACGACCGTTAAGCTTAAAATGTTGAAGGACGCTGACCTTGACAAGAGCATCCGGTATCAGGGCAGCCGAAAGGTGATCTTTACCACGGCGGAGCTGAAAGACAATGTGACGCAGGCTATGAAAGACACCGGTGACTACTTTGGGTTCCAAACCGATCGAAGCGACGCTTCCGTGAATCCAGTCGAGTTTGCTCTGATCACCCGTTCCTTTAACGGCGACTCCATGATCAATGCCACAGGCACTGAGCTGACGCTGAGGGAAATCACACTTGACGGCGATAAGAACAACTATTCGACAACAGACATCGGCGGTATTGTTTACGTTGCTGCGGATAAGAAACTGCGCATTGAATCAGGCGCGAACCTGCAGAATTCCAAAACGACAGGCAACGGTGGCGCTGTGTTTGCTGCATCTGGAAGTAGCATAGTCATGATCGGCGGCAGAATCCGCAACAACGAGGCAGTTGACGGAGGAGCAGTGTATGTCGCTCTCAACGCTTCAATGACCATGGCCAACGAAGTGTTGAATGGCACCGTGCTCAGAGGAACAATCAACGGAAATACTGCAACGGCTAACGGCGCGGGTATCTATTTGGCCTGGGAAGACGCGAATAACCACGCCGTGCTGTACCTTTCTGGCGAACCGTATTTTGGCGGGACTGGGACAAATGCTGATGGCAATATCATAGTTGCCGATGCCAACGACAATCCTCTTGGAAACTTTGTCCGGAAGGGGGCAGACTTCAAGACAGACCCGAATAAGGAGCCGACGAACGGCAGCAAACAGTACCGGAAGGATAATCAAGACTACTACCTTGTCCGCCAGGATATCTATATTCCTGGTACGGCGAAACCCCATAATGCCATCCGCGTAACGGGCGAAATCACCTCCGGCGATGGCACGATCTGGGTATGGGCCAATGACTGGGCTTGGGAAGACGAGACCCAAAAATCGACCGTGAACCACTATGAGATGCTCAAGCAATTTGCCGTCATCGCCGATGGCGTAACGATCAATGAAGACAGCTATAAGGCCTTCCGCAATGCATGCCCCGACAGCGAAACCAACTGCGGCGGCGATTACCTGACCGGCCAGAAGGGCGACGATATCAACGGCTGGAAGTGCATCTACTGGACCGGCGGCTTTGACGTCGTGTTCCTCAAGACCGACAGCTACGGCGAGGCTCTGCCCGGCGCAACCTTTACCCTGTATGAGGACGAAGACTGCACCAAGCCCTATCTGATGACCTTCAGCGGCAGCAAGACGGCGCAGGAGGATGGAAAGCGGGCAACGACAACGTCCAGCGACGGCACCGCGACCTACAAGGACAGGAACGGGGATTCCCGGACGCTCAATCCCGGTGAAGTCCTGCTGTCCAAGGTTCCGCCCAAGACCTTCTACCTGAAGGAGACGGCTGTACCCACCAAAGACCTGCACGGAAAAACCTTTGCTTATAAACTCAGCGATACCCTGTATTCGGTCAGCGTCAACGAGAAGGGCGTGCTCACATTGCTGGAAAAGAAGAGCAATGCCGTAGCCTACAGCGAGGTCTATAAGATCGAAACCAAGGCGGCGGAAGGGGATAACCCGGCGGAGTACCAGTACATCGTCCAGAATATCCCAGAGGCTGAGCGCAAGGTGATTCTGCGGAAGGTGAACAATACCTATGCATCGCTGCAAGGCGCGCAGTTCCAAATCTTCCGTTACGACGGAACGCAAGTAACGTCAAACAACGAAAGCACCTTCACCAGCGGCGCAAACGGCGTGTACTTCATCGACAAGCTGTCCTATGGTGTCTACTATCTGCACGAAACAAAGGCACCTACAGGTTATGCAGACGATAAGTGGTTCTTCCTGGTAATCAGCAACGATACTGCTGATGGCAGCAGAGACGGCGTGTATGTATCCCCGCCCTACGACACCCGGGATGCCGCGGAGACAGCTTACAAAGCTTACAAACCGGCTTCCGACACAACAACCCCATAAGCAAACCCACAGCATAACAACATGAGTCGCCGGATAAGTGGTTTACGCTGACCGTCGGTAAGGATAAGGTTGATGGCAGCCGCGACGGCGTGAGCATCACGACGCTCAGCCAGGCACCGGCTTGGTATACCCCAACCTCCTAAGCACAATAGTAAGCATGTCTCAATGCTGGGGTATCAGACCCCACAAGAAAAACAAACGCTTCCGCGTGTGGGTAACTCAATAGTTGCCCACACCGGAAGCAGCAGACCATCAGCGTGATGAGATCCGACATAGGAAATATAATGAATACAATCTAATTCTTCCACTCCATATTTAATGAGATCATCCAGTTGAGACTAAAACTATGAAAACAAAAGGAATGAACCTAACAGGCCAGAGATTTGGACGGCTTGTGGTTCTCAGAGAAGTAGAAAATCACATTTCCCCGAGTGGAACCAAGTACCGTCAATGGGAATGCCAATGTGACTGCGGAAACAAGGTCAATGTCCTCCAAACCAGCCTGAGAAAAGGCGCGACCAAAAGCTGCGGATGCCTGCAGGATGTGTTCAAAGAAACAGATCTTACAGGCCGACGTATCGGGCAGTTAACAGTGATGAGTAAAACTGACGCTGCACCACTTTCGGGGAACACAATCTGGAAATGCACATGCGATTGTGGAAATATAAAATTGTATACAACAAAGATTCTTCTAAGCGGCAAGGTATGCAGCTGCGGATGTGTCCGCAAAGAGAACGGGCATAAACGCGTAGAAGAAAATGCTTTTGGAATATATAAGGATACATGCATAACTCGCATCAAGAGCGAGACACCGGGAAAGAACAATAAATCCGGCGTTACCGGCGTACATAAGGCAAGTGATTCCAATAGTTGGATTGCTGAAATACGGGTTCAGAAGCGACACATTTACCTTGGATCATATAGTGATATTGAAGATGCAATCAAAGCGCGTAAGGAAGCTGAGAAAATGTATTTTAAGCCATTGATAGAGGAATATGAAAAGGGGAGCGAAAGGGATGAATAAAATGAAAAGGAAACTCCGCTCCCAGACAGGAGCATCGCTCACGTTTGCATTGTTGCTATTCCTCGTTTGTGCTGTAGTGGGTTCAGTGGTGCTGGTAGCAGGGACGGCGGCTTCGGGACGTCTGGCTGGCCTTGCCGACTATGAGCAGCGATACTACGCTGTCAATTCAGCAGCGGAGCTGCTGGCGGAAGAGATCACAGCCGGAAAAACCACGGTGACGATGACAAGAACGGAAACCGAGACGGGAATTGTGCGAACCACGCTTGCGGACGGCAGCACCCCTACCGAAACGGCTGGAACGAAGAGTACCGCTTTTCTTCCGACGGGTTCTCCGATTTCTTGTAATGCAATTCCCAAATCTGGGAGCTTCCACGGGAGTACAAAGACTATTCTGGAAAGCTTGGCAAAAAAACTGGTAATAAAGAACGAGAACGACCTAGAAGCGTCTTGGGACAGTTTGCCTGATTCTTTTGAGGCAATAGCCTATACCATTTCGGCCGATGAGAAACCGGGAATCACCGTAAATATAAGAGCGCAGTTGGCTATCAACAAGGATCATGATAAAAAGGGAAACCTGACGCTGACAATTGAAAATAGTACGGGCAACGACAAATATCGTGTTATTATGGACTTCAAAACGGAAAGCGTCATTTTGGATTACACAGATGATGATAATGGGAAACTTTGCTGGGTAGCAAAACCGACAAATCCAGTTCCGGAAGACACGATTACGGATACTAAACCTATTGAGCAGGAGACCACCGTGACGGTTATCGATCCGGAAACAAACGAGGAAAGCACTAAGATCGTGACGGAAGTCATCGGGGTTGAAGAGACAATCACCAGAAAGATTACGCAGACAAAAACACGAAGCGTCAAATGGAAACTGGAGAATACAGCCGTTTCAGATAAAGAGGTTGACGACACATGAAAAATCTGTGCAGAAAACTAAAAAGCAGCGCGGGCGAGACCATTTCGGAGGTTCTCATTGCGCTTCTGATCTCATCTCTCGGCCTCGTCATGCTTGCCGGTATGATTACCGCAGCTTCCAATGCAGTTACCACAAGCCGCAAGACGTTGGAGACGTATTACAATGATTCTGCGCCGGAGGTAGGAGATCTTACCGTTACCCTCCAAGAGGGTTCTTCTTCCGGCTTCCCCGGCACGGCTTCCACCTACACGCTTACGTATGTAGAAAAAAAGCTTTCCGGGAAAGATATTGTTTATTATTACTTTCCAACACCGACTCCGTGAGGAGGGTTACAGATGAAAAAACACAGTTTGTTTCCCCATAAATGGAAAGATAAGTCCGGTTTTACGCTAACAGAACTGCTCCTAACAGTGCTGATTCTTCTGATGGTCAGTTCGGTGGTGGCTGCGGGCGTTCCGGCTGCCGTCAACGCATACCAGAAAGTGCTTGACGCATCCAACGCACAAGTGCTTTTGTCGACGACGGTGTCAAGTCTGGAACGGGAGCTGTCCTTTGCGCGGAATGTCGATACAGCCGAGAAGATGAGCTATACTTCCGACTATGGGAAAGGCATCGCCCTTGAAAACAGCGACAGCGGCATTACAAGAGTCTGGGCGAGCGGCGGTGACGAGAAACCGCAGCTGCCGCCGGTTGTGAACGCGGCAATGGCACCGGACGGGCTGGTGTCAAAATATAAGGGATTTACATATGAAAACGGCGTTTTTACAATTGAAGATCTGAGCGTACAAAAAGGCGCGTCGGGGCCTGTGTTGGCTGGCCCTGTTACTATAAAAATTCGGACAATTACAGGTTCTTGATGTGGACTGCCCGATTATCGGCAGCGCAGGGAAGGACAGAGGTGATATTAAATGAAAGGTAGAAGAAGTCGCGGCTTTACTCTGGCAGAAATGCTGATTGCTGTGGCGATTGTTCTTGTGCTGATGGGCGTTGCTTTTATCGCGGTTCAGAATTACCAGCGCTCACTGCGTCAACTTGAATATGATGGCATAGCGAAAGAGATATTTGTCGCCGCGCAGAATCATCTGACGCTCGCCGACGGCCAAGGGCTTGTCGACCGGCGCTGGGATGACGATTCCGCCATTATCGGCGATGATGACGACATAACATCTAATGAGGGAATTTATTATTTTGTCGTACAGAAGGAGCACAGCCCGAATGACGCTAATGTGCTGAATCTGATGCTGCCGCAGTTTTCAATAGATGAGACTGTTCGATCAGGCGGAAGCTACCTGGTGCGTTATCGCAAGAGTACCGCCACGGTCTTGGACGTCTTCTATTCTCCCAGAAAGAGTGCGGAGCCCCGTTTCGGACATGACTATGATGGAACCGAGTTTAATCTTATAAAAGAAAATAAAAACACCAAGCAGGCGCGCAGGAACTATAACAATACAGGCGAGATTCTCGGATACTACGGTGGCCAAGATATGGATATTGAACTCGTCGACCTGAAAAAGCCTGTTCTTGAAGTGATAAACGAAGAAAAACTGAAGGTCTTGGTCGGTTATCCGCATGACGATTTGACGAATGTATACCTTCAACTGAGAATCAAGGGCGAAACCAGCAAGAAAGAAGTTTCCATTGATCTTATTAAGAATGGCGAGTCTCAAATTGAAACGGTAAATAATAATTTTGCATATTTTGATGCCAACGACCCAAATGAAGATGGAAAATCATTTGAAATTATATTGGATGATATCAGTGTTTCAAAGGGACACTTTTTTGATAGGTTCTCCCAGTTTACTCCTGGGGAGCAGCTTATAATAACGGCCGAGGTTTACAGCAACAGCGCTTTGGGAAGCCCGATTGAGGCAGAAGAACAAACCAACAGCCTGTTTGCTTCTGTCGAAGACGATGGAACATATAATGTTGCGTTTATACGTCACTTGGAAAATCTGGATGGCAAAATCTCCAGGTTTAACGAAAATAAAAATCAGGTGAACGCCAATCAGATTGACAGTCTTTCGTGGAATACATTCCTGACACAGAATAAACCCAAAGAAGATTCCAAAGCGAAAGTGTTTTTACAACAGAGTGGCTCAACGAATGAGGGGTGCTATTACCCTGTAAGCCCCGATTATGTATTATATTATGACGGAGAGTATAACAAAGAAAATCTTAGAGTCTCTGATGTCGTAATTAATTATGATGGAGATGCTGGCATGTTTGGCATACTGCCAAATGGCTGTAGCGTTTCCAATCTGGAGTTGCTGGACTTTAGTGTGAACGGTACGGGCAGCGCCGGTGCGCTGGCCGGAACTGTTAAATCCTCAACAATTTCAAACGTGCTAGCACATCATACAGTGAAGGCCGACGCCTATAAAACGCCAACGATCTCATGCACCGGCAATGCGGGCGGACTGATCGGATCGGCTGAGAACTGCGAGGTCACAAAATGTGCGGCGGCGCTTGTCGTCAGCGGAAGCGGCGACGCGGGCGGACTGATCGGTGTTGCCTCGGGCAGCGAAAGCAAAGTTACCGCATGTTATTCCGGCGGACATACAGTCTCCGGGACCCCGTCTGGCGCTAAAGCGAAATATGACGGCACACATATCGCGACATATCCTGTTCGCTACGATTCGACGGATTACAACGTCACATCAACTTCAAATAAGGCCGGCGGTCTGATCGGCAGCGCGGGATCTACTGAAATCTCCAACTGTTACTCCACATGCTCCGCAAAAGGCACGACAGCGGGTGGCTTTGTCGGCACAGGCACCGGAGAGATGACCAACTGCTATTGCACCGGTCTTGTCTCCGGCACGACAGTCGGCGCTTTCACAGGCGCCGCCTCAGCTTCGGCGACAGGATGCCAATACTTTGAGATCATCAACGAGCGGAAGGACACTACCAACGGCGGCTATACTTATCTGGGGCCGACGAGCGGAACAGGCACAAGCGGCATTACTGCGCTGGATGATGATGCGAATGCTTACAATTTGTTTAGTGGATCGGGCTGGAGTCCTGCCGAGCCCTACGACGCCATGCTTCGGACATACTATCAATCTAAGTATAACCTTCAGACGGTCAAGCAGCTGGATACGTCTGTGGAGGACTCCGACTTCGTCTCCACCCACTACGGCGACTGGCCCGCGCCTGAGGAATTCGTGTTCAACGAAACAGCTTGACTCCTTCCACCGCTTCGCGGTCAGCAGAGCTTGGAATGTCGCACGCTTCCCGCACATCAGAATCCCCCTCAGAGAGGACGCTTATTGAGCTGGAGCTGGCATGGCCGAGGCCGTGATTGAGGAGGGGCAGGATGCCGCCCATAGCCGTGTCGTCTTGAAGAACGAAATGATGATGAAGGATCTTTCTTTTGAAGGTTTTCATGAACACATCCTTCGCTGCGTGAAGCCACCCGGCATTTGAGAAATACACGATCACAGCGTTGCTGGGGATGGATGACCTGGAAAACGTTTTCGACCCGGCAAGCTATCACGGATGCGACTTTTTTCTATCTGAATATCCGTGAAAATGCCCGACTGAGGGCAGAAACCTGGTTAAATGGATATCCACACGGAGGAGAGAGAACACATGAAATACGCGTTTGTAAACGGCTACATTCTCGATGGAAACAAGGGAATGCACCCGGTCTCTGATATGGCGGTTCTCGTTGACGGGGAGAAAATTGTTGGGACCGCCGCGACCTATCAGAGCTTTTCTGGCGACCCGGAATACGACTGGAAAACAACCTATCCCTACGATGCAGTTCTCACGGATTACTATGGAACCGGTACAACGCCAAATAGAACGTCCCGCTTCAACATGAAAACGGTCGAGCAGTTGGGCGCGACGCTAAAAGAATCCCCCGAGGACACAACCGTTTATTATGTAAAGAATCACTACGGCGACTGGCCGTCACCGGAAATCTTCGTAATTAACACAGGAACATCTTCCAGCTGAAAAAGTGCACCCCGGCCAGTAGTAATTGCTGAAAAAGCACCCCGGCCAGTAGCAATACTGGCTGGGGATGGGCAAAAGAAAAGCTCCTCAGGTATGTGAATAGCATGCCTGGGGAGCGGTTTTTTAGGGGGTAGTAAGTTAACATAAGATGGTGGACAGAATTATGAGCCAAAAAATCAGACAGATGCCCGAAAATGAGACACCAATCTATGTTCCAAATCTGGAACATAGGTAAATGAAGATAGCAGTCCGGAAAGAACATAGAGGTAACCTCAGTCAAGATGGCCTGATGACACCGCAAATGAGGAAAATCGCGGAAGACTTATATTGACTTTTGTGATATAGTGGTATCGTGGAAAAGCAGGGCAGGGGCCAACAAGTGAACTGACCTAAGGCTCGCTGCTTTTTCAGATGAGAGTCTGTATGAGTAAAATCGTGTAAAACATTTATTGCTATTTCTGATATAGTGATAGCATCAGATTTTGCCAGAGTAGAAATGCTCTGATTTTTTTCGTGCAAAAGATGTAAACTGTCCAAATCGTGAGACGACAAACCTTGAAAAAAATGATATAGTGATAGCATCAGAAGTGACAACAGAAGCCAAATAATGACCTATTTTGCCAGAGCAGAAATGCCCTGGCATTTGTTATGCCTGAAAAGAGATGACAATCATGATATTACAACGGAAGCTGAGAAAACATACTCAGCTAGGAAGGAGAACCATTTTGCTGATACACGTTGACAGCAAGAAATTCAAAGCAAAGCCGACTGGTCGGGAAATTGGCGGTATCAAGGCGCGTTTGGCGAAGCCGGAGAGCATTCGGGATCTTACAATCCGGCAGGTCGCTAAAGCCTTGACCTCCGGTCACACGATCCAGCCCGGTGTGACGCCGTTCTCGGAGGAGAGCAAGGCGGCGGGACGGAAGGGAACATGCAAGGAAGATTTTACGGAACAGACTCTCTTTATGATCGACATCGATAATAAGGCTAATGATCCGATGGAGACGCCCGCGCACGTTACTGAGGTACTTGCCGCGCATAACCTTTGTGCGGCGTTTATGTACCCCACTTTCAGCAGCACAGAGGAAGTACCTCGTTTCCGTTTTGCACTGGTTTCCGATGCCCCGTTCACGGATAAGGAAGAGAGGGATCGAGTACAGAATGGCCTCATCACTTTATTCCCCCAGGCTGATGCAGATTGCATCAATGCAGACCGCATTTACTTTGGCACGGATAAAGGAATGATCGATACCGACTACGACGCTGTCTGCGCCAAGGCATCTTTACTTGCGATCATGCCGCCGCAAATGTATACGTCAATCATGCCGCCGCAGGTGCAGAAACACGGTTCCACCATTCCCATAGGCCAGCGTCATAACGTGCTTCTCAATTCGGCGAATTCGCTGGTTAAGAAGTATGGTATCTGTGAACAGGCTTACGAAGGTTATTTAGAGCGCGCCGCGCAGTGTGAAGACCCGATGGCGAAGGAAGAGGTGGAAAGAATCTGGCGAGATGCCTGCGCTTTCTATGAGCGTAGCATAGCGACCGCCCCAGATTACATCCCACCGGATGCGTATGCGACTCTTAAACCGACTGACTACACAGACCTTGGTGAAGCGCGCGTTTTCATTAGTGCTTACAGAGACAAGAGTCGATACAGCGCAGCGACAAAGTGGCTTGTGTACGACGGAAAAAAGTGGAATGAAAGCGAGCTGAAAGCGCAGGGTCAGGCGCAACAGTTAACCGACCGACAACTTGAGGAAGCACGGAATATGCTCTTGCAGGCGCAGGAAGAGGAAGAATTAGCTCTTGAAACAGAAGATGATAATAAAGCAAAAAGAGCTCGCGCAAAGGCACAGGAAGCAAAAGCATATCGTAAATTTGTCCTGGAGCGTAGAAAGAGCAGCCGTATTGCAGCAACGCTTACAGAAGCGCGGCCTGACCTGGAAATTGACGTACAGGAACTCGATCCTGATCCATTCCTGCTCAACACACCATCCGGCACGGTTGACCTGAGAACCGGCGACCTTCACCCCCATGACGCAAACAACTTTTGTACAAAGATGACCGCTGTATCCACGTCTACCGAAGGAGCAGACTTGTGGTCCGACTTCCTGAACCGTATCACCTGTGGCGATAAGGAGCTTCAATCCTATCATCAAATCTGTAGCGGAATGGAACTCGTGGGAAAAGTATTCTGTGAAAACCTGATCATAGCTCACGGCAGCGGCGGCAACGGGAAAAGTACCTTCTATAATGCGAAGTTCCTCGTCATGGGCGACTATGCCGGGAGCCTGTCCGCCGAGACCCTCACCGTAAATTGCAGGAAGAACAAGAGCCCTGAATACGCTGAACTTCGCGGGAAACGCTTCGTAATTGCGGCAGAGCTGGAAGAGGGCATGCGGCTCGACACCGCTGTCGTGAAGAAACTGTGCAGCGTCGATCCAATCAAGGCGGAAAAAAAGTTCAAAGACCCGTTTGAGTTTCTTCCCTCCCACACAACCGTCCTCTATACGAACCACTTACCTAAGGTCGGCACGAACGACAAAGGTACGTGGGACAGGCTGGTGGTTGTGCCGTTCCTAGCCAAGCTGCGCGGCGAAGAGGGTGAGATAAAGAACTATGCTGATTATCTCTTTCACGCCTGTGGAGGGGCAATCCTGTCCTGGATGATTGAAGGTGCAAAGCGGTTTATTGCCGCGAACTACATCATCGAGCAGCCTCAGATTGTCAAGGATGCAATTGAACGGTATCGTCAGGAAAACGACTGGCTGAACAATTTCATTGCAGAGTGTTGTGAAGTGGGAGAAGGCTATACGGAACGAGCCGGAGACTTATTCGACGCATACAGAACGTACTGTTCAAATTTGAATGAATATGTGCGTCATATATCCGACTTCAAGGCGGCAATGGTCGCCGCTGGCTATAACTGGCGGCGCGACAAGACCGGCGCACACTATTCCGGCTTGCATCTCAAGCGAGAGTTTGCTCCGATTGTACCGGTGTAGTGCTCGCTTTAAGTGTAGGGGAGCGTGAAACCGTTGGGACAGCTTGACTTTCGAGCAGCATGACGCTTGATGGTGACGGGTAATGTTGAGTAAAAACTACTTTTCAGAATTTCAAAAATAGCCTTCCTCGGGAGAGGCTTGTATTTACCCATCATCACCCGTCACCACCCCCACCACCAGCGTCTTGCCGCCACTCATATCGAGTGGAAAAATGTCCAAATCCTGAGACGACAAATATTGACTTTTACGATATAGTGTTATCGTGAAAAGAGGGGCTTATACAGGGGTGCCAAATGAACGCCTTTTGTCCCCACCGGAACACCAACTTATTATAGCATACCAAGATTTGTATTGGAGTTTATTTTGCGGAGACTCCAAATATGCAATCCAGGGAAGAGATTGCTGCCGGGACGGCAATCTCCATCAGAGCGGCGCAAAAGCTCCATGGGCACGCGCTGTCGATGCTGGAAAAAGAAATAGAAGGAGATACAGATTATGGAAAAGAAATTATATGAATTGAATATCGACCCGGAACTAAAGGCATTCATGCCGCCCCTGTCCGAAACGGAACAGGCTGCTCTTGAAGCTAACATTATAAAGAACGGTTGCCGCGTACCCCTGGTGGTATGGGACGGAACTCTTGTGGATGGACATCATCGTTATAATATTTGCCGCCGTCAAAATATCCCTTTTGCCATCGAAGAACAATCCTTCTCTGATAAGGGCGAGGCTATGCTGTGGATGCTTCAGGAGCAGCGGTCGCGTCGGAATCAGGGCCTGGTTGCCCGTGTGGTAATGGCGTTGAAGTGCAAACCGATTCTATTGGCGAAAGGGAAAGAAAATCAGGGTCATCGCAGTGATCTGGACCCTTTGTTCAAGCAAACAAAAGGTCATGACACGAGGAAAATGATAGCGGAGATCGCCGATGCCGCGCCTACTATGGTTTACAAGATTGAGAAGATCTGGGAGGCTGCGGATGAGGAAACAAAGGCCAGTCTCCTTGCTGAAACGCTCAAAGTTAACAGCGTCTACAACAAGCTCTTTCCCAAGGAAAAAAAGGAAAAAGCGGTGTCAGAAGAAACAGAGAAAAATCAAAGCGAATTTGCAAATGATAGCCTGATCGTGCGGCTAAATCAGATAGAAGAGCAGTTTGTAGATGGGCTGGAGTCCTATGTTCATAAGGTGGAACGGCTTGATGAACAGTCCGATTATGCTTACGCCTTAATGAAATCGTTAGGGCGAATTGCAGAGAAGATGTCATACTGCTTTGGCCATGTCAGCAGTATGTATCTTGGGGATGAGGAATGCGATTTCAATTTCGTTAAGTATGCAGTTAAAGACGCCTCAGCGTTAAGCAGCGATCTGATGGAAGATGCTCTCTACTACTTTTCCGGGGGTATGTGCACGCCAGAGAATCTAAGTTTCATCCTGCAAACAATCAATGGTGCCCATAGAAACAACTTGAAAATGCTGCAAAAGGCTGTAAAAAGAGCTGCAAGCGATGAAATAGAGGGATACACAGAGCGTAATGCCCTTGCGGATCTGCTTCGTGCATGTACGGGCGTAGGTGATGATAAGATCTATGCAGCTCTCGATCTTCTACTTAGCCCAGACCACCAAGATGAGTAAAATCGCGGAAGACTTCTCTTGATTTTTCTGATATGATGATAGCATCGATAGCTCCCCAAAATACGGGGGGCTTTTATTATGCGCCAACGGTGTCATGGACAACTGACAATAAAGCCTTGATACCGGCCCCAATGAGTTTTACAAGCTCCCCTTATCAGCTTTCACGGCGCAATCTTCCCGATTTTGTCAAATGCGAGCTTGTCCTGCCCTTTGAGGCGGAGCTGAAAGCAGAGGCGAAAAAACGCCAGGGGCAGAGAAATGACCTGAGAAACATTTGGCCAAATTTGGCCGAATGTTCAGCCCTGAAGAATTCTCGCGATGAATTGGCGGCGATAGCCGGGGTATCCCATGGCTCCCTGGATGCGGGGAGCTATTATTATGCCGCCGGGCTTTGTACGGAGAGAGGAGACAGAAATAATGACCACACTAACCGATTTTCTACAGGAATATCCCGTCGTAGCAATCCGCCCATATAGACCAGACCCGAAGGACTGGTTCAAGGACGTTATGCTGTATCTCAACCGCGTAAATGAGTGCAGACGTAGAGTAGAGCTTCTCCAAAGCAGGGCGGAGCTGCTGGATGCTGTGGTTGACCCTGATGAAGACCTCATCGCCTACCGGGACGAAGTTCATAAGGAGCTTAGCGAAGCCGAGCAGGAAATGAAGTGCGTCAGGACAGAGGTGACGGAGCTGATCGGTCAACTTGACAACGAAGAGCAACGGACGATCATCACAAGAAGATACGTAGAATGGCAGGCCTGGAAAAAGATCGCCTGGGCCATGGATCAGCCGGATGAGACGGTCAAAATGCTCCACGCGAAAGCCCTGCCGATATTGAAGCGTCTGCTGGTCGCGAGGGAACTGATCCCCGATAGCTACGTTCCCAAGAAGCATAAGTCAAGCTCTCCTACAAGCGGGGAGCTTTTTTGATGGCCGGCTTGTCCGCCAGAAAGGAAATGTGAATGAGAGAAGAGAGCATTACGAAGAGAGATACTACGATGAAGGAATTGACCGTTTTCGAGAATGAACAGTTCGGCTCGGTGCGCGTCATTGAGCGTGAGGGAGAACCATGGTTTGTTGCTGCGGATGTTTGCAGAGCGTTGGAAATCCAAAACACAGCAGATGCTTTGTCACGCTTGGATGAAGACGAAAAGGGTGTAGCTTCAACCTATACCCCTGGCGGTGATCAAGCATTACTCATTGTAAGCGAGCCTGGCCTGTACACCCTTGTCCTTGGTTCACGCAAACCAGAGGCCAAAGCGTTCAAGCGCTGGATCACGCGAAGTAATCCCGTCCATCCCAGCCCCCTGGCTCTTCATTGACCAACATTCAGCGGGATGCAGCGGAAAGGTGACGGGGGCCGGGGCAGGGCCACTTCTCTACGCTAAAGCGTTCAAGAGACCGGCGGCCCCTCTTCTGTGGAAATCCGCAAAATTGAGGCCCCCGGGGGTGAAAACGATACTTACAACGCAATCAGAAAAACGCAGAACACGTGAAAACCCTTGCTATCTGGGACTTTAGCAGCATCACAAGCGCGAAATGGGACCGGGAAAACTCAAAAAAGCTCCGCATTATATCTGAAAACCCCTGTGAATTTCGGGTATATTTTGAGATTTTCCGCATGCTCAGTTCTCATTTCGACGCAATATGAGATTTATTATGATTATGGAGGACTACCAAATGAAGAAGTTTTGGAGTTGGAAAGACAGCGCAGAAGAGCGAATCCTGCGCATTTACGGAACAATTGCTCCGGAGTCGTGGTATGACGACGATGTGACACCGGCGGAGTTCCGTAAGGAACTTATGGACGGCACAGGCCCCGTCACACTGTACCTGAACAGCTACGGCGGTGATTGTATCGCGGCGAGCCAGATCTACAGCATGTTGATGGAATATCCGTTTGACGTAACGGTCAAGATTGACGGCATAGCTGCATCGGCGGCGTCCGTGATCGCCATGGCAGGGACGAAGGTGTTGATGGCGCCGACCAGCTGCATGATGGTTCATGATCCCATGACTGTTGCCATGGGCAATACCGGAGATATGCAGAAGGCCATCGAGATGCTGGATACGATCAGGGATTCCATCGTCCTGGCGTATCAGATTAAAACCGGGCTGGACAAGAAAACGCTCGCGAAGCTCATGACAGAGGAAACATGGATGTCAGCAGCGAAGGCAATTGAGCTGGGGTTCGCCGATGGCTTGCTGGAGCGGGAGACGCAAGATACGGTTCAGGCAGTGCTTTTCTCCCGCAAAGCCGTTGACACAGTGTTTGTGAACAAGTTGACCGAGAGACCAGTGCAGACGCTTTACGATCGCCTTGAGAAGCTAAAAAATGATGCGCAAGCGCAGCAAGAAAGGAACGAATGAAATGAGCACGACAAAAGCAGAACTGCTGAAAACCCTTCGCCGGAAATGTATGGACTGTACCTACGATCAGGCGAAGGAGATTGAACTTTGTCCCGCCAGAAATTGCCCGCTTTGGCCTTATCGTTTTGGAAAAGACCCATATAAGACGCCGCGCCAGTTGACAGAGGCGCAGAGGGAGGCTCTTGCTGCTGGACGCGCCCGACCGCTTGATGTTTTCAAGTGATTTCTAACGGGAAAACTGGCCTATGTATTTACCTTCCCCATATCTGAGACTATCAAATTCACTGGCATTTATCAAGAGAAAAATGGAAAAGAAGCAGCAGTAGGTGAAGCCCCACCCGCTGCTGTTCTTTATATGGGGCATAGAGCTTTCCTCGCCGGGAGCTTTTTGCCTGAAACTATTATTGTGCGCCCGTCACGTTAACCGGGTAGAAAGTGAGATAGCATATGTATAACTCTATTATGGAACTTCGTAGTAAGCGCGCCAAGGCATGGGAAGACGCAAAGAACTTTCTGGACACGCACCGCACCGAAAACGGTATGTTGTCCGCTGAGGACAATGCGACCTATGAGCGTATGGAGGCAGATGTCGTGAACCTTGGAAAAGAGGTCGAACGTATGGAGCGCCGCGAAGCTATGGATGCGGAGCTTGCGCGCCCGACCAGTACGCCCGCGCACATCAACCCCGGATTCAGAAAGAGCTCCGTTGGCCGCGAGTCGAATGCGTACCAGGAAGGTATGCTTGCCGCTCTGCGCACCAACTTCCGCCAGGTCAGCGACGTGCTGGTTGAAGGTACGGATGCCAGCGGCGGGTATCTTGTTCCGGCAGAATGGGATCGCCGCCTGGTCGAAAAGCTGGAAGAGGAAAACGTGCTGCGTAAACTCGGCACGATCATCCAGACCAGTGGTGAGCGCAAACTCAATGTCGCTTCAACCAAGCCTGTCGGTGCATGGATTGAAGAGTGTGGCGCCCTTCAGTTCTCCGACCCCAGCTTCTCTCAGGTGATCTTGGACGCCTATAAGCTTTCTGTAGCTGTAAAGGTCTCCGAAGAGCTTCTGGCGGATAATGCCTATGATCTGAAAGGGTTCCTGATCCGTTCCTTCGGCGCGGCAATCGCGGCCAAAGAGGAAGAAGCCTTTATCGTCGGTGATGGCAGCAACAAGCCCACCGGCATCCTTCATCCCACCTATGGCGGCGAGATCGGCGTCACTACCGAAGATGCAACCGGCATCACTGTTGACGAGGTACTTGACCTGGTTTACAAACTGAAGCGTCCGTATCGTGCCAAGGCCGCATTTATCATGGCGGACAGTACGCTTGCCGCTATTCGCAAAATGAAAGACGGCAACGGCCAGTATATTTGGCAGCCCGCCCTGACCGCAGGTGAGCCGGATCGTTTGATGGGCTACCCCATTTTTACCAGCGCATTTGTTCCTACCATTGCGGCCAGTACACCCGTCATGGCCTTCGGCGATTTCAGCTACTACAACATCGCGGATAGAGGGCCGCGCACGTTTGCAGCACTGAACGAGCTGTATGCGGCTAACGGTCAGGTGGCTTTTGTCGCAAAAGAGCGCGTTGACGGCAAACTAATCCTGCCCGAAGCGGTGCAGATCATGAAGACTGCCACCGCCAACGGCTGATAACACACTACTCTGCTCACAGGAGAGGGGCTTATCTCCTGTGAGCGGAGGACCCAACAATGCACAAAAATGCTCGGTAATGATTGTGTACTATATAGCTCATATAATTGTGGCTATTCTCCGAAAATGACGCTAATATCGCATCAACAAAGGCAAGTAGCAACGCACCAAACAGGCGTAGCGCGAAAGGAGAACGAGCCATGACTTACACAAACCTTACCAACGAGGAACTGGTTGAACGCATCAGCGCAGGAGAAGAAGACTTCTATGACCAGCTTTTCCGCAACTTGCGGCCGGTCATGCTGCATGAGATTGACATGTACCGGAACAGGATGGACACCTACGGTGTCGAAGATCTCATCCAGGAATGCCGGATTGTCGCCTGGGAGATCATCAGCAGAGGCAACTTCAAAAGCGGTGTCTTTTCCACCTACTACGGCGCGGCGGTTCGCAATCACCTGATCCGCATTTACCGGGATTACAACTTGAAGAACCTTGTGTGCATTGGTGAAAGCGAAGATTGCCGGGGCAACATTACGCGCATCCTGGTTGAGAGCGACTATGCGCGTGAATACCGCGAAAAGCAGCGGAAGCGCAGCAAGGCTTGGTACGAAAAGAAGAAAGCGGAGCAGCCCCCGAAAGAGAAAAAGCCGCCGATGACAAAGGAAGAGAAAATCGCCCGGCAGGTCGCATGGCAGAAGCAGTACTACGCAACGCATCCGGACAAGCTGGCGGAGAGACGCGAGAAGAACCGCATCGCAGAAAAGGCGCGCCGCGAACGGAAAAAGGCTGCGATGATGGCGGCCATGGCAACTGCCTAAGGAACAGCAACAACCGCATACCGCAGTGAGGGCACCCCGGAAGGGGCTGTTCCTCATATATGAGAGAAGTCGCCGTGGTGGGCGACTGCTTTTTCTTTTGGGAACCTTATGTGTTCCCCCGTAATGGGCTTTACAAGCCCATTATAACAGGTCTGTCAAGAGACCAGTTGGTGGTAATCTCTTGTCCAGACTGCCCGAAACGCCCGCCAATGCAGACGCTCTTTTTCTCCGTTTTATACCCACTTTTCAAAGCCCTACCTTATTATAATTGGTTGCTTTTGCACCGAAGTAGAGCTAAGATGCCAGTAACCAAAGATCGAGGAGCTTTCATATGGAAGTAAGAACCATACAACCGAGAAAGACAAAACCAGTAAATGCACAACCCAGGCGGAAGGCTGCCGATCTTAGCGTGGAGATTCTCAGTGGGAAGCAAAAAGCTCCTGCGGTCATCGTGGTTCCTTCTGCTCCGATAAGGATCGAAGCAACGCCCAGACCAGAGACACAGAGAAAACTCCGCGTTGCCTCCTACTGCCGCGTTTCAACCGGTTCCCAAAACCAGGTGACTTCCATCATCAACCAGCGTGAGCACTATGAAGCCTACATCAAATCAAACCCCGACTGGGAGTTTGCCGGCGTGTACTGGGAAGCCGATGTGAGTGGAACCAAGGCAAGCAATCGACCGGAGCTTCAACGGCTCATTTCCGATTGCAAGGCTGGGCGAGTGAACCTGATCCTGACAAAATCCATTTCCCGCTTTGCCCGCAACATAACCGATTGTCTGGAAATGGTGAGGATGCTGACATCTCTCGGCGTGAACATCCGGTTCGAGAAAGAAAATATCAACACCGGCACAATGGAATCTGAGTTCCTCCTGACCCTGTACTCGTCGTTTGCCGAGGAAGAGTCCAAATCCATCTCCCTGAACGAAACCTGGGCAAAGCAGAAGCAGTTTGAAAATGGCACGTTCCGCTTTTCCTTTGCGCCGTTTGGTTTTAATCTCGTGGACGGCGGATTTGAGGTCAATGAAGAACAGGCATCCATCGTGAAAGAGATCTTCGATTCCGTACTCAGCGGCAAAGGCACAAGTATGATTGCCAGGGAGCTGAACGCCCGTCAAATTCCAACGGGAACGAAGCGTAACGACGGCAGCCCCGGAGTGTGGACATCCTCCATGGTTGGCGGCATAATCAAGAATGTCGTTTACATCGGAGATGTATTGCACCAGAAAACCTACTTTGACGACTTCCGGTTCAAGTATAACTACGGTGAGCGGCAGCAGTACTACAACGAAGGGCATCACGCAGCAATCGTCGATAGTGAGACCTTTGAAGCCGCCAATGCGGCGCTCCGTCAGCGTGGTGCGGAGAAAGGGAATGTTCCAAAAGACCGACACTTGCGTAACAATCCCCATCACAACCGCTACGCATTCTCCAGCAAGCTCATCTGCGGATGCTGCGGCGGAAAAATGAAACGGGTAACGCAGAAGACCACGCAGGGGAACAGGTTCCACTGGAGCTGCGCCGTACACCTGGAGGACAAAGACAAGTGCGCCATGAAGCGGGAACTGGAAGAGAACATTCGGAGCGCTTTCCGCACCATGATGAACAAGTTGTTCTTTGCAAAAGATCTGATCCTGGATACCTATGAGGATGGCCTGAGGGAGGAGGAGTCAAAAGAAAACAAAGAAGCCATAAGGGAACTGAAAGAGAAGCTGAAAACTGTAGAAGATGAAAAGCACCGGCTGTCATTGCTCCTGAGAAAGGGGTGTGGCGAGCCGGTCTCTTTTTACCAGAAAGCTATGGAGCTGGAGGCTCGGGAGAGCAGCTTGAGGATGGAGATAAATGCATTGCAGGGGGATTCGGACACAGTGCGTATGATAGGGGAACTGCGTGAAGCAGTGCGCTCATGGAACCAGGATGCAGATCCGGATGCATTTTTCACAGTGGTTTGTGACGGTGCTGAGGTCATGAGCGGAGAGTATGTGGAGTTCCATTTGAAGTGCGGCCTGCGGCTGAGAGAAAGCCTAAAAGTAAAGAACTGAAAGGAGAAGGCTATGGCACACATCCCATACGGCTACCGGATTGAGCGTGGGAAAGCGGTATCCGATCCGGAGCAGAAAGAAAAGCTGAATGCCTTTTTAAGCCTTTATCTGCGAGGCCTCTCGGTCGAAAAAGCGCGAAGCGCATCCGGCATCAAACTGACAAAATCCGCTCTTCTGGACTACATGAGGGCGGGAACATTCGCTGGCACAGACTACTACCCGCCGATTGTACCGGAAGGAATGAGAGAACAGATCCATGCAGAATTGGAGAAGCGGAGCCACCCAGGTTTTTCGATCATTGCTCCGGCAATACAGTCCTTCACAGATTTTCAAATGAGAGCGCCTGAAAAAGCGTTAACAGGAACAGCCGTAGAGAAAGCGGCACAGATCTACAGCCTGATCGTTCCGGCAGAGAACGGGAGGCGTCAAATAACCGCCAAAGAAGCGGAGAAGGTGAGTGAAGCATGGCAGTAAGAATAATCCCCGCGCAGCAGGTTTTTCCAAGGGCTGCGCAGCAACAGCAGAAGCTCCTGCGGGTCGCCGCATATTGCCGTGTGAGCACGGACGGCGAGGATCAGGAAACCTCATACGAGGCACAGGTCACACATTACACCGACTATATCAGTAACCATGAGGGATGGGAGCTGGCGGGCGTGTTCGCCGACGAGGGTATCAGCGGCACGTCAACGGCAAAGCGTGAGCAGTTTAATAAAATGATCGAAGCGTGTGAGAACGGCGAGGTGGATATGGTCATAACGAAGTCGATCAGCCGGTGGGCGAGAAACACACTGGACAGTTTGAACTACATCCGCAAACTGAAAGCACTGGGTATCAGGGTGGTGTTCGAGAAGGAAAATATTGACACCTTGGGGGCATCCGGGGAATTGTTGATCACGATCATGTCCAGCCTCGCACAACAGGAATCGCAGAGCATTTCTCAGAACGTCCGACTGGGAATTCAGTACTCCTTCCAGCAGGGAAGGCCGATGCTTTGCCACACCCGTTTTCTCGGCTACACGAAAAACAGAGGCGATAAGGTATTGACCATCGTACCGGAGGAAGCGGAGATCGTGAGAAGCATTTTCCGCGATTACCTGGAAGGCTATAGCATCGGTGAGATCGTAAAGAAACTTGAGAACCGTGGCATCAAAGCTCCCGGCGGCGGTGATCGCTGGCCGCATCACACCGTCAGTTCCATGCTTCAAAATGAGAAATTCGCCGGGGATTTGCTTCTGCAGAAGTCCTATACAGAAGATTTCCTCACAAGGAAAAGTGTGAAAAACGAGGGACAGTTCCCACAGTACTACGTTGAAAATGCCCATCCTCCCATCGTGCCAAAAGAAGTGTTCATGCGGGTTCAGGGTAAACTGATGCAGCAGGATGAGGTGCGCTCGGCTCACAAGAACGCCCTTTTTGGCCTGATTGTCTGCGGAGTATGCGGAGAACAATACCGGCGGGCAAAGGAACCGTCAACTGTGAAGTGGCGTTGCAAAAATAGGAGCAGAAAGCGAAACAGCTGCAACGGCAGACCGGTATTGGAGACGGAAATCATTGATGCGCTGATTGAGGCGTTCAACTCGCTGCCCGAGAGACGGGATGAAGTGCTCCGCATGCATGAACGAGTCCAGTGGGGACCGTTGGATCGGATTGAGCGTGAGATCGAAGCCATAGACAAGAGAAAAACTGAGCTGGAGAATCTGGTCAGCGACTATGCCGCCACTGGACATTTGAATCGCCGGGCGCTGTTTGTGTATGCCGAGGATGACGAGGAACCAAGCGAAGAAGCGGCTCTTGAGCGGATCAGCGCGGAGCTTGCCAGG
>JBGUWL010000044.1:0-25021 GCA_045221075.1 Acutalibacteraceae bacterium
GCCGCAACAGGTGTGGGAGCCGCAACAGGTGTGGGAGCCGCAACAGGTGCGGGAGCGGGAACCGGAGCGGGCTGGAACTCAGGCTGAGGTGCAGGCTGAGGAGCGGGCTGCTGATAACCGCCGAAGCCCTGGGGAGCCTGCTGAGGAGCGGGCTGCTGATAGCCGCCGAAGCTCTGAGGAGCCTGCTGGGGAGCGGGCTGCTGATAACCGCCGAAGCCCTGAGGAGCGGGCTGGGGAGCGGGCTGCTGCATTCCGCCGTAGGTCATGTTGGGATTATAGCGTGAGGGAGCGGGAAATGCAGCATTGGCATTACGGAAAGTTACCCTTTCGCTCTGACCTATAGCACAGAAAACAAGGGCAATTACAGAGAAGACAACCATAAGAATCGGGCCGATACCAATACCGACACTTAAATCTCCTCCCACAGAACTCAATGCACTTTTCAATTCGCTCCTGTTTTTATAAAGATCCGAAAGTTTTGAAAAATAAAGAAAACAGCTGACCGTATACACAATACTCATTGTCAAACCAAGAATTGAAGATATTAAGGCGATAGTCCTGCCTCCGGATGACTTTTGTGTAAACTTTCCGAGTGCAACACCTACAAATACGACAGCAAGTCCGAATAGCGCAACTGTTGCGCTAATTACAAGGAACATAGCCTTGCCATAAATTTCTTTGGTGTCGGCATCTGCGGTGGTGCCCTTTTCAGCAAAGTATGAATTGGCGCTCAAAAAATTGCTTCCGCTTTTTCCAACAACAGACATATCCAGCGTTGAAAGATTACCGTAAACATCTTGAGCTTTCTTACTTTCTTTTTGAACCATATTTGCAGGCATAACAACCTGTCCGGTAGCTGCATCTCTTTGATCACTTGGTATTGCGTCATAACTTAATTTCAATACATCATTCATTGATAAACTGTATGATGGCAAAAATATCATACATACTGCCGCAAGTGAAAAGATCATTGCGCCTACCATGGAGATAATCGAAAGGATACTGAGTCTTTTTGCTCCAGTTACTCTAGGAGCACTATAGTTGTTATTCATAATATTCCGCCTCCTGAGCGTTTTTTATTTTTCGGGCATTGCCCTTTGTATTTTTACCCGTGGGGAATGTACTTTCCCGCCGGGCAGAAAACCGTGTCTGTCAGATTCGTTAAGAATCATTCGTTTTCAAGGTCATCCCATGCGAAGGTCTCTCCGCAGAGGGGGAAGAACAGCAGCTTTGTGGAGCCTGCCGTCAGTCTGTCATAGGCCTTGAGCTGTGCGCTCTTGAATATCACTTCGCCGTTCAGACTTATAAGCTCACTTCCGCCGGGCTGAACGAAGAATATCCTCTTGCGGGGCTCATAAAGCACCATTGCATGACGGAGGGGCAGTATGGAGCTGTCGCCGCCCAGAACAATATCGTTGCCGGGAGCGCTGCCGATAAAGTTCCTTCCGGTCTTCAGCTCAAAGCACTTTCCGCACTGAGCGCCGCTTATCACTATCAGCCAGCCCACAGGGGGTTCGTTTTCCATACCCTCAGCAGCCGATCCGAAAAGACTTACCGTAGGTGTGTCTTCCGTCTGGGGAACAGGAGCCTGCTGTGCATAGCGCACTGCCTGCTGCAGGGAATTTTCCGGTGTGACCGGCGGCATTATGGGCAGCGGCGGGGCAGGAGCAAAGGGAGGAGCCGGCGGAGCGGGAGGTACAGGCGCAAAGGGCTGTCCTGGAGCGGGTTCTTCGGGAACATTCTGGACCAGGGGTACAGTCTCGTCGCTTGTGTCCGTGTTCATATCCAGCGGCACTGCGGCATCATCGTCCTGTCCGGGAGGGAGTATCTCCGGAGCTGTTTCCGGAGCGGATCCGTCAGGAACATTCTGAACCAGCGGGACTGTCTCGTCGCCTGTGTCCGTGTTCATATCCAGCGGCACTGTGGCGTCATCCTCCGGTTCGGGAGCGGAGGTGATCTGTGAGGTCATTTCCGGTGCGGTTTCTTCGGGAACATTCTGAACCAGCGGGACTGTCTCGTCGCCTGTGTCCGTGTTCATACTCAGCGGGACTGTCTCGTCATCGGTCACCGTTACAAAGGATTCCTCGGTCACTGTGGTTTCAAGGGGAGTTTCCTCTGCATAGACGCCGATGGGTACGTTCTCGTCTGTTTGCGTATCGTTCCGGGGAGCTTCCTCGACCGGTATGGAAACAAAGGGGGGAGGAGCAAGGGGAACTGTTTCGTCCGAAGTGTCCGGAGCTTCGGCGGATGCCGGTGTGTACTGTGCAATAGTATCTGTGGTTGCGGGAGCCTGCTCCTGAGGAGCTTCCGTTATACGTTCCTCCACGAATGCCGCATCTGCAGGTATTTCGGTGATGGGCGCTTCCGTCTGAGTCTCGGGCTGCGCTGCCGGAGTGTACATTACCGGAGGTGCGTTAAAGGCCAGGGGTATGGTGGCGTCATCGTCGTCCTCATCCCCGGCTTCGGGTATGGGGGCTTCATATTTCCGGGGAGCGGGAGTTTCCGGGTATTCTGACTTCTGCGGCTTTGGAGGAGGAGTCTGCTTTGAGGGTGTGGTGGAATAGATGTCCACAGGCTCCTGACGGGCGGGCTTTAAAAACGCCAGAGGGATCGTGGCCTCGTCATCATAATCGTCCGCCGGATTGGAATAGAGATTTTCGGCCTGAGCTGCCTGTCTCTGATAGCTCTGGGGCACAGCTGCGTTGTCCTGCTTCGGAGTCGGAACATAGAGTCTCTGCTCTTTCTTGTTGTCGGACTCACGCATGGGCTGCTCGGTATTGATGTCGTTGTGACTGTCGCCGGGCATATCCCCTGCACCGCAGTAGGGACACAGGCTGAACTTTGCGCCGTCATAATAATGGCTGTTCAAGCATTTTTTGACCATATACGATATCTCCTTTGCTGTTATATTTTCCGAAAGCACATAAGCGCTGCTTCTGGGGTTTTATTTTCAAAGCATCCTGACGATGCTTACCGGAATCAGTATCCAAGACCCGGGGTGACGGGATAAGCGGCTGAGGGCTCATCGTCATAGTCGTAGTATGAGCTTGTTTCGGTGGTGCTGTCCTCGGTCTTTATCTCGGCTTTGCACTTGTACTGCCACTTGCTGTTCCAGGAAGAGGGAACATAGTTCCTGTTTTTCAGGTAAATTGTCTGGTCGTTGGTCAGCTTTTCAAAGGCATGGAACTGGACGTCCTTTACGCTGTCGGGAACGGTTATTATTTCAAGGTCGTTGCAGGCGTAGAAGGCGTGGGGCGCTATGTTGGTCACCGTGTCGGGGATCTCATAGCTGCCGGAACGCTCTATCCTTCCGGCAGGATAGCATATGATAGAGGTGTAGTCCTTGTTGAACAGCACGCCGTCGCTGCCGGAGTAGTTTTCGTTTCCGGCTTCAACGCCGATGTAGCGAAGGTGGCTTGCGCCGGTAAATGCCCAGGTCTGGACGGTGGTAACGGTCATGGGCAGGGTGTAGGTGCCCCACTTTCCGGAGGGATAGTTCTCGAGGACGGTCTTGTCTTTATTGTACAGCACGCCGTCATCGGAGGAGTAATAGTTGTTTGCGGGATCTACTTCGATAGCGGTAAGACGGTCGCTGTCGTTGAAGGCCCATTCGCCAATGCTTGTGACGCTTGCGGGGATGTGGATGCAGGTGATGGTGTCGCAGTCGCGGAATGCATACTTGCCTATCTCAGAAACGCCGTCCTTGAGGAATACCTCAGTGACCTTCTTGTTCCTGAAGGTTACTTCGTCCATCTTCTTGTCGCCGATGGAACCGGTACCTTCGATGGCGGTAACGCCGTTTTCGTAGATGGTGTAGTTCAGTCCGTCAATGCTGCCGTTCTCCTTGACCTTGACGTCCTTGGTCATGGCCTCAAGGCTGGTCTTTGCGGAAAGCTCGTCCAGTCTGGTCTTGATCTCGCCGGAGCTGGTCATGTCATAGCCCTTTTCAAGGGTTCTTACGGACTCGTGGCGGTTGCCTATGGCCTCGTAGGAATCGGACAGCTTGATATAGGTGGTGTCGTTGTAGGGATCGATGTCGATGGCCTTCTGGAAGGAGACTATGGCGTCGTCATATTCTTCGTTCTTGAAGTACTTGTCGCCAAGGCTGATCTGTTCCTGGGCTTCTGCAGCGGAATTGCTGGAGCCGAAGATCATCACCAGGGCGATGACCGCGCCTACAATAAGCACGCAGACTATTGCAAGGATGATGATGAGCTTTGTTTTGCCCTTTTTCTTTTTGCCGGCGGCCTTTTCCTTTTGCTGTCCCATGTTCTGGATGGGGACATATTTCGGCGCATCGGGAGCGGGTTCGGCCGCAGGAACGAACTTTTCGCCGCAGCGGGGGCAGACACCGTATTTTTCGTCATATACATTTCCGCATTTTGTACAGCTAACCATAAGAATTCTCCTTTATGCTCTGTAAAGATCAGAAGGCGGTCAATCGATGGATGTGATAAGTCTTGTAACGGCAACGCTCTTTTGGGCGGCCAGGTCAACAAGCTCCCTGGGCGGAGGCTTTGGAGACGGGGGAGGGGGCTGAGGTGCCAGCCGGTCCGTTCCGTAGATGACCCGCAGTACGGCGCACGCATCCGGATGGGGATCGGTGCCCTGCATTATGCCGCTCATGACGTTCAGGACATCATCCGGCAGGCCCAGCGCGTTGTTTTCAAAAAAGCTTTGGGGCATACTTTTCATGTGTATCATTTCGGGACTGCCGCACATGACCGACAGGAATATCTGCAAAAAGTGCCTTATGTCATAGGCTTCGGTCCTGCGGTCAAGGGCAACGCCGGAAATGTCGCAGACCACAGGAGTCCTCTCCGACATGAATATGGTGCGGGGGGTAAGACTGCCGTGGGCAAGTCCGTGGCCGTGAAGCACAGCCAGCGCAGTCAGCACAGGCAGCATAAGAGACTTTGCCTCTTCGTAGTCCATTGCGCCTCCGGCGGCTATCTTGTCCGCCAGAGTTTCCGAGGAGACGTATCTGGTCACTGCGTATGCCCATTTTTCATAAGGGCGGCAGGTATACACCTTCGGCAGGGAGGACAGCTTCAGTCCCGCAAGCCGCTGATAGGATTCCACAAAGGTCTGGCAGAGACGGTACCGGGAAAAATCCCCCTCGCCGTCGTCCTCCCAGGGTGCGCCCGAGGAAAAAAGCTGACGAAGTACGGCTTTTCTTTTCATCACGGTGTCATACACAAGGTATGATATGCCGTAACGGTCGCCGTTGTAGGCGCGTCCGATGTAGTATCGCTCGTCAAATATGCTCTCCGGAAGGAGCAGACCATCTCCCGCCCGGTAGCTGCTGCGGGAAAAACCGCAGAAGGGACAGCTTTCTTTGTTTTCTTCGGATATTTCGTTCATGCAGGAAATACAAAGGTACATTATTTCATCTCCCTACACTGAGACAAAGCACATCTCAGGCGTATCTTACGATGACAACGGTGGTGTTGTCCTGACCCCTGACCGCATATTCAAGGGCGGCTGCGGTCAGCTCATCGGCTGCTCTCTGCAGGTCGAACCAGTTGTCCTGGAGTATTGCAAGTATCTGTTGTTCTGTCAGGGATTTGTAGAGACCGTCGCTGCACAGCAGGATGATGTCATCCGGCCTGAGCTGCAGCGGGTCTTCGCTTTCGTCTATCAATGAAACATCGCCGATGCCAAGATAGCTTATGAGAGCTTCGGCCTTTGGCTCTTCGGCGCGGTACTGTTCAAGGTTGATCTCGCCTTTTGAATACATCTCGTTCAGCATGAGCCGGTAGTTATGCTCCCTTACAAGGCAGAGCATACTGCCGTCACGCACCAGGTATATCTTACTGTCGCCAACCGACACCCAGTGCATGATGCCGCTTTTTATGTGTACGGCAACAAGGGTGGTGCCGGCTCCCAGGTGACGTCCGTTTTCGTCTTTGAGATTTACAACACCCCGGTCTATTTTCTTGACCACTTCGTCAAAGAATCCGAGGATGTCGCCTCTGCCGCTGCATATATAATCCTTTAGCAGGGTATTTATTCCCAGAGCGCTGGCGCGTTCACCGCCTGCCAGTCCGCCCATTCCGTCACACACCGCCGCAAGGGTACCCAGGGGGGTGTCGATACAGCCGTAGGCGTCCTGCTGGTACTTTCTTGTACCCATGATCGAAGAAGCATAGACCTGGGCCGACGGGATGGGATACATTCTTTCGGTCACGATGTTGTGCTCGTCCTCGTTGAACATTTTCATTCCCCCAGTATCAGTCGGAATCTTGTGTTTGCAAGGATGATAAGGTCCTGCTTTGCCACATAGTAGCGGGTTCCCTTTTCCATGCGGACATAATTGATGTAGGTGCCGTTTGTTGAGCAGTCTTCAATGCAGAACTGTTTCTTTTCGCCGTCAAACATCAGCTTGCAGTGTACCTTGCTGACGTTTTCGCAGTTGGGGAATACCACGTCGCATTTTGACGACCGTCCCACAAGCACCTCGCGGTCCTGTTCGATCTTTACTCTCTCCTGTACGGCTCCGTCGATGCTGACGGAAACAAAGACACAGTTCTCGTCGTCACAGCGGGAGCGGACTATCTCTTCAAGTCTGTCAAGGAACTCGCCGATGGTCTGTATCCTGTCGGCGGGGCGCAGTGTCAGCGCCTGGTCCACAAGGTCCGATATATCCTGACCCACGTCGGGTCGCAGGGAACACAGGGGCTCATATTCGGCTCCCGTCAGTCTGTCGGTGGCTCTCGGGATGACCCTGCAGGTGAGCAGGAAATAATAGGTGCTGGCAAGGGCATACAGGTCGGTAAAGGGTCCCTGCATATCCGTTGAGGAGTACTGTTCAATGGGAGCAAAGCCGTGCTTCAGGGTGATGGTGTAGTTGCTGTTGCTCATAAAGAAATTCTTTGCGCTTCCGAAATCTATCACCACAACACGTCCGGAGGCAAGCACCATTATATTTTCGGGGCTGATATCCCTGTGAAGGTAGCCCTTTTCCTTGTGTATCAGGTCAAGGGTCCTGCCGGCCTTTATGATTATCTCGTTTGCCGCCCTGAAGTCCATTCCGTGCTCCGGCACAAGACGCCTGAGGGACACGCCGTCAAGATATTCCATAACATAATAGGCCGTACCGTTTTCTTCAAAGCAGTCCGTCACGTTTACAACGCCGGATATATTGCTCATCTCGCTGATGATATGAGCCTCCTCCATAAAGCGCTCGATGCCGTGGTTGAACTCGTCGATGCGGTTCTGGCGGGTGTACTGGATGGACACTCCGTTGACGTCACGCACCACAAGACCCATGGGGAAGTATTCCTTGACGCACACTCTTACGTCCTTTACGGTATCAAAGGCAACATAAGTTATGCCGAAGCCGCCGGCACCCAGGGATCTGCCGATAACATAGCGGTTCTTCAGCCTGTAATACAGCTTAAGGTCTTCTATACTTTTTTCGCCCTTCATTATATACCCGCAGGACGTACATTCCGTTCCGTCAAAGGAATGGGCAAAACAATTGGGACACAACATAAACCTGCACCTCTATCCTTGAAGGCCGCGCTTCTCTGAGCGCAGTCCGGTGTATCAAACCGGCAGCGGGTAATTTGCTGCCGGGAATTTTTCTGTTAAAGCCGCGGCTCAGCGGCACATGACTGTCGTTGTTGTAGGGAAGAATAATTTATTCGTTAACATTTCCGCTCAGTGGCACATCACCGCCACCGCCGCATAGTTGTCGGCGTTCTTTATCCCGGCAGCCGCAGCCTTTACCTTTTCTTCCATGAGAGACAGCCACTGCCCGGGATTTTCCGATCTGTTCAGACAGTCGGTTATGGTTTCATCGCCGATACACGTCCAGAAGCCGTCAGTGCAGATAAGCAGCGACGTTCCGGGGCTTGCGGGATGATCCGCCATCGGCTCAAAGCCGTTTCTCTCGTCCCAGGTGTCTCCGATGCATCTGAGAAGTCTGTTGCGGTCCGGGTGGGTCCGGATGCTGTCGGGACTTATCTGACCCGCATCTGCAAGGGCCTGGGGGAGACTGTGGTCGTGGGAGCGGAAGGCGGGTTTGCCGTCCCGGAAGCCGTAGATCCTTGTGTCTCCGATGGTTCCGAACCTGAACACGCCCTCAGTAAGGGCGGCTACCGAAAGGGTGGTCTTCATTGTATGTCTGAGGCGGCGTTCCTCCTGCTCAAACAGGACCCTTTTCTGTGCTGCCTGAAAGATCGTGGATATTATATCGTTCTGACCGCAAAAGGCCGAAAAGACATCTTCGGCGGTGCGCACCGCCAGCTCGGCGGCTTCGTCGCCCCGTCCGTGACCTCCCAGTCCGTCGGCAACGGCAAAGCAGAGGCTTTTGCCATCAATGTCAACAATGCCAATGCGGTCTTCGTTGATGTCACGTCCGCAGGCGGACGTCACGCTTGCATATTCTGTCACCGGTCAGCCCTCCTTTTCCGGCTCTGTAAGCTGAGCCCGGCGGAAGATATTTTTTGAAACAACTATACAGTATAATTATAATGATTATGGTGGTATTTGTCAACAATAGGATAATATTATTTATAATATATTGTGTTTTTTAGTCAATATTTCTTATCTTGCATCCCGACCTCCGGTCCCGCAAAAGTTTTGCCGGGTGATGACTGATTTAAAAAACTCAGGATCCGTAAGGCCGCAGGGTCAAAAATCAAAACCACCACTGAAGTGGTGGTTTGCACAGCCCCTATAAGGGGCTATTACAGGCTTAACCCCCAAAGGGACATTGAATCAGTATCATAGCATTACACGCCCTGCAACTGGTAAACCAGTAAATTACGGGAAACAGCAAGCCATCGGGACATGCAAAAAATTTTCTTAACTTCAAAAGAGCAGTTATTGTGTAACCAGTTTGCTATTGTTTTTAAAGCTTTTGCTGAAGCTTTTTTTATCTATCCCCGGTAGAACCGGGGGTTTAATCAAGCTGAAGCGCCCAAACAAACACCGAAGCATCACTAATGGTGCTTCGGCGTGGTCTGAGTATTATTATTTCTTCTTCTTTTTGCGGGCGCCGGCAGGTCTTGAACCGGCGGTTGCGGCTGCCTTTACGGGAGCAGCGGCCTCAGGAAGCTTTTCCTCTTCGTCGCACACGCCGCTTGACAGTGCCTTATAAACAAGAGCAGCAAGAGCGCCGCCGACGAGGGGAGCAAATATGAATATCCATACGTTTGTGAAGGCATCGCCGCCTGCAAAGATGGCAGGACCAAAGCTTCTTGCGGGGTTGACGGAGGTTCCGGTGAAGTGTATGCCGAAAATGTGTACAAGAGTCAGGGTAAGACCGATAACGATACCTGCAACGGAGGAGTTCTTTATCTTTGAGGTCACGCCCAGAATGGCAATAACGAATACGAAGGTGAGAATGATCTCAATAAGGAATGCCGCCCAGACATTTCCGTCCTTCCAGACACCGTTTGAACCCAGAGATGCGGAGTCCGGGAACATGGCTTTCAGCACGCCGCCGCCGATGATGGCGCCGATAAACTGAGAGGCTACATAGGCGCAGAATTCCTTGACGCTCATCTTGCCGCTGACAAGAACGCCGATGGAAACCGCCGGATTGATGTGGCAGCCGGAGATGTTGCCGATGGAATAGGCCATGGCCACGATAACAAGACCGAAGGCCATTGCGGTCATGAAGTAGGAGCTGTTGGGTACTGCGCCGTCACAGCCCAGAGCAACTGCCGTTCCGCAGCCGAAAAGAACAAGTACGAAGGTACCGATCATCTCTGCTACGCATTTTTTGAGTAACTGCATAAATTATCCCCCTTTGATTTCCGCTTTTGCGGTATTTTGGATATGTCTATTATACAGCCTTTCTTTCCCATAATCAAGAACAATTTTGTGTAATAACAATAAAAATTTTGTAATATTTTAGCAGTCGAAGCAAACAAAAACACTGTCCCGAAGCCGGAAGCTGCCGGCACGGGACAGTGTGATTATGTATGGTAATGTACAATAATGTAGCGTCTGGACCCCGGGGTCTTACTTTCCGGAGATCACATTCCAGAAGCCGTCAAGGGTGGCAAAATAGTCTTCAACGGTCTGGGGACGGCGTATCTCCACAACGGAACCGTCCTCTCTCAGGAGAAGCTCTGCGGAATGAAGTCTGCCGTTATAGTTGTAGCCCATTGCAAAGCCGTGGGCGCCGGTGTCGTGGATAACAAGGATGTCTCCCATGTCTATCTTGGGCAGCTTGCGGTCTATTGCAAATTTGTCGTTGTTTTCGCACAGGGAGCCGGTCACGTCGTAGACATGGTCGCAGGGCTCGTTCTCCTTGCCCAGCACGGTGATATGATGATATGCGCCGTACATTGCGGGACGCATCAGATTTGCCGCGCAGGCGTCAACGCCGATGTACTCTTTATGGATGTGCTTTTCGTGGATAGCGGTGGTAACAAGGTGTCCGAAGGGTGCAAGCATAAAGCGTCCAAGCTCGGTGTATATGCTCACGTCACCCATGCCGGCAGGTACAAGTATCTCTTCAAAGGCTTTTCTGACGCCCTCGCCGATGGCGATAATGTCGTTGGGCTCCTTGTCGGGAGTATAGGGAACGCCCACGCCGCCGGAAAGATTGATGAAACCGATATGTACTTCCGTCTCCTCCTTCAGCTCAACTGCAAGGCGGAAAAGAATTGCCGCAAGGGTGGGATAATATTCGTTGGTGACGGTATTGCTTGCAAGGAAGGAATGTATGCCGAAATTCTTTGCACCCAGCTCTTTAAGGCGGAGGAAAGCGTCTCTTATCTGTTCCCTGGTCATGCCGTACTTTGCGTCGCCGGGGTTGTCCATGATGGTGGTAGAGATGGAGAAGGTCCCGCCGGGATTGTAGCGGCAGCAGATAGTCTCGGGGATGCCGCACACTTCCTTGAGCAGGTCGATATGGGTAATGTCGTCAAGGTTGATGATAGCGCCTATCTTATTTGCATATTCAAACTCCTCGGGGGGAGTGTCGTTTGACGAGAACATGATCTCGGGATACCTGAAGCCGCACTTTTCACTCATCAGCAGCTCTGCGTATGATGAGCAGTCGGTGCCGCAGCCTTCTTCTTTGAGTATCTGCAGGATTGCGGGAGTGGGAGTTGCTTTTACGGCAAAATATTCTTTGAAGCCCTTGTTCCATGAAAAAGCCTGTTTAAGCTTTCTTGCGTTTTCCCTGATACCCTTTTCGTCATAGATGTGAAAGGGAGTGGGGTAGGTCCTGATGATCTCTTCTGCTTTTTCCTTTGTAATAAACGGTGTTTTTGCCATAAGGCATCCCTCCATAAAAAAAATACATCCCTATTTTACAATATCCGACACCCGCTTGTCAACCAGCGTGACGCTGGACTCGTGTTTGCGCTGTCGCTCCACTGACGTTTCGCTCTGGACTCTGGCAGGACGATTTTACTCCCGCGCCAATAATATAAAACATACCGACACTGACAAAGCTGTAACCGCGGAACAAAACTAACGGATGCTATTGAATGTGAACGCGAAATAGGGTGCGGCAGTACCCCAAGGGCACTTGTTTCACTGTGCTCGCCGGTCATTGAGCGACCAACAGGAGCGTTTCCGCTAATTCCACTTTCCACATTCCAAATTACACATTCAACTCCTCACTCCAAACTCCTCACTCCTCACTCGTTGTGAGCGTTTCCGAATGCAGGAATTTTATGTTTACTTCCGGATGGTCGCGGTGGATGTGCCGCAGGGTCATAAGTGTGATGAGATAGTCGTCGGGATAGGCCTGCATCGAAAGAAGCTTTTCCGTTGGGACAAGCTCCTCGGTCAGTACCCTTTCGTCAACTGCGGCGTCTGTAGCGTAGAGCAGTCCGCTTTCGGTAAAGTACAGACCCATCATCTCCTGTCGGTGGCCTCTCAGGTCAAACCCCAGAACGGAGCCGTCACCAAGTATGTCATATACCCACTTGAAATAATCCTTCAAAAAGGTCTTGCCGTTGTATATCCCAGCGGCGCGGATGGGTACCGTGCTTTCGGGCAGGGTGCTTTTCATCATGTCATCGTCAAGATCCCGGGTCTTGATAAGGCAGAGCACCTGGGCGCTTGAGATTATCTCGTATCTTGGAAGAAGGGGCAGGGCGCCGCAGCACTCCGGACTGCAGTGGGTCAGGATGACCTTTTTTATCAGCAGGGGGTCGATGCCCTCGGCTTCAAGAAGGTCGGTGATGTCGCTGTTACGCTCAAAGTGTATGCGCCTTTTCTGGCGGTATTTAAGAAGCTGAGCCGGATTTTTTCTCAGCAGATCGCTGCAGCCGGTATTGACGAGTATGTGTCCCAGCCTTCTGTGCTCAAAAAGCAGGACGTTTATGGGAAGGGTCTCCTCGCCGCCTTCAGAGTTGATGTACAGGTCACGAAAACAGAAGGTCTCCGTTCCGCAGGCAAAGTTTCTCATTGAAATTATTTTGCTCATTACAGTCTCTCCAAATAAGTTTCTTTTATCTGTTTTTTATTATATTGTATAAAAGGATGGCCGAATCGTCAATACCTGTATGGAAGGATGTGTTTCAGGCAGATAAAAAGGTGAGAAGGATACCGGAAGCGTTCATTATTGCGAAAAATATGATAGAAATAGTCCGGCTATACAAAAATTTTTAATAATAACTATTGTTAAAACGGTTTTTTTTTGGTATGATGTAAAAAGGTGTATTATATTCGGCGCTCCCAAGGACATTGGTGAGCGGATCTTTTCGGCACAAAGGAACACCGGGACCCTGTTTTCAGACGTTCCATGGGTTTTCCGTTGGTGCCTCAAGACAGGAGATGTTCAAATAATGAAAAATAATTTGTTTTTTAAACGTATCATGACAGCGGTCCTTGCTGGTGTTCTTTCCGCCGCAATGCTGACAGGCTGTGGTATCTTTAACAAAGAGACAGAAAAGAATACAAAGACGGAGTCGGCCGTTTCTACCGCTTCAACTTCAAGCGATGTCTCCGGAGATACCGTTTCCCTTGAGGGCAATATCGCGGCAAAATCCGATAATTTCAGCATCAGCCTGCCCGTTGCGAATTTCCTTTTTAACAGCTACTACAACAACCGCAGGGATTATGCGGCGTATTCGGGTCTTGACGTAACAAAGAGCCTGAAGGAACAGTACTATGACGAGGAGAACGAGATAACCTGGTTCGATGCTTTTATGGACGAGACCAAGAAGTATATGCAGCACGCCCTTATCCTTTGCGAGGCGGCAAAGGCTGACGGACTTGAGCTTGAAGAGAGCGATATGGAGTCTGTGGAAAAATCCCTGAATTCCATCAAGAGCGCTGCCGAATCCGCCGGAATGTCCGTGGAAGATTACTACAAGACAAATATCGGACCGGACGTTACCGAGGCTGACCTGAGATCATATCTTGAGCTTACAGCCCTTGCCAACAAATACTACAATAAGCTCTATAAAAGCTTTACCTATACCGATGAGGAATACGAAAAGGCCTATGAAGAGAACAAGACCAGCTATCAGTTCGCTGATTTTCTGAGGTACAACTTCAGCTTCTCGTCCGATACGGAAGCATCGGATGATGCAGCAGAAAAACAAAAGGCAAAGGCCTATGCTGACGATCTTGCAAAGTGCAAGACCGAAAAGGAATTCAAGGCCTATGTAAAGTCATATCTCCAGAAGAACCCCCATCTGGTGACGGATTCCTCAGAAAGCTCTATGACTGCCGAGCAGACAGCCGAGGCGCTTGACTCTATGGTAGAAAAAACCTTCTACAAAAAGTACGCATACGAGGTAACATCCGAGGCCGGCAAATGGATATTCGACATTTCAAGAAAGGCTCAGGACAGCACCGTTATCGAAAACGCAAACTCATACACCGTTCTTGTACTTGTAAAGCCTGCTTATCGTGACGAAAACCTTACCAAGAACGTAAGACACATACTTTTTACTGCTGACAGCTACGGCGGCGAAGATAAAGCTCTCCAGATGGCCAACGAGGTCTATGACAAGTGGAAAAAAGGAGCAAAGGACGAGGCTTTCTTTGGCGAGCTGGCATCCCAGTTCACTGATGACACCCGTTCAAAATCTAACGGCGGTCTTTATACCAATGTAAAAGAGGGCGACATGGTGACCGAGTTCAACGACTGGATCTTTGATTCAAAGCGCAAGCCCGGTGACAATACCATCATAAAGACCCAGTACGGTTATCACATCATGTATTTTGTAGGCGACGGCGATCCTATATGGAAGATCTCTGTGGATACCGTGCTGAGAAAGTCCAGCTACGAAGAGGCTTACAAAGAGCTGACAGAAAAATACCAGGTGGAATTTGACAACGAAAAGCTCAATAGCATCGAAGAATCCGATGTTCAGGAGACCTCCGGCATATCTTACCAGCAGGGCAGCAGCTCCGGAACTCAGCAGAGTTCCGCTGCTTCCGGCACCCAGTCCAGCCAGACCTCAGAAACGGCTCAGCCTGAAACAAGCACCCAGCAGAGCTCTGCTGCACAGACAAGCACTGCACAGTCAAGCGTGGTTCAGTCGAGTGCTGCTCAGTCGAGTGCTGCTCAGACAAGCACTGCACAGTCAAGCGTGGCTCAGTCAAGCGTGGCTCAGTCAAGCGTGGCTCAGTCGAGTGCTGCTCAGACAAGCACTGTACAGTCCAGTGCGTCACAGTCGAGCGTGGCTCAGTCAAGCGCTGCAGCTTCCGGCCGATAATTGAAAAACAAGCGGACACGGCGGAATTGTCGTGTCCATATTTTTAAAGAAAACACCCATCCCAGGGGGGACTTTGCGCCTGCCCTTATTAAAATGTTATAAAATCAAAAGTTTCTCCTGCACTTTCAAAGACTGCGGGTTTAGGAGGGCATATTTCAGGCGGACACCTCTTCCGTTGGCGGAAGCGTTGACCGATCCAAAAGGAGACCTGTCCCTGACATCTGTTGCCAATAAAATATAATAATATTAAGTTTTCGGTTTTCAGTCAGCGGAGTAACTCCTCACTCCCAACTCCTCACTCCTACCTCCTGACTGAAGCAAGTCGATACCCAGATGATAGTGTAAACACCTGTATCCGAAAGGAGAAGATATGAAGCAGTTCGGAATATCGGGCATGAGCTGTGCGGCCTGTCAGGCAAGAGTCGAAAAGGCCGTTTCATCCCTTGAGGGAGTGACGTCATGCTCTGTCAGCCTTTTGACAAACACCATGGGGGTCGAGGGCAACGTTGCGGAAAGTGACGTGATAGAAGCCGTCGAAAAGGCCGGATACGGTGCGTCGGTACGCAAAGGCGGACAGGACTCATCGGCTTCATCGGCTCCCGACCTGACTGACAGGGAGACCCCCAGGCTGAAAAAACGGCTCTGGGCATCCGTGGCGTTTCTTGTTATTCTTATGTATTTTTCCATGGGAGCAAAGATGTGGGGATTCCCGCTGCCGCCCTTTCTGGAGGACAATTATGTTGCTCAGGGCTTGCTGCAGATGCTTCTGTGCGGTATTGTAATGGTGATAAATCAGAAATTCTTTATCAGCGGTTTTAAAGCCCTGATAAAGCTTTCACCGAATATGGATTCCCTCATTGCCGTGGGAGCGGGAGCGTCCTTTGTATACAGCACGGTGGTTCTGTTCATAATGACCGCCGCTGCGGCGGAGGGAAACGCCGGACAGCTTATGAAGCTGTCCCATGAATTCTATTTTGAATCCGCCGCAATGATACTGACCCTTGTTACGGTAGGGAAGACCCTTGAAGCATATTCAAAGGGCAGGACCACTGACGCACTTAAAAAGCTTATGGAGCTTGCGCCGAAAACGGCGGTCCTGCTGCGTGACGGCAAGGAGGTCACCGTGCCTCTTGAAGAAGTACGGGTCGGAGACGTTTTTGTGCTGCGTCCGGGGGACAGCATACCAGTTGACGGAGTTGTTGCTGAAGGTTCGGGCGCCGTTGATGAATCCGCATTGACGGGGGAGAGTATTCCTGTTCTCAAGGTACAGGGCAGCCGGGTGTATTCCGCAACAATAAACCGTTCGGGTTATCTTGAGTGCCGGGCGGAAAGGGTAGGGGAGGACACCGCCCTTTCAGAGATAATCTCACTTGTCAGCGACGCCGCTGCGACAAAAGCTCCGGTGGCAAGGCTTGCCGACAGGATATCCCTCTTTTTTGTTCCTGCGGTGATGATCGCCGCGCTGTTAACGGCTGTTGTGTGGTTTGTTCTCGGAGCGGATACGGGTACCGCCCTTGCGCGGAGTATATGCGTTCTTGTGGTGTCCTGTCCCTGCGCGCTGGGGCTTGCAACCCCCGCAGCCATAATGGTGGGCAGCGGAGTGGGCGCAAAAAACGGCATACTGTTCAAAAACGCCCGGGCTTTGCAGGAATGCGGCAGAGCCGACATCGTTGTGCTTGACAAGACCGGGACCATCACCGCCGGTTCTCCTGCCGTTACCGGTATCTACCCTGCAGAGGGTGTCAGCAAAGACGAGCTGCTTTTGGCGGCGGTCTCGCTGGAAAGCAAAAGCGCTCATCCCCTTGCTCTGGCGGTGAGCGAATACGGCAAAAAAATGAATATCGCACCCGGCGACGTGAAGGATTTTGAAGAGAGCGCCGGAAACGGAGTGTGTGCCATTCTTGACGGTCACAGGGTAAGAGGCGGCAGCAGCGGTTATATTTCCGGCTTTGCGGTGCTTACTCACGAAATAACCCAAAAGCTTAAGGAGCTTTCCGCTCTGGGCATGACTCCCCTGGTATTTTGCAGTGACTCACGGCTGCTTGGAATGATCGCCGTTTCCGACACCATAAGGGAGGATTCCGCCGAGGCTGTCCGTCAGATGAAATACTGCGGACGCACTGTGGTGATGCTCACAGGCGACAATCCCCTTACCGCCGGAGTTATCGCAGAACAGGCGGGGGTAGACAGAGTGATCGCCGGAGTAAAGCCGGGAGAAAAGGCCGGCGTAATAAAGGAGCTTTCCTCTCAGGGCAGAGTCATAATGATCGGTGACGGGATAAACGACGCCCCTGCGCTGACCGCGGCAGACGTAGGTATGGCCATCGGTGCGGGAACGGACATTGCTGTCGATGCCGCCGATGTGGTGCTGATGAAGAGCAGTCTTATGGATGCCGCAGCGGCAATGCGGCTTTCCGCCCGGACATACCGGAACATAAAGCAGAATCTTTTCTGGGCGCTGTTTTATAACGTGCTGCTCATCCCGCTGGCGGCGGGCGCGTATTCCGCCTTGGGCTTGTCCATGACACCGGCGCTGGGTGCGCTGGCGATGAGTCTTTCGAGCCTGTTTGTGGTGTCAAACGCTCTGCGTCTGAACACCGTCAGGATCTACGACACCGGTCACGACAGACCCCGCAGACCCGCGGAGATCATAATAAATCAAAAAACGGAGGTAAATGATATGAAGAAGACCATGACAATAGAAGGAATGATGTGCGGACACTGTGAAGCGTCGGTGAAAAAGGCGCTTGAAGCTCTTGAGGGGGTCGAATCGGCAGATGTGAGCCATCAGGAGAATCGGGCAATAGTCACTCTTCGCCAGCCTGTGGAGGACGATGTGCTGAAAAAGGCCGTGGAAGACAAGGACTACAAGGTCATCTCGATCACATGAGCAAAGGTCCGGAACCTTGGGCCGATATCTGACCCGAAAACTTTACTGCCCATCGGGGAAGAATGGGGACGTTCCTGTGACCCGGACGAAAACGGACATAAAACCGCAAGGGAGATGTAAAAATGAGCGTAGAAAAGCATACTGACCTGATAACCCAGACAAACAACATGGCAAACGAGATCGCAAGGTTCACTCAGCAGCTGAATTTTGACGAAGAGCAGATACTCGATCTTGTGCAGGAGCAGATAATTCCTGTTGAGAAATTCTTTGCAAATTACAACTGCGCCATTATGGAGATCGAAACAAAGTTCAAGGTGCTGAACGAGCAGTTTTCCCTTATCTATGACGGAAACCCCATCGAATCCATCAAGAGCCGTGTCAAGGATTTTGACAGCATAATCCGCAAGCTGATAAAGAAAAACCTGCCCCGGACGCTGGATTCCATCGAAGAAAACATCACCGATATTGCCGGTGTCAGGGTGGTGTGCGCCTTTGTGGACGACATCTACCGTCTTGCCCGCTGCCTGCTGCAGCAGGATGACATCACCCTTATCAGTCAGAAGGATTATATAAAGAACCCGAAGCCCAGCGGCTACCGCAGCCTTCATCTTATCGTTTCAGTTCCCATTTTTCTTGAAAACGAAAAGAAGGAGGTCAAGGTGGAGGTCCAGCTCAGGACCATCGCAATGGATTTCTGGGCAAGCCTTGAGCACAAGATAAAATACAAAAAGAACATTCCCGCACACCGCCTTGAAGCCCTTACAAGAGAGCTGGTGGAATGTGCCGATATCACGGCTACTCTGGACAGCCGGATGCAGAATATCCGCAACTGTCTTCTGGACACGGATTGATACTATTTTCTGATTAAAAGCTGACACTTTTAATCGGAAAAGGCGCCGCCCGAGGCTGTGCCCATCTGTGCATGCGCACAGATAACGTCTCATGCAAACTCCGACGCGCTGATGTGCTATTAAAAGCAGACAATGTCTGCTTTTAATGGGAGTTAAGTATGACAAACAGAAAAAGCCCCGTCTGCTCATAATGAACAGGCGGGGCTTTTCTTTGGCTGATAAAAAAGATATTCTGCATTAAAGTCCATGGTGTTGGATTTCGCAGTATGACATATTTTGTATCGGTGCCGGAACGTCATTCTTCTTCGGTAAACAGGCAGTATTCCGGCGGTATGTGATCCATGGTGTGGGGCAGGGACTCTGCCGACCACGTTATGTTCTTGCGGACAACACGGGCGGGGGTTCCTGCAATGACGCAGTTGTTGGGGAATTCGCCCTTTACAATGGAACCTGCGCCGACGATGGAGGAGTTTCCTATAACGGTGCGGTTGAGTATAATTGCTCTCATTCCCACCCATACATGGTCGCCGATGGAGATAAGATTTTTAGGATTTCCCTTTATCTGGGGATTGATGCGCTTTCGGGTGTTAAGATCAAAGACGGCGTGACCGTCGCCGGCGTATATTTTCAGCTCAAATGAGAAAAGGCAGTCCTTTCCCACATTCAGGGTCATTCCCCCAAGAACGATGATCTCGGTCTTTCTGACAAAGAGAGTGTTTTCGCCGATATTTACCTCTCCGTCGCCGAACACCCCAAGGGTGACTTCGCTTTCAAAGGTGCAGTTCTTACCGATCCTGATCTTTGACCCGCCGAAGGATTTTGCCGTGATGACGCTGTTCTTGCCGAACCTGCAGCCGTCTTCAATGCGGATATCCACGTTGTACGCCATATTGTCCAGCTTGACCTTGCAGTTGGGAGCATGTACACGATTGCCGTATTCGTCCTCGTAATCCTCTATAAATGTATCAACCAGTATGGGACCGTGGTTTATAAAAAAGCAGTCTTCAAAGTCATTGTATCCAAAGGAGAACAGCTTCATCTGCTGGTCGAGGGATTTGGGCATTCCCGGAACGATGATATAATATCTGTCGTTCATGTTCTGAATTTTGTCAATATAATAGATGCCCTTGCCCGCTTTTGACTTTATCATGGTGATGACCATGGGATCCTTGATCCCGTATGTCTCTTCAAGATACTGTCTGAACACGGCGGAATCACCCAGCAGGACTATCTCACGCCCTTTTCTGTACTTTTCCATCACCGAAAACGCGCTTTTGAAATACGGATACTTGCTCTCTTTTGTCATTTCAAAACCCTCCCGACTCTTTTCTCCCACCATTATAATCCATCCCCCTCCCTCCTGTCAACCGCAGAGCCTGCGGTCCCAATTCGCGTTATAGCTCCGCTAATGCTGCGCTCTGAACTTGGGCAGGACGCTTTTACTCCCGCGCCAATCATATAAAACATACCGACACTGACAAAGCCGTAACCGCGGTACAAAACAAACGGATGTCATAAAACCGGAGCGCGAAATCACCACCGGCGGCTCGCCGGTCGCCGGTTTTGTCGGAATAAGTCTTTACAAAAGGAAAAAAACCGTTATAATATAGGTAAGAAGGGAAGCAGAAAAGGGTGTTTGCCTGAGCCGCACGGCGGATCCGCCGAACTGAGCGGAGGGCATCAATGTATTGAAAAGAGGTATATGATGAAAAAGCCCGGATTTATTATTACAGAAACAATTTTTTCGCTTGTACTGGCGGCATCTGTAGCTGCCGTTGCAGTGCTGGCCGTTGACCTTCAGACCGACCAGTTCCATATCGACCGATATAACCCGTTTGTCCAGCAGACTTCAGAGGACAGCAAGGAGACCAAAGCCGAACCCGAGACCAAAAAGGAAAGCTCTGTGGTCAAGGAAGAAACTTCTGCCCCCGAGTCCCAGCAGAGCAGCGCCAATCCCTACTCCTCCGAAGTGACCGCAGACATCAGCGAGGACACCAGCGCTCAGGCTGACGTTTCTCCCGAAGCTTCAATGGAAGAGCCCAAAAAAGAGGAATCCAAAAAGGAAGAGTCCAAACCTGAACAGTCAAAGCCCGAGACTACCAGCGGTGACATTCATATCCTGGCTGAGCCCCAGAACCTGAAGCAGCAGCCCAAGGAGCTTGTTGAAGCTCTTACCCGCTATGGCTGCACCCTTGAAGGTGAGGTGGACGGCAACAAAGCAATTATCGTAGAGACCACCGGCACCGGCGACAAGACCAAGGCGATCCTCTATTGCTTCCAGAAGTCTTCAACAAGCAATTATTGGTGGAACGTCATCGGCGAGGGCAAAGCCTTCTGCACCGAGGCCCGCATTGCCGTCAACGGCTCCGACTATGAGCCCAAGGCCGGCGCAAAGGTAACTCCCGGCGGTGTACACATGGCCGGCGAGGCATTCTATATTGATGACAAACCCAAGACTACCTATTCTATGTTCCAGATCACCGAAGACACCTACTGGGTGACCGACCCCAACTCAAAGTTCTATAATCAGAAGGTAGAGGGCACAGCACAGAAGGACTGGACCAAGGCCGACCACATGATCGAAAACAAGGAAGCCTACAAATACGGACTGACTATAAAATACAACACAAGCAAACCCGACAAGAACAAAGAGTGCGAGTTCTTCATCCAGTGCGGCGGCAGCCCCACCGAGGGCAGCATTGCTGTTCCCGAAAAATACATGAAGGCCATTCTTGAATGGCTTGACAGTGACACCTCCGTTACCGTGTTCGTGACAATCTGATCCGTCTGATCCCTTCCGCTGTCCGCAGCGGTTTTATCCGAAAAACAACCACAGCCGTATCTGTACTGTAAGGGTGCGGATGCGGCTTTTTACAGGAGAGTATCATGGAGCAGTTTCTGAATATCATCATGTACATAATGACCGCGGCGGGAGTGCTTATGACGGTCTGTTTCTTTTTCAGCGACATACATTTTGATGACAAGCGGTTTGTGTGGTATTACTACATTCCGGCAGCGGTTATAAATGTTATACTTGGCACGGCAGCACCGGGGCTTCTTGCGCTTTGTCTGTTCCTTACGGCAGCGGCAGAGGCCGGATGGGCAGCGATCCTGATAGCAGCGGCCTTTTTGCTGTGTGTCGCAGGCAACCATATTGTCCACTGGATAATACTGCACAATAATGACGATTTCAGTGTGCCGTTCTTTGCAAGTCTGTCAATGGTGTCCCTTTTCGTTATCCCGTACTGGCTGTCCCTGATTATCTATTGACAGGCAGTATACCTGTTCATCAGGCAAAAGGTCATCCCGCATAATGCGCTGATCTATATTTCTGCAGATCCTCCGGCAAGGGGGATCTTTTTCTTTGCAGCCATACTCCGGATGTCCGCTCTGCACAGACGCCGTACAAACCAGAAATCCACGTTTTGAATATCGGAAATATTGACTTTGCAAGAAAAAGGTTGTATAATGTTCATTGCTATCGAATAATATAATAAAAATGAACACGAGGGGCGGGATTATGACAAAAAATGAATTTTCGCTGCTTGTCAGCATATATAAAAACGGTGTAAGATCGTGCCGTGATATGAGCAGATCAAGTGGACTTTCAACGGGTTATGTGTCACAGACCATAAAGCAGTTTCAGCAAAGGGGCTGGATCGACAAAAACAGCATCACCGGAGAAGGACTTCTTGCCATTGCGCCATATAAGGTGGACAATGCGGTCATCATGGCGGCGGGTATGTCGTCCCGTTTTGTGCCTCTTTCACTGGAAAAACCCAAGGGACTGCTGGTGGTAAAGAACGAGGTGCTTATCGAAAGACAGATCGAACAGCTTCAGGAGGCCGGCATAGAACAGATCGTCCTTGTGCTGGGGTATAAGAAAGAAGCGTTTTTCTATCTTGAAAACAAATACAATAATATCCGTATCGTGATAAATCCCGAGTATAACACGAAGAATAACCCCTATACTCTTTTCTGTGCAAGAAAATATATCGGCAACAGCTATATATGCTCCTCCGACGATTACTTTGTACAGAACCCTTTTGAAAAGTATGTCTACCGAAGCTATTATTCGGCGGTCCGTGTTGAAGAGAGGACCAACGAATGGTACATGATACCCGACATCAAGGGGAATATAGCAAAGGTAAAAAAGAGCGGCACCGAAGGCGCAATAATGCTGGGTCATGTGTATTGGGACAGGGAATTTTCAAAGGCGATGATGGCTCTTATCGAAGCTGATCAGGCCGTCGGAAACTATGACCAGGCTCTGTGGGAGCAGATACTTGCGGATAACATCAAAAATCTCCCGCCTATGGAGATAAGGGTCTATCCCGATGATGTGATATTCGAGTTTGATTCTCTTGACGAGCTTCGCAGCTTTGACCGCTACTATGTACACGATACCCACAGCCGTATCATGCGGAATATTGCAGATTCCCTGGGCTGCGAACAGAAGGATATACTGAACTTTCAGTCGATAAAAGAAGGTCTTACCAACAGCTCCTTTGTCTTTGAAGTCAAGGGAAAAAAATACGTTTACCGGCATCCCGGCGAGGGTACCGAGAGCATTATCTCCCGCTCTCATGAAAAGCAGGCGCTTGAGCTTGCAAAATCCGTAGGGGTTGATCCTACTTTTCTTTGTATGGACGAAAATGAAGGCTGGAAGATATCTCACTTTGTCGAAGGCATCCGCACGCCTGATTACGGCAGCCGCGAGGATTCGGAGCGTGTTGTCGGGATGCTGAGAAAGCTTCACCACAAAAACCTGAGCGTCGGCTGGTCCTTCCTGCCCTGGGACGAGGCCTGCCGTATCGAAAAAATACTCAAAGATAAAAACGGAGGCATTGCCGACAGGGAGTTTGACAGCCTCAAAGCCGCCGTCGAAGCCTGCTGCAAAAGATGCAGCGGCGACGGGGTAAAGATGTGCTTCTGTCACTGCGACACCTACGCCCCTAACTGGATGCTCACGGAGGACGGACAGACCATCCTTATCGACTGGGAATATGCGGGAAACGCCGATCCCGGATGTGACGTGGGCACATACATAATGGACTCTATGTGGCAGGTGGAACAGGCCGACGATTTTATCCGTTCCTACTGCGGCGATGAGTATAACGACGCTCTCAGGTTCCATTACCTTGCGTATACGGCGATACTTTCATACTACTGGTATGTATGGGCGCTGTACCGTGAGGACTGCGGAGCCGTGATGGGCGACAGTCTTTATAACTGGCACGTTATGGCAAAACGGTATTCCGGATATCTTGTCAGGGAATACGGACTATTAAACTAAAACGGAGGAGAAAACATGAGCAAGAAAAAAAAGCCGGCAAAAAAGAAAAAACCGGCAGCAAAAGCGGCCGCCCAGCCGTCCATCGAACAGCTCATAACCGAAGAGACGACAGCACGTCTTGAAGAAATGAGCAAACCGGACTATGAATTTCCGGAAAAGGCAACAAAAACCGACGCCATACTGATAGTATGCGGCATCGTGATCTGCGTTGCGCTTATCGTACTTTGTATGACGGGGGTGATCGTGTAATGGCAAAGCTGTCTCATGCGGAATATATCCGCCGCGAAACCGTTACCGGCGCCGTCCCCATGCTGCGTCGTGAACGTCAGTACGGCTTCTGGGATCTGTTCCTAACAACAAGCGGTTTTTCAATTGCCACCTGGTGCTACACTCAGGGCGCATACGTTGCAGGACTGCTCAGCTTCCAGCAGATGCTCATAAATATTTTCTGCTTCAACATCACGTTTATACTTATTGAATGTATTCCCGTATTCTTTGCCGTGCGCTACGGCATCGACCTCTGGGTATGGCTGCGCTCGGTGCTTGGCAAAAAGGGCGTTGCGATACTTGCCACCGTCATATCAATGGCCAACTTCGGGTGGTACGCGGTGGATTCCCGATTGTTCGGTATGTCTATGGTAAACCTTTTTGACGGATTCGGACTGCACCTTGACGCCGAGGTATGGATACCTATACTGGGTGTGCTGTGCGTTATTCTGGGAACCCTGATCGCACTGGGCGGACCCGATGTTATAAAATGGACCAACCGTATACTTGTTACGGCACTGCTGATAGTCGGAGTTGTTGTAGTCACGATATGCTTCACCAGTGTTCCTCTGGGAGACTTCTTCAACTACAAGCCCGTTGACGGAGAGGCTGTCTACGGCGGCGGACTGGGCAAATTCATGCTCACCGCCGAGGGCAATGTTGCCTTTGCCTTCTCGTGGTCTACTCAGGCTCTTGTTCTGCCCCGTCTTGCAAAGAGCGAAAAGAGCGGCTACTGGGCAACCTCCCTTGCATACGGCGTTGTTGCGCCCTTCTTTGTTGCGGCAGGCGGCGTTATGGCCATCGCCATGTTCCTCAAAACAGGCAATTTCAGCGATGACCCCACACTGATGCTGGCAACTCTTGCAGGCCCCGGCGTTTCACTGCTCAGCCTGCTGATGGTAGCATTTGCAAACATCGGTACTCAGGGAACCGGTTCCTATGTAAACTGCATGATAATCAAGAGCGGTATTCCGAAAATAAGCTACCGACTGCTGGTAATACTTGCAATGTTCTATGTCAGCGCCCTTACGATATGGGGCTGGGTAATGGATTCCTTCGGCGCCTT
>JBGUWL010000045.1:0-12189 GCA_045221075.1 Acutalibacteraceae bacterium
TCCCTCAAAGAGGGAGGCTTCAAGGCTCCCTCCGGGAGGGGCGCGGGTGTCCGGTGGACACCGCTGCGCAGCAGCAGCGCCGACCGAGCCGACAGGCGAGACTGCGCGGGTCTCCGGTGGAGACCTCTCAGCCGCAGGCTGAGAAGCGCCGACCGAACCGACAGGTGAGACTGCTGTCAGCTATGCTGACTGAGTGAGAGAGAAACAATATCCGAATTAACAGGCACGCAAAACCATGAAGAACGAAATAAACCTGAAATCCTTTTATCAGCAGCCGAAAAGCGCCGCTTAATGCGGCGCGGCGGCGTCATTTTTTCTTGAAGCCGTCCTTGAGGGAAACGCTGCGGTTGAATATCAGGTGCTCCGGAGTGCTGTCCTTGTCGGGGCAGAAATAGCCCAGTCTCATAAACTGATAGCGGGAGTCTGCGCCGGCTTTTGCAAGGGAAGGTTCCGCTTTGCAGCCCGTAAGTACAACAAGGCTTTCGGGATTGATAAAGTCAAGGAAGTTCTTGCCGCCCACATCCGGCTCCGGGTCGGTGAAAAGATTGTCATAAAGGCGGACCTCAGCGTCAACATAATTTGACGCATCCACCCAGTGGATGGTTCCTCTTACCTTGCGGCCGTCGGGGGTGTCGCCGCCTCTTGTCAGCGGGTCGTATTCGGCATAGACTTCTGTTACATTGCCGTTTTCGTCTTTCTTGCAGCCGGTGCACTTTACGATGTAGGCGGATTTGAGCCTTACTTCGTTTCCGGGATAGAGACGGTTGTAGCCCTTGATCTTTTCCTCGATAAAGTCCTCGGCTTCAATATAGCACTCACGGCTGAATGTGATGGTGCGGGTGCCGTCCTCGGGTCTGTTGGGATTATTCTCGATCTCAAAAGTCTCTGTCTGACCCTCGGGATAGTTGGTAAGGACGAGCTTTATGGGACGTATTACTGTCATGACACGGCTTGCGTTGAGGTTAAGGTCCTCTCTGAGACAGTGCTCCAGGAAGCTGTATTCAACGGTGCTGTTGGTCTTTGCAACGCCGATGCGCTCACAGAAGTTGCGTATTGACGCAGGTGTATAGCCTCTTCTTCTCAGTCCGCAGACAGTGGGCATACGGGGATCGTCCCAGCCGTTTACATAATTGCCCTCAACAAGCAGACGGAGCCTTCTTTTGCTCATTACTGTGTTGTTGATGCCCAGCCTTGCAAACTCTATCTGTCTCGGCACCGAGGGAACTGATGTGTTATTGATGACCCAGTCATACAGCGGTCTGTGATCCTCATATTCCAGAGAACACAGTGAATGCGTAATACCCTCGATAGCATCCTCCAGGGGATGTGCAAAGTCATACATGGGATATATGCACCATTTGTCGCCGGTGCGGTGATGCGGCTTGTTGTTGATACGATAGATCACCGGGTCACGCATATTGAAGTTTCCGCTTGCAAGATCTATCTTTGCCCTCAGTGTCATCTTTCCGGCTTCAAACTCGCCGTTCTTCATGCGTTCAAACAGGTCCAGACTCTCTTCAACGGGTCTGTCACGGAACGGGCTGACTGCGGGATGAGAGATGTCGCCCCTGTTTGCCTTAACCTCTTCCGGAGTAAGCTCGCACACATAGGCAAGGCCTTTTTTAATAAGCTCCACGGCATATTCATACATCTGCTCAAAATACTGGGACGCATAATAATACCTGTCACCCCAGTCGAATCCCAGCCATCTGATGTCCTCCTTCAGGGCGTTGACATATTCCACTTCCTCTTTTGCGGGATTGGTGTCGTCCATCCTCAGATTGCAAAGCCCGTTGAACTTCTCCGCTATGCCGAAGTTGATGCACACTGCCTTTGCGTGACCTATGTGCATATAACCGTTGGGCTCCGGAGGGAAACGTGTGTGTACCGTTTTTCCCTCGTACTGTCCGCCGGGACCTATGTCCTCCTTTATCAGATCAAAAATAAAGTTGCCTCCGGCAAGCTCTGTTTTCTTTTCTTCTTCCATTTTTCTTGGGGGAACCCTTTTTAAAAAAAAGGCTTTCCCCCATACCCCCTTCCAAAAACTTTTGTGTTTAGAACCAAAATTTTAATGTGGTGCGCCGGTGACTGCGTATTTTTCAGTGGTGACGCAAACCGGACGATCGGGAAGGATCTTGAAAAACCTTGCCGCGCATTTCCGGAACTTTTGTGTTTAGAACCAATATTTTAATGTGGTGCGTCAGTGACTGCGTGTTTTACAGTGGTGACGCAAACCGGACGAGCGGGAAGGAACTTGAAGATCCTCGCCGCGCATTTCCGGAACTTTTGTGTCAAGAACCGTTATGTCTATAGGGTGCGCCGGTGTCTCCACACCCGGATGTAATCACAGATAAGAGCTGACAGGACTGAAAACTATCAGCCGCCAAACTTGTCAAGACCCTTGTGCAGTCTCCTGAGGGATTCCTCCCTGCCAAGGATGTCAAGTATCTCGACCGCTCCGCCGGGGGTCACTGTCATTCCCGATGCGGCTATCCTGACAGGCCACATTGCCGTGCCGTTCTTTACTCCAAGGTCCACAGCCAACTGTATCAGACAGTCGTGAATGCTGTCGTGATCCCATTTATCAAGGGCTTCAAGAGCCTCGATGCCTGCTTTTAACAGTGAAGGCACGTTTTCAAGGGTGGTCTTGCTCTTTTTGTTGACAAAAAGCTCCGTGCCGTATTCCGGCTGCTCGGCAAAGAATGCTATCTTTTCGGGGATGTCCGTAAGCTTTGTGGTCCTCTGCTGAAGTATGGACGCCAGCTTTATGCGGTCGAACCCGCCGTCCCCCAGAGCTTTTTTGAAGTACGGTTCAGCCACCTCTGCAAACTGCTCCGTTGTCATTGCCTTTATATATTCGCCGTTGAACCACTCTAACTTGTCATAGTCGAACACGGCGGGGGACTTGCTTATCCCGTCGATGGAGAAGCATTTTGTAAGCTCTTCAAGGGTGAACATTTCCTGATTGTCCTTCGGGGCCCAGCCCAGCAGGGCGATGTAGTTGATGATGGCCTCAGGCAGGAATCCGGCTTTTACAAGGTCCTCAAAGCTGGTGGCACCGTGGCGCTTTGACAGCTTTGATACGGAACCGTCGTCGTTCTTGCCCATGATAAGGGGAAGATGGACGTATGTGGGGATCTCCCATCCAAAGGCTTCATACAGCAGATTGTACTTGGGGGTTGAAGAAAGATATTCGCTGCCCCTGACAACGTGGGTTATGTTCATTGTGTGGTCGTCAATGACGTTCGCAAAGTTGTATGTGGGGAAGCCGTCAGCCTTTATGAGTATCTGATCCTGCAGCTCGCTGTTTTCAACGGTGATGGTGCCGTACACTGCGTCCTCAAAGGTGGTGGAACCCTCAAGGGGCATCTTCTGCCGGATGACGTAGGGTGTGCCGTCAGCTAATTTCTGCTGCACCTCTTCGGGAGAAAGGCTGCGGCAGTGGCGGTCATAACCTGCGCCCGGCTCGTCGGAGTTTTCTCTGAGCATATCCAGTCTTTCCTTTGTGCAGAAGCAGTAGTATGCATTGCCGTTTTCGATGAGCTGTTTTGCGTAGGGAAGGTAAATATCCTTGCGCTCACTCTGAACGTATGGGCCGTACTCTCCGCCGATGTCGGGACCCTCGTCATGTTTCAGCCCGGCACTTTTCATGGTGTTGTAGATGATGTCAACTGCGCCCTCGACCTTGCGGTCCTGGTCGGTGTCCTCAATGCGGAGGACAAAGGTGCCGTCAAGCGACTTTGCGATAAGGTACTCATAAAGAGCGGTTCGCAGGTTGCCGACGTGCATGAAGCCGGTGGGGCTTGGAGCAAATCTGGTTCTTACGGTTTTTGACATGATTATCCGTCCTTTTCTCTTTTGCACCGTTTTCAATAGCGGCATTTCTCAGAAATAAAATTTCTATCCTCCTATTATACCAAATTCTGAAAGAAATTCAACCGAAAAATTGCAAAAAAGCCCGCCCAAAGCCAAAAAGCAGAGATCATATATTCTTTGTCCCGCAGGAGAGCGATCCCGTTTGTACGGTAACGGAGGGTATAAGTTCATGGTAATAGGGATGTGTATGCTATTGTCCGCACTTTCCGATCCGGCTGCAGATCATGAAGGTGACAATATTACGGTTTTGTGTTATAATAGTTATAATAACAGAGGACTGATACGTTCGATGAAGGAATAGTTGAACATACCGACGTCAAAGAAAGGGTGTTGTAAATGGATGAAATACTGTTTGTAAATACCTGTGTGCGCAGGGAGTCAAGAACACTGATGCTTGCAAAAAGAATACTTAGCCGTATGGAGGGCAGAGTTCGGGAACTGTGTCCGGAAAAGGCGGGGCTTCTTCCTCTTTCGGAGGATGTACTGAAAAAGCGCAGCGGTCTTGCAGCCGCGGGGGATTATTCCGATGAGCTGTTCCTGCCTGCAAAGCAGCTTGCTTCTGCCGACAGGGTGGTCATAGCGGCGCCTTACTGGGACTTCTCCTTTCCCGCCTGGCTGAAGGTGTGGATAGAACAGGTCACGGTACTGGGGCTGACCTTCGGTTATGCCTCCGATGGAGGGATTACCGGACTCTGCCGCTGCAGAGACATGATATATGTGACTACCGCCGGAGGTTACATCGGCAGCAGGGATATGGGGTTTGAATACATTTCGGAAATGTTCAGAAATATGTACGGCGTTCCGGAATGCCGCAGGATATCCGCCGAGGGTCTTGATATAGCCGGTGCCGATACTGATGAAATATTGCGTCGTGCCTTTGACGAGGCGGACAGGATGAAGCTGTGATGTATCGCACTTTGTGATGAGGCTTTCCGGAGCGATGCCGGCAGCAGGGGATATACACACTTTTGTGAATAACTTTGTATCAATATAACTATTGTGTGTGCGGCGCGCTCCCTTCGTTAAAATGGGTAAATTTCTTGATAAAAATTCGTGCAAATTTTTTTATACAATTTTATACAAATGACAAAAAAATATTGAAAATAATCTTATAATTTAGTATAATACTCATGTGTCACTATCGGGAACTGTTGTGACCCGGGAGAAAAGAAGTGTTTTTTATGAAAACCGGATGGATCCGTTTTGGTAAAGACATTTTTTTTTGACCGTTTTACTCTCCTTTCTGTGCTATGCTGTGGTGCTAATTTATGAACAATTGGTAAAATATCTAAAAAGAGGATGTTAACTCTTGAATTTTCATCAAAAATTTAGTATAGTTAAAACAGGTATTACATTAAAAAGGGGATTTTTATAGTAATGACAGGTTCATTGATAGTTAAAATTCCACAAAAGGCGGTGATATACAATGCAGTGTAAAAAGTGCGGCAGCGAGTGGAAAACCAACGCCCTCGCCAGCCTTATCATACGATGCCCTTTCTGCGGAGCGGAACTTGAAGAAGAAAAAGAAGACAAGCTGACGTTCCAGGACGCAAAGGAAGCCTTGCGGTATATCGTTAAGACCTACGGAGTGGATGTTATCATCGACGGAATCCAGCTAAGGGCTCTGCTTGATGAGTTTATTCCGGACCTTAAACAGGAGAGAAAGGTTTTTCTTGATGCGTATGAACAGGGTATGTGCAATGCCCTTTATCTCGCTCATGACGAGTCTGAGATCGACAAATGTATCGCCATACTGCAGTCTATCAAGGTGCTGACCACTGACGCCTGCATGGCGGAAAAGTGGGCCAGCTATGTTGTAGAGTGCTTTGTGTATGCTCTTGACTGGAATGTGCCGATGTTCGGCATTACTCCCAACATACACATGCACCAGATGCCGGAGAATATCCGTGAGACCGGTGGGAACAACAGACGGCTTATTGGTTCCGGCGATGCTTCGGAGACCAGAAGCACACCCTCTTACAGCGAGGAGACTGCCGAGCCCGAAGCTCATTCTACCGTATTTGATTTCTTCGGAGGCAATGACGAGGAGCAGACTGATGTTTCCGGATCCGCTGCGGCAGTTGTAGGTGAGACCGCTGTGACGGTTGAACCCGCCAAGGACGAAACTGTACCTGCCGGGTCGGAGAAGCCTGAGGAGAAGACCGAAGAGAAGGTTGAAGAGAAGCACGAGGAAAAGGCCGAGGAGAAGTCTCAGGCTCCCGTATTTGACTTTACCGGCGAGGCAGAAGAGAAACCGGCCGAAACGCCCGAAGAGAAGGCAGAGGAGAAGCCCGAGGCTCCCGTATTTGACTTCACTGACGAGGCAGAAGAGATGCCCGAGGAAAAGGCCGAGGAGAAGCCCAAGGCTCCCATCTTTGACTTTACCGACGAGGCGGAAGAGAAGCCCGAGGAGAAGGCCGAGGAGAAGCCCAAGGCTCCTATCTTTGACTTTACCGGCGAGGCGGAAGAGAAGCCCGAGGAGAAGGCCGAGGAGAAGCCCAAGGGTCCCATCTTTGACTTTACCGACGAGGCGGAAGAGAAGCCCGAGGAAAAGGCCGAGGAGAAGCCCAAGGGTCCCATCTTTGACTTTACCGACGAGGCGGAGGATAAGCCGGAAGAAAAGACCGAAGAAAAGACCGAAGAAAAGACCGAAGAAAAGCCCAAGGGTCCCATTTTTGACTTCACCGATGAGGCGGAAGACGATGAGACAGAAAAGGCTGACGATGATGATATCAAGATAACCGCAAATAAACCCGAGGCCGATGAATCACAGAATCAGATGGACACTGTGCAGAATCCGTGGATGCAGCAGATGATGCAGAACGGCGATATGGCACAGCAGATGCCCTGGGGATACAATCCCTGGATGCAGCAGATGCCCCAGAACGGCGAGATGCCTCAGCAGATGCCCTGGGGATATAATCCCTGGATGCAGCAGATGCCCCAGAACGGCGAAATGCCTCAGCAGATGCCCTGGGGGTATAATCCCTGGATGCAGCAGATGCCTGGACAGCAGATGCCCGGTCAGCCAATGCCCGGTCAGCCAATGCCTGGTCAGCCAATGCCTGGTCAGCCAATGCCCGGACAACCCATGCCGGGACAGCCTGCTCCCGAAAAGAAAGAGGAACACACCGGACCCGCAGCTCCGGAAGCTCAAAAGGAGGAGGCTCCCAAGCCCGCTCCCGAAAAGCCCGCTCCCGAGCCTGCAGCCGAAAAGCCCGCAGCACCCGCTCCTGAGCCCGTTCCTGAAAAGCCCGCAGCTCCGGAAGCTCCCAAGGAAGAGGCTCCCGCAGCAGCGTCCGACTCCAGCGGCGTAGTGATAGCTTTGCCCGCAGGCCTTAGGGTCTTTACTGCCGAAGAAGCCGCAACAAAGACCGGAAGCCGTGTAAGCATTCCAGAAGGATATCAGATGATCGAGGATTCCGCATTCTCCGGAAACAAGGTCCTTGAGTCCATCGAGCTTCCCTCCACAATGCTCAAGATCGGCGAGAGAGCATTTGAGAACTGCTCCAGGCTGATGACGGTCAATCTCCCCGAAGGACTGCTTGATATAGGAAGAAGCGCTTTTGCAGGCTGTGTAAATCTTACCAAGATCGCTATTCCTTCAACCATCATCCGCATAAGGCAGAGTACCTTCAGCGGCTGTGAAAAGCTCAAGGAATTTGAGATACCCTCAAATGTCAAGAGCCTTGGCAAGCACGCTTTCCTCAACTGTGAGTCACTTACCGAGATCGTTGTACCTGACGGAGTTGAGGAGCTTCCCGAGAACGTATTCAGCGGATGCCGTTCACTGGTAAAGGTAGTTGTGCCTGAGTCTGTCAAGGATATTCGCAAGAGCGTATTCAGCTGGTGCGAGGCGCTGACCACCGTAAATATCCCCGAAGCCGTCACAGAGATCGGCGACGGAGCGTTTACCGGATGCGGCTCCCTCAAGACCGTGAATATCCCGAAGCATCTTGAGACCATAGGCTACGGTTCCTTCAGCAAGTGCGGAACACTTAAAACTCTTATCCTGCCCGATTCTGTAACAAATATTGGTGAGAACGCATTTAATGGTTCTAACCGTACACTTACAGTTTACTGTTCACACAATAACAACTACATCAGACGTTACTGCAGAATGAACAGAGTAAAGTGCAAGGATGCTAAGTGATATTACAGCAAACCATTAAAGCGACAGGTTTTTCCTGTCGCTTTTTTCTACCATAACAGGGGGTGAATGTAAATGAGGTATTTTACCGATGAACAGATAAACGAAATGAAAACCCGTGTGCGTTCGGAATACGACTCAAACACCGCAAACAGATATCTTGCCTGCCTTTCCCGCATCGAGCTGCTTGACAGGCGAAATGACGAGTCTGGCGACTGCCGCAGTGAACTTATGCAGGCCATCGCAGAGCTGGAGCGGATCACCGGACAGTACATTCACAGGGGCAAGGCGGATCCCAACGACGAGGATGCCGATGCCTTTGAGTACGAAAACTATGATTTCTGACGGCGACCCGCCGCTGTCGATTTGCGCTCCCGATTTGTGCTCCCGATTTGCGCTGTCGCTGCGCTCCGGGGTCGGAAAGAATAGTATTATTCCCGTGCCGGTCATAAATAATATGCCGATTCTGATAAAGTCGTGATCGCGTCACAAAACTAATGGATGTCACTGAAACGGAATGCGAAGCAGGGAACGCAGGCGCAGTGTAATACTGTTTTCCTATTAAAAGCTGACACTTTTAATAGGAAAAGGCGCCGACTGAGGCTGCGCCCATCTGTGCATACGCACAGATGACGTCTCATGCAAACTCCGATGCGCTGACGCGCTATTAAAAGCAGAACATGTCTGCTTTTAATGGGAGTTTAGTATAACTTATCGAGCAGGGAACGCTTATCTCCTGACTAAAAAAACAGTATCCTGTGTTTTGCCGGATCAGTCCGGTACCCATAACAGACCATATCCGTTCACAGGAACAGCATTGCGTGCAATGGCTCAACCATCAGACCAAAACAGACTGGAGTGTATCCAAATGAGATCGATCACTGCAAGAAAAAATAAAGCCCTGGCCCTGATCGTCGCCGTTCTGCTGATTTTCGGCGTCATAACGGCAGCATCCGGCAGAATGGGCATCACCGCCCTTGCTGCGGGCTGGTCCGGCTATACCCATGACCCCCGGCTGAATCCCTCGGCCATGAAGGACATTGTGGAGGACGAAAGCGCCGTATACGGTTTCCGACCCAGCGAAACGGGGAGTCTCAAGCAATATGCCGGTATGGACTGGACAGACCCGGAGGCGGTGGAACAGGGACGTCAGGAGCGTATCGCCTATCACGAAAGTCTCGGGTCATTGTATGAGATGCTTTATGAAATGACCTCTGAGGGCAAAAGCACCGAGGAGATCGCCTGCGCCGTCAGTACAAGAAGAAACGAGCTGCGCATGGAGTTCTACGAAAATGACCCCGAGGGACTGGAGACACTGAAGGAAAGAAACCTGGAAAAATACGGTCATGAAGAAGGTCCCCTGCCCGAGGAGCTTTTTGAAAAATACGGCTCGTGGGAAACGGTGATCGACAAGGCTTTCAGTCCCAACGCCGGAATGGACGCCTGTCTCGGACTGTATGACGACTACTACGAAACCTATGTTCTGCTGGGCATGATAGAGGATGACAGCCTTCTTCCTCATAAGGTGGACCTGAGGGATTTCGGAGGCAAAAACTACGTCACTCCGGTAAAATTCCAGAACCCCTTCGGATCCTGCTGGGCTTTTGCTCTGGCCGGTGCCGCAGAGGAATGTTATCTTTTCGATAATGATATGGGTGTTCCCGCCGGCGAAAAAAATGAAGGCATCAACATTTCGGAAAAATTCATTGTCTGGAATGTATTTCACAACCTTTCGGAGCCTGACGCAGAGGGTAACAGGTACATCGCCTCCCAGGTGGGCGAGGGATATAATGTGGAAAAGCCCGAGGAGAAGAACATTAATGCGGTCTATGATTTCGGCGGGTTCGCCGACAGAGCGGCAAATCTTCTGATGTCAGGCTTCGGACTGATGGATGAGGACTGCGAGATAAACGGCGATTCACCCTTTGTCTACCGGGGCAAGGAGGGACTGAGGAATAACGACCGCGATCTGTCCAAGGAGCTTGCGGCCAAAAAAAGAGAGTATTACTATAACGTATATAAGACGGATACCGCCGGGCTTATCAGAAAAGGCGAGATCTCAAGCGAGGATGAGTATGACGAATGGTTTGATGAAAACTGGGCTCCCGGAAAAACCATCTACGAAAGATCATTCAAGTACGGCTGCTATTCCCCTGTTGACGACTGGACTATACCGGAGGGTGCGGAGTATCTCACCCCCGCTGCAGAGTCCATGCTCAGATATATAAAATACCTCACGGACCCGGCGCAGTATGACGAAAACGGGGATTATGTGTTTGACCCGGACGGTCTGGAGTGCATCAAAGGGGAGCTTGCAAACGGTCATGCCGTTTCCATAGCTCTCTATGCGGACAGAAGCAAACCGGATGACGACGATCTGACGGAGGACTGTATCATCAACTTTGACCACTGGGCGCAGTATGATTCTGCAGATGATGAAGCCAACCATGTTGTGACGATAGTGGGATACGACGACAGCTATCCGAAGGAGAATTTCACAAGGACCTTTGACGGCCATGTGGTGGAGGGAAGCACTCCTCCCGCAGACGGAGCTTTTATCGTAAAGAACAGCTGGGGGTCCGTGGAACACGATCCGGAGGACCCCAACTACAGTGACTGGGGATATGAGGGAAGCGGATATTTTTTCCTGTCCTATTACGATCACAGCCTTGATGATGCAGTGACCTTTGAATTCTATACAAAGGACGAGGTCCCCTGTACGGCGCTTTACTACGATCAGTATGACCTGCTGTTCGGCTGTCAGTACTCCGGATTCATGTATGTGGATAAGGTAAAAATGGCGAATATCTTCTATGCGGATGATGATTCCTTTATCGGATGGATCTCGACGTTTGTTTTTCTTCAGGATACTACGATCCATTATGAGATCTACAAGGATCCCGAAGAAGGCGCTCCGGATTCCGGCATACTTCTTGAAAGCGGAGAGCAAACCTTTGAATACACGGGATACGGCGGCATACAGCTGAAAAACAAATACTTCCTGAAAGAGGGGGAGAGGTATTCCGTGGTCATTCTTCAGTCTGCTCCTTATTATGATGAGCAGGGCGGAGAAATGACCGTTTATCCGGTATCATTTCCCCACAATGACGTATTGAGCGCTGACGGAAGAAGGATCAGGACCGTTGTCAATGAGGGGGAGAGCTTTTTAGGAGTGTATGACAGATGGGATGACTTTTCCGTAATAACCCCGGGTATCAGTCAGCAGCTTTACGAAGGCATCTTTTACTATATGACAGAAGAGGAAGCAGCAGAGACCTATGTGAACGGGGCAGAGGATTTTGTTGTGGACAACCTCCCCATCAAGGCGATGCTGATCCCTGCTTCGGAATACACCTGTCCCCACACGGAGCATGAATATGTTTCTCCGGTCGCTTCCACGGAAACCTCAGAGGGCAGCAGGGGATACTATATATGCCGTCTTTGCGGAAAATGGTTTGAGGATGCCGAGGGTACGAAAGAAATAACCGACCATGACAGCGTTATTCTGCCCGCCCTGTCGGTAACTACCGCCGACAAACCTACCGACGACCCCGCCGAAAAACCTACAGACGACCCCACTGACAAACCCACCGACGACCCTACCTACAAACCTACCGACGACCCTACAGACAAACCCACCGACGACCCTACCGACAAACCTACAGACGACCCCACTGACAAACCTACAGACGACCCCACTGACAAACCCATCGACAAACCTACCGACAAACCTACCGACGCCCCCGCCGACAAGCCCACAGACGCCCCTACCGACAAACCTACCGACGACCCTACAGACAAACCCACCGATGACCCCACCGACAAACCTACTGATAAACCTACCGACGACCCTACCGACAAACCCACAGATGACCCCACCGACAAGCCCACCGATGACCCCACTGATAAACCCTCCGAAAGCACCTCCGGAGAAATTGAAGTGTCCTATGATTATCCCGCCACAGGAGGAACATTCCCCTGTGTGATAGTTGTTGTTCTGATATCTTCATTGTTTACCGCGGTAATTCTCCGGAGGCGACCGGACGGCAAGTGATATACCCTGATGTCTGATGCTGATATCATACTGTTTTCCGATTAAAAGCTGACACTTTTAATCGGAAAAGGCGCCGCCCGAGGCTGCGCCCATCTGTGCATACGCACAG
>JBGUWL010000046.1:0-2475 GCA_045221075.1 Acutalibacteraceae bacterium
AGCCCACCACAACGCCGTATTTGTGGGGCGGGACGAGGACGGAATACCGCGCTACGCCCACAGCAAGGGAACGGCGGGAAACTTCCGCCTTGATGTGAAAGGCAGCGACAAAGCCTTTAACTTCTGCTACCGGGGCGAGGGCGAAAGAGTGTTTGTCTTTGAAGCCCCCGTTGACCTGCTTTCTTTCCTCTGCCTGTTCAAAAAGGATTGGCAGAAGCAAAGCTACCTGTCATTGGGCGGCGTGGGAGAAAAAGCCCTGCTCCGCTTTCTCTCTGACCGTCCGAACATCAAGACCGTTTATCTCTGCCTTGACAGCGACGAAGCCGGAAACGACGCTTGCAGCCGCCTTGTGAAGCTCATGCCGGAGGGCTACACCGTCCACCGGCTTATCCCTCTTTTCAAGGATTGGAACGAGGTATTGCAGCACCGGGCAGAAATCACAGACGGGAAGTATTTGCGAGAAGCGGTCTACGGCTTGAAAGGGCCGCCGCAGGAAGAAACCGTTGAGATTATCCGCATGAGCGAGGTGGACACGCAGACCGTCGAATGGTTATGGGAGCCGTATATCCCCTTTGGGAAAGTAACCATTGTGCAGGGCAACCCCGGCGAGGGCAAGACCACCTTTGCCCTACGCCTTGCCGCCGCTTGTACCAACCGCAAGCCGTTCCCCCACATGGCAGTGCATGAGCCGTTCAATGTGATTTACCAGACTGCCGAGGACGGTTTGGGCGACACCATCAAGCCCCGCCTTATGGAAGCCGAAGCAGACCTTGACCGCATTCTTGTCATTGACGAGAGCAAGCAGGGGCTTTCCCTGTCCGATGAGCGCATAGAGAGAGCTATCCGACAGACCGGGGCGCGGCTGATTATCCTTGACCCCATACAGGCGTATGTGGGCGAGAAAACCGACATGAACAAGGCCAACGAGATACGCCCCATGTTCCGCCGCCTTGCCGAGATTGCCGAGCGTACCGGGTGCGCCGTTATCCTAATCGGACACCTCAACAAAGCCGCCGGAGGACAGAGCGCCTACCGGGGTTTAGGCTCCATCGACTTCCGCGCCGCAGCAAGGAGCGTCCTGCTGATCGGGCGCGTGAAACGGGAACCGAATGTGCGCGTTATCGTCCATGACAAATCTTCTCTTGCGGCGGAGGGTAAGCCCATAGCCTTTTGCCTTGACCCGGAAACGGGCTTTTCGTGGATAGGCGAGTATGACATTACCGCCGACGAGCTGCTGTCCGGCGCGGGCGGCAACACCGCCACCAAGACCGAACAGGCGGAACGGCTGATACTTGACCTGCTTGCAGACGGGAAAGAGCTTGCCAGCGAGGACCTTGTAAAGGCCGCAGCCGAAGCCGGAATATCCGAGAGGACGGTACAGAACGCCAAGCGCAACATGGGCGGTGTTTTGGGCGCAAGGCGCGTCGGCGGTCAATGGTACAACTTCATCAAGAAGAAGCAGCCGCCCGAACCCGCAAGCTGAAAACGCAAAGTGCAGACCCTTTGCGCTTTGCACTTTCGCGCTTTCGCCTTGATTGTGCGTCAATAACTCCAAATAACACTTGACAAAACGCTTCATGGGGCAATGCAAAGGATATCGAACCCTACATGGATCTGAATGATCCGGAAAATAACGTGATCCTTACCCAGACAGAAGGACTTATCATGAACGGTAAGCCAAAGGGGCCTAAGTATGCCAGGAATAAAAACATCCTGGTCATAGGTGGATCAGGCTCGGGCAAGACTCGGTTTTTTGTAAAACCGAACTTAATGCAGCTCCATAGCAGCTACGTGATCACAGATCCGAAAGGCACGGTACTTCTTGAAGTCGGCCAGATGCTTTATGATGCCGGGTATGAGATCAAGGTACTCAACACGATCAATTTTAAGAAGTCGATGCATTACAACCCCTTCGCCTATATACATAGCGAAAAGGACATCCTTAAGCTGGTGAATACTCTTATCGTAAACACCAAGGGCGAAGGACAGCAGGCTACGGAAGATTTCTGGGTCAAAGCGGAGAAACTGCTGTATCAGGCATATATCGGGTATATCTATTATGAGTGCGTGAAAGAAGAACAGAACTTCATCACGCTTATAGATATGATCAATGCTTCCGAGACGAGAGAGGATGATGAAAATTTCAAGAATGCCATTGATCTGATCTTTGAAGAACTGGAAGCAGAAGAGCCGGATCACTTTGCCGTAAAGCAATATAAAAAATATAAGCTTGCGGCCGGCAAGACAGCTAAATCAATACTTATTAGCTGCGGTGCAAGGCTTGCTCCCTTTGATATCAAGGAGCTTCGTGACCTGACGGAATACGATGAAATGGAATTAGATAAGATCGGAGAACGCAAGACAGCGATGTTCATGATCATGTCCGATACCGATGGAACTTTCAACTTTATCCTGGCGATGATGCAGTCGCAGATGTTCAATCTTTTGTGCGAATGTGCGGATGATCTGCATAAC
>JBGUWL010000047.1:0-6701 GCA_045221075.1 Acutalibacteraceae bacterium
TGGACTGGAGACGCTGAGCTGGATGGTCATTCTGGCAGCCGCGCCTTTCGCTGTGATGGGCTTTGTCAGCTATCACGGGATGAGCGCCGAGCAGTTTCTTATCACTTGGATTCGATCAGAGCTGATTGAGCCGCGGCAGCTCTCTGTCCAGATCAATAACCTGTACTATGAGGCGATGAAAAAATGGATCGCAGCAAAAGAGAAGGGAGGGAAAAGAAAGCGTGTTAAAAACACTTAGAACATTGCTCAGTCAGGATAAGGAAGCATATCGGGTGCCGCGCAAGGTACAGGATCTGATCCCTGTAAAACGGATATTGAAAGATGGCATTTTTCTGGTGGGGAACAAATACACCAAGTGCTTCTGCTTTACAGATATCAACTATATGGTCGCCGGGCTGAGCGAAAAGGAAAAAATGAACGAGACGTACAGAGGCCTGCTGAACAGTCTGGATGACGGCATTACCACAAAGATCACGATCAACAACCGTCCCATCGACCAAGCTGCTTTTGAAGCGTCTGTCCTTATGCCTATGCGAGAGGATCAGCGGGACCCCTATCGGGCGGAGTATAATCACATGCTTTTGGAAAAGGGCGTTGGGGCCAACTGTGTCATGCAGGAAAAATATGTGACGGTCTCTGTCGCCAAAAGAGACCTTGAAGATGCGCGCGCAGAATTTGCCCGCATCGGGGCAAATCTGAAAGCTGGCTTTGCCGCTCTTGGTTCAGATTGCCGCGAGTTCAGCACAACGGAGCGTCTTCAGATTCTCCATGATTTCTACCGTCCCGGCGAGGAAGCAGGCTTTCATTTTAATCTCAAGGAAATGATGCGCAAAGGCCATGATTTCCGTGACTATATCTGCCCTGACGGCATTGAGAAGCACAGCGACTATATGAAGCTGGGCAATCGTTATTGCCGGGTGCTGTATCTGAAGGACTATGCTTCGTTCATCCGGGATACGCTGGTAACGGAGCTGACAGATTTCAATCGAAGAATGATGCTCTCCATTGACATCATTCCAATCCCCAAAGATGAAGCCCTGCGCGAGGTGCAGAACCGTCTGCTGGGCATTGAAACCAATATTACCAACTGGCAGCGCCGCCAGAACGCCAACAACAATTTCTCCGCTGTTGTCCCCTATGATATGGAACTCCAGCGCACAGAAGCAACCGCGTATCTGAATGATTTGTCCCGCAAGGATCAGCGCATGATGCTCGGCGTTATCACAATGGTACTGACCGCTGATACGAAAAAGCAGCTCGATCAGGATACCGACGCAATTATGGCCGTGGCAAGAAAGCACATGTGTCAGCTCGCAGTGCTGCGTTTTCAGCAGCCTGATGGACTCAATACTGTGCTGCCCATCGGTGCGCGGCGTATTAACGCCTTTCGGACACTGACCACGGAGAGTCTGGCTGTATTCATCCCCTTTAAGGTGCAGGAAATTCTGGAGCACGGCGGTATCTTCTTCGGGGAGAACGCTGTCAGCCACAACCTCATCATGGTCAACAGAGCAAAGCTCATGAATCAATCCGCGCTTATTCTCGGCGTACCCGGTTCCGGCAAATCCTTCAGCGCAAAGGAACTGGTGACGTTTCTGATTCTCAATACGGACGATGATGTGCTGATCTGTGACCCTGAGAAGGAGTTCGCACCGCTGGTAGAGGCACTGGGCACAGATATTGGCTCTGTTATCAATGTGTCTGCGGGCGGCAAAGACCGCATCAACGCCATGCAAATGGAGGACGGTTATATTATTGAAGGGAATCCCATCGCAGAGAAATCTCAGTTTATCATGTCTCTGTTGGATCAGATCGCAGATAAGGAATTCGGCACCCAGTACAACTCCATAGTAGACCGCTGCATCAAGCAAATTTACGTTGAAGCAGCCCGGACAGGGATCACGCCAACGCTCTGTACGCTGCGTGAAAAGCTGCTGGAGCAGCCGGAGTTCAAGGCAAAGGAGCTGGCGCTCACGCTGGAGCTCTTCACAACCGGCACCCTTGACATCTTTGGACATGAGAGCAACGTGGATCTGGACAAGCGTGTTATTGCCTTCAATATCCGCGATTTGGGTGATCAATTAAAGCCTGCCGGCCTGCTGGTGGTTACAGATACGATTCTGAACCGCGTAGCGGTTAACTCGAAAAGAGGAAAACGCACGCATGTTTTTATCGACGAGTTCCATATGGTGTTCAACACGACACATGGTGCAGATTTCTTTACCAACGCATGGCGACAGTTCCGCAAACGCAATGCTTATCCCACGGCGATCACGCAGAATGTGACCTATCTGCTGGATTCTGAGAAGGCACGAACGATGGTCTCCAACTCTGAGATGATCGTTATGCTCAACCAGTCTGCGCAGGATCGCGACAAGCTCGCTGAGCTCTTGAATATCTCGGACGAGCAGATGCGCTATGTCACAAACGCAGACCCAGGGTGCGGTCTCATCCGCTACGGTCGTTCGGTGGTGCCGTTTGTCAATCGCTTCCCCAAGGATACCGAGCTCTACAAGCTGATGACGACGAAGCCGGGTGAAGGCGTGTTTGACGGAGGCGGCGGAGGTGCCTGAAATCAAAAAGCGTGATATTCTCCGCGAGCCGATCAAGGTAGTGGATCAGACCGCAGCAGTATCCCGTCACATGAAGGAGACACTGGTCAAAGCAAAGGAAAAGGCCAGAGAAAACACGACAGCAAAAGAGGAAAGCCCAGAAGAATACGCATCAGATAAGATCACCGGTTCCGCTGAGACTGCTTTCTATTCCGGTATGCATCTGGCGCGGGAGGCCGCGCGAGGCCGAAAGAAAGCAGCTGCGACAAGAGCTGATCGAGTGGAAGATACCAAAGCTGAGCAGCCACGTGAGCAACCGAGGGATCAGGCGACTGAGGCGGGAAGAAGGGCAGCTGCGAAGTCCGCGAAAAAATCTGCGGAGGAAAAACGCGCTGCGGAAAGCAGCGTGGGTGTAGCTGAGTCTGAAACTTCGATATTGCCGGAAACCCTTGCGCCCTCTAATCCAGCGGTTCCATCGACAAGTGAAGCAGCTTCGCACCAGTCGGAAAAGGCTGAGGCGAAGAGCAGAATACCGGGCCACAGGAAAACAAAAGTGCAATCGCCTGAGAGCCCTCTTCCCTTTGAAAAGCAAGCAATACTTTCAGATGGCAGCACCGGTCAAGGAGCCGGGAATATCATAAACGCGGCCCGGCCGCCGAACAAAGTCATTGAGCGGAGCAATCATGCAATGCAGGCGGGCGTAAGAGCCACAATTGAAAAGGCACAAAAGTCCGCCCAGGCAGTGACTAAGGCTGCAAAGGACACGACGCAGGCCACCACCCGCGCCGCAGCTGTTGCGGCGAAAGCCGCACGGGCCGCAATTGCCGAGGCTAAAGCTCTCTCTTCTGCCTTCATGATAGGTGGCGGGATCGCGGTATTCATGATCGTGTTGGTGGTTCTGCTGGGAGTCTCGATGGCGCTCTTTGGACGGAAAAGCAACTCGTCCTCCTACACGCCGGTCAGTGCAGAGGTGGAGGCATACACGCCGATCATCACAAAGTATGCTAAGCAATATGGCATCCCGGAATATGTCGAACTGATCAAGGCGGTCATGATGCAGGAGAGCGGCGGTCAAGGAAGTGATCCAATGCAATGCTCCGAGAGCGGCTATAACACACGCTATCCACGCACACCGGGAGGTATATCTGATCCTGAATACTCCATCGAAGTCGGAGTCCAGACCATTGCCGATGTTCTGCAAATGGCCGGCGTAGACAGCCCGATTGATTTGGAGCGTATTTCGCTGGCCCTGCAGGGATACAACTACGGCAGCGGGTATATAACCTGGGCACTGTCAAATTACGGCGGTTATACAGAGCTGAATGCCGTCGAGTTTTCGGACATGATGGCCGAACAGTACGGTTGGGACAGCTATGGTGACAAGGCATACGTCGCCCATGTACTGCGATACTATCCCATCGGCCGCGCGTTTATGGGCGATGGAAACGCCGCTATCGTGGCCGTAGCTCAGACGCAGCTTGGAAACGAGGGCGGCCTGAAATACTGCGAATGGTACGGGTATCCCTACCGGGTCGAATGGTGCGTGATCTTCGTAAGCTGGTGCGCCGATCAGTGCGGCTATCTGGATGAGGGCGTCCTCCCCAAAATGGAAGGCGTCCTGCCCTTGGTTGATTGGTTCCGTGAACGTGACCAATGGCAATACCGCGACTATGAACCAAATCCCGGCGATCTCATTTTCTACGACTGGGAGAACGACGGCATTGCCGATCATGTTGGCATTGTGGAGCGCGTGGAGAATGGTCTCATCTACTCAGTTGAGGGCAATGTGGATGATCGCTGCATCGAAAACAGCCATTATACCGGCACTTCCTCAATCTATGGGTTTGGCCTGCCACAGTATTAGAGGCCAAGCGAAAACTGCGCGCGGTTCGTAATTATTCCGTACACGCAAATCACAAATAAAAATAAACTTTCTGAAATTGGAGGTATAGAATGAAAAAAAGATTCTCTTTACTGCTTTGCCTGATTATGGCTGTGATGATGCTTGCTGCCTGCGGGAAGCGTCAGAAGGCCGCCGAGAAAGCTGAGATTATTCCCACCGAGACTCCTGCCCCGACTGCTACCGTGACGCCGACTACGACTCCTGCTCCGGCTCCCACGATACAGCCGACTCCTACGCCCACGGCTACTCCGGTATCAACGCCCACGCCGGTCCAAATCCCCCTTCCCAAAGTCACCAAAAACCCGGCAGATGGGACTGCCCCGGTAAACGGGGGCTGCGTATTTACTGCGCAATGTGAAAATGCCACTCTGACAGAGTGGCACTTTGTCAGCCCGGACGGTTCTCTGGATGTGGGCTATCAGGCAGTGCAGGCCCAGTTCCCGGCGCTGAAGATCAAGGGCGGCAGCACCAAAGAGCTGATTCTTGATGAAATCCCTGAAGGGTTCAACGGATGCAAGGTCTACTGCAAGTTCAGCAACAGCGCGGGATCTGTCGATACCACGCCTGCGACGATCACTGTCAAATCCGCAGCGCCGACTGTGCTGCACCACGGTTTTGTCGGAAACTGGGTCGATGAGGCCACCGGTCTCTGTCAGATCAATATCTCTTATAAGACAGAGGGCAGCGTGAATGTGAACGTCTGCTGGTCAAATTCCACATGGCAGCGTTCGCGCTGGCAGATGATGGCGTATGTGTACCGGGATGGGATCATGGTCTATGACAGCTGCCATTTCTGGATTGAGACCAGCATTGAGGGGGCTGAAAATCTGGTCTCGTCTGAAAGCTATGACGGAACCGGCAGTCTCTATGTGAAAGACGGAAAACTCCACTGGTATAACGATCTGACGGGTCAGCTCACTGTGTTTGCTCCCGCCTGATTTTTAACGGATCTTTCGAACAAGTATTCATGAGCAAAGGTCAACGGCCGGAGGTTTGCCTCTGGCCGTTTTCGGTGCGCCTGGCGAGCGCACAAATGAGAGAGCCAGCAGACTTAATCCTCTGGCTCTCTTGCTTTATATATACTATCAGCAGTAGCAGCAATGATGGATAACTCTCGATCATTCATCTTGTCCAACAGAGAATCGACATGCCTGCGGGTGCTGCTTTTACCGCTATGATCGTCAGGGAATATGTATTGATCTATGGATATGTCAAACATAGAAGCGAGCTGGAAAAGCAGTTCTACACTGGGGAGCTGGCCTTCGTTCTCGATTGCCTGGATGTGCCGTGGAGCTTTGTCAATGATCCCGGCAAGCTGCTCCCGCGTCACGCCTCTGGCCTCTCTTGCTCTTTTTAGTGCCTGTCCAATAGGCATGAAGTCAGGTTTATCGTTATTCTCACTCATAAACTCACCTCCTATATGATACATCACCAAGTATTATACAGAAGCGTAAGTTCCTATAAAACGATATGAAATCTCCTGATATAAGATTTTACATCTCTGGTTATGAGCTATGAAAATTCATGTTTGCACACTTGATATAGTTCGTTCAAACGACTACAAAATACACAATATATGAGCATATTACAGATTCTGTGATAATAGTCAATCAATTCTAATAAAATGATTTTTTGCAATGATCGCATCAATGCTACTGGGGATACTCTTTTTGCCCTCGGAATTTCTCGTAAAAGCAAACGGTTTGGTCTATTACCCGGACATGACCATGAGCCTTGTAGTTGGTGAACGTGTGTTCGTCAACTGCGGTATGGAAGCCGACCCGCGCCGCCATAAGGTTATGGTTCGGTACATATCCGGGAAGCTCTGAGGTTTCGGCATACCAGTAATCCCCAATGGGGAGATTGTCAAAGACTACAACGCCGTTTGCGTCCGTCGTGCCGGTGGTAAGCTCGTTTTTGTCCGCATCGTAGAGTGTGAACACTACGCCGTTCAAAAGCTCTCCATCACTGTTTTTCTTCGTGAGCTTGATGCTGCCTCTGGCGGGCTTATTGGTGTAGCTTAACGTGACGACCTTTCCGCTCCCGTCCAGGTAAACAAGCTCAATGCCGCCCAGCGGGACATATCCGGGAGGTGCCTGCGTTTCCTGACAGTAGTACGGGACGAGTGGCAGTCCCGCAAAAACCACAACGCCGGATTCATCGGTCGTTCCCTTGGTGACTTCGCGCATGTGATCATCAAGGATGGTAAACTCTGCGCCTTGCAGCGGTTGGCCGGTTTCGGAATC
>JBGUWL010000048.1:0-12584 GCA_045221075.1 Acutalibacteraceae bacterium
TGGACTGGACGAGGAGTTTGAATCCCTCAAGCTCCTGTCCCAGGAGCTCTCCATCCGCGCCAGCGGCATCCGATTTCAAAGAGCAGCGTAAATAGTTTTCGCCCCTGTTGCGTTCACACGCAGCAGGGGCGGTTTTCATCCATACAGCTCATCCAGATGGATAAAGATCATCCGTTCACTCGGTTCGCATTGAAACCCGGATCGGGAGAAAAAGCCATATTGATAGCAGTTTAGTCCGGTAGCCTGCACCTGTTTGATCTCCTCATGGATCATCGTAAGGGACAGCGGTTCTTTGCGAAACTTCGACTCATAGAAGATATAGCCGCGTGGGTCTGCCGTCACAGTATCAAACTCGCCGTTAGTGCGCGTTTTCGGATCATCGTAATAATACTTGCCGATCTTATCGAAGGGGGGCTCGATCTTTCCGGCGCGGTTTTGACGAATCAGATACTGCTTGCAGATGTTTTCAAAAACACGGGGAACATACTGCGTTTCAAAATCCTCGTCGATATATCGGTTATAAAAGATGTCTTCATCCAGCACATTGCGTTGCGAAAGAAAGCGGAAAATGTACCGGTAGTAAAACAGCGACAGGTTATCCACAATGAAGTAGCCGGATTTGCGGCGGTTATCCGCGTCATTGATCGGCGCCTGCTTCTCCACGACCTCCATGCGAATCAGCTTTTCCAGTACGTCGACCAGCGTCGGGCCGCTGGAAACATGGGACTGTGACAGAAGATCGCTGTACTTGGAAAACCCCTTGGACAAGGCTTCAAACACTTCATTCGCGTTTGCTATCTTGGAGATCTCGGATTTGAGGTACATGGAAACTTCGTTTTCAAGGCGCGCACCGGGAGCGGAAATCAGCTCCTGAATGTTCTCCCGTACAGTAAGCGCAGGGTCAATCAAACGGTTGTAATACGGGATTCCTCCGAATACGCTGTACAGGCGCACCTTATCCTCGGAGGAAAAGGAAGAATAAAACATGGCCGACTCATAGTAGTCCATCGGTTTCAGGTCAATCGTGAGATCCACGCGGCCATAAAGAGGGTTTTCCCGCGCCAGCAGCGACTTCATGATCTCCACATAAGAGCCGCAGAGAAGCAGCTTAAGATGCGTCGTATCCTTATATCTGTCGATCAGGGATTGAAGGATGCTGTCAATCCCTGTGACAGTCTCCCGGAGATACGGGTATTCGTCCAGAACAAGGATCAGCCTTTCGTCTGATGCTCGTCGGAACAGATAGTCCAGCAGCGCTTCCATACTGCCAAAGCCCAGAGCGGGAAGGTCATAGTTCTCGGAGATCAACGCGGAAAGGCTCTCCACATTGTTCATCTCCGTCGTCTGCTTGCATTCATAGTTGAGTTTCGGCGCATCTTCTTTTGCGAGGCACTGCTTGATCAGTTCGCTCTTGCCTACTCTGCGGCGACCATAGATCAGCGCAACCTGCAGCTCGTTTTTTTCAATGATTCGCTTTATCTTTTTCTGTTGCTGTTCACGGCCATAGAATTTCATTTAACTCGGTCACCTCCGACTCGGTTTCATCCGAGTTAAATATAGCACAAATCAGAGAACCGCGCAAGAGTTCAATCCGCTTTTGCCGAGTTTCTTAAGAGGCTGCTTTTTACGAGGTGTTTGCAGCCAGTATTATGGCTTGCTCACTTTGTTTTCAATACGATGAGAAATGTGAATCCCCAAGCTCCTGCCCCAGGAGCTCTCCATCCGCGCCAGCGGCATCCGATTTCAACGAGCAGCATAAATCGTTATCGCCCCTGCCGCACTCATGTAAGCGCAACAGGGGCATTACAGCTCATACGCTTTGGCGCTCTGTCGGCAATCCACCACAGCGTCCAAATATACAGTCTTGTTCTCAACAATGAACAGAGCCTTATACCACCGCGAGAACAGCGCCTTACGGTACATACCTTCCGGAAGGTTTGGATCTGTGTCGACAGGATACTGAAAAGGGTTTTCTTCCAGACAATCCAAAATCTCTTCATACTCTTTGCGAAAGCGCTTGGCGACAGGCAGACTGACATTGGATAAAAACCGGATATGCCGTATAAGCTGGCTGTCAACCCGACTGGCGGTGATAACGGTATAGCGGGCCATTATTCTCCCGCTCCTTCTGCGTCAGCGATGATTTGATCCATCTCTGCCAGCACTTCACGGGCGTTGCGGCCGACATAACCGTTCTTACGTTCCGTCTGGGCGGCGAGAAGATCTGCGTAAACAGCCTGCTCGGCACTCAGAGACAAGCTCAGCGGGACGGCTTTATCACGGACGATCTGGTGCAGAAACATATTGATCGTTCCGTTCATGTTCATTCCGAGCTGCGACAGAACCGCTTCAGCCTGCGCCTTCAATTCGGAGTCAGTGCGAATGCTCATATTGATGCTTGACATGATAATCACCCCTAAGCATATTATATGGCGAATGACATACAATGTCAATACATTTGTGAGAACGAAGCATGTTGAGAGGCTGTCTTCTGCGGCGAGCTTGTAAAGAGTATAATAAACGCACACCCCCGCAGTTCAACCGCAACAGGCGGCCTGCAGCGTGTGCGCTTTTCTCTTATTTCAGCTTTTCAAGTATCTCCTCAACGCTCACCCCGGAGGAAACCAGCTCGTCGATTTTCGACTGAAGCGCCTCCTTCGCGGCAGCGGCGGCCTCGGCAGCGGCCTTGCTGGCCTGCTCTGCCTCGTAATCCTCCAGCTTCTTCGCGGCTTTCTTCAGATCTGCTTTAATGGCCTTGAGCCTGGCGTTGTTCTCCGCAATGACCGCCTCGACGGCGCCCTTTTCTTCCTCCAGACCGGCGATCGCGTCCTTAACATCCGCAATCAGCGCGTCCAGCGGCTGATCGACCGGAGCCTTCTTCCGGTTCTTGCTTCCCTTGGGTCTTGGCATTTCATATTCCTCCCGTATTTCAGTATGTGATAATAGTTCTGTTCCCTCCGCGGCTTTGCGGGGACCATCATATGGTCCTTTGCATATTCCGAGCTTCAGAAAAATCGGATAGAGATAGCTAGCCCCGAACACGCCGAGCTTCTTCGGCCCCTTTACACAGCCTTCCGCCGCCTGGACCTCCAGCGCCTTCTGCCAGGCGAGAAGAATTGTCGCTTTGGTGATGGACTTGGCCTTTCGGTCAAAAACGATTTCTCCGTTGGCCGCGCCATCCCGGTTATGTTTGACGGAATATCGGTATTCTAATCCTCGCGCGGTGAAAAAGATTTCGCCCTCATGCGCAACGATGGCTTCCCAGAGCCTTGTGTCGACGTCGCTGTTTTCAATATGCTTCATGTCAGGGAAGTCTCATTTCGGACAGAAGCTCATAGAAGAAATCTTCGTCTGTCGGTTCCTGACCATGTGTTTCGGTGCTTTCCATAGGATTCACGGAATACTCACGCTCCCTGTTATCACCATATTTTGTGGGTTGTATAGTTCACTGCATGGAATCATACCACAACAGAATTGTCAGAACAAGTCTTGACAGCGACAATCTTTATCGCTATGATTTTGGCAGAACAAAAGGGCAGCTTGTCTTCCTGCGGCATAGTCTTATCTCCGCTGCGTTTTTCAAAAGCGCAGCGGAGAATTTCCGGCATCCTGAGAAGCGGGGCCGGAACCGTTGTTCTCAGGACGCAGAGCAGCGCGGTATCTGTACCATTTAGAGCATATTCGCCGCGTTTTAGATTTCACACGAAATTTCACACGGAGGATTAAAAGTGACCAGTTATCAGGCCTTTTAGCCGTTTTTCGGGCGGGTTCGACTCCCGTACCCTGCTCCAAATAAACAGGCCGTCCGTCAGGGCGGCCTGTTATTTTACTGCTGCCGCTTCCTTCATGCGGCGCTTGTTGGCGTACATCGCCCGGTCGGCGCGGACGAAGACGTCCTCGGGCGCGGTATCTCCGGGCGTGGAGTAAGCTGTACCCTTCGCGATGGACAGGCGCTGCCAGGGCTTGTCCGCCGAAGCGGTCGCCTCGACGGCCGCGTCCAGCTCCGCAACGCGGGCGTCACACTCGTCAAGATCGCTTCCCTCCAGCAGGGCCACAAACTCGTCCCCGCCGATGCGGAAAACGGGACTGTGCTTGAATACATGACAGATCAGGCGGCAGGAGTTGATGATATACTCGTCGCCGTGCTCGTGCCCGTAGGTATCATTGATGTGTTTGAGATTGTTGAGATCGAACATCACAAGGCCGAATTTCACCGGCCCGCGCGCCATATCCTCGTGAAGCGCAAGGATGGCGCGGTTGTATGCCGTCTTGTTCTTCACATGGGTGAGGGGATCAGTAAAGGCCATGTCGTTCATGTTCTCCACGTACTGGCGCAGGCTGCTGACCGTGACCTCGAAGGAGCGGCTGAGAATACCGACCTCGTCGTTGCCGGGGCGGGGGAGCGCGACATTCAGATCGCCGAGGGCGATCTTCTGTGCCGCCTGCGTGAGCAGCTCCAGGGGACGCGTGATGCGGTTGGCGATCGGAATAATCATCATAACGGCCGCCGAGCAGAGCAGCAGCGCCACCATGACGATCACGCGGAACAGCGCCACCATGGGAGCCTTGATTTCGCTGTTGGCCGCGCAGAGCAGCAGCTCCATATTGTTGTTCAGACGGAAGAAGGTCATGGTTTTGCCCACGTCCTTGTAGTGGTAGCGGAAGACGGGATGATCCTCGGTCGCAGTCTCCCAACTGAACGCGTCGACCAGCGGGACGAGCTCCGGGCTGATGTCGGTCATGTAAGTCCCCGGCTCAAGCTCCGGGTGGTAATGGAGCATTCCCCGGTCGTCGCTTAAAAAAGCGTAGCTGTTGGCGTAAGGATGCGTGGAGCGCACATGCTCAATCACCACGTCAAAGTCGATATCCATGCCCGCGACGCCCCAGAAGACGCCGCCCCGGTACAGGGGCACCACATAGGAGACCATATAAATGCCCAGATTCCGGTTATAGTAGGGCTTCATCCAGAGAGACCTGCCGACGGTCTGCGGTTCGTAGTACCAGCCGACGTGTTCGGTATCCGCGGGGTCATAGAGGGAGAGATTGGTCAGCGGCTCTTTCATCATCTGGCCTGTGAGATGGCGCTTCCCGTACAGAAAACCCTGGGCGTAATCGGTCAGCTCCGGTGCGACGCGGAAGTAATAACAGCACACGCCGTGGGTGATCCGCGCGATTTCGGTCATGTTTTTCTCCGCGTCCTTCACGAACTCGTTCACAAAGCGCAGATCCCGCAGGGATTCGAGAGAGGGGAGCTGATTGGTGGTCATGGCGCAGAAGAGATCCACCGATTCCTTGATGCTGTCAAGGGTCTCGTTGAGCTGCATCCCCTCGAGACGGCAGGTCAGGTTCAGGATCTCCTTGGAGCTGTCGCGCTGGATCACGGAGACGCTCCACAGGCCGAGCCCGCCGATCAAAATGACGCACAGCAGAATACTGATCAGATTCAATTGAAGGAATTTTCCGCGGATCGACCGCATCGTCATACACCCCCAATCTTTTCCTATTATGCAGGAAGAACGAATAAAAGTCAATTACCGACTGACGCTGTTTTCACGCAAAGCAAGCGACCTGCTGCAGCATAACAAAAGCGCACGGCGGCCTCGCATAAAACGCGAAGCTGTCGTGCGTTTTTCTCCCGTTTTCAGGTCCCGGCGGACATCTCCGCCACGATCGCGGCGAGATCCATCTCCCCGAACTGCCCGACCTTCTCGGGATATTTGGCCTTGTATTCCATGATGATATTCCGGAGCATGGTCTGCTGGATGATATCGCCGTCCCCGGTCAGCACGCAGAACAGCTCGCGATTGTCCATTTCCCTGAGTGATTTCATACGATGCGCCTCCGTCTCTGTATTTCGCACGGAACCATTTATCGGCGTCTATTATAGCGAATATATTCCTTCCGTTCAAGTATCTTTCGCAAAAGATGTCTCACCGATGACATCTGCGGAAGACCCGCCAGGCCTTCCATACCGCGAAGAACTTGACCGCCGGCAGCAGGAATACGGCGGCATAGCGAACTTCTGCGCGGGCATACACGAACAGAGCCGCCGAGGCCGCAAGCAGCAGGAGCCCCTGCAGGAAGGAGAACCAGCCAAGCCTGACCCGCTCCATCCCGGTCTCCTTGAAGCCGAGCCGGAGCTCATACTCCACTGCTGTAATCACGACTGAGGCAGCGTGATGATAGCAGACGCGCAGGATCAGCAGCAGCGAGGCCAGCAGACAGACGATCAGCGGCTGCAGCGACGCGTCCACGCGGAAGCCGCCGCGTACAAAGCCCATCACCTGTGGTACGCAGGAGAGAACCATGCACAGGGTCAATACAAAACAGGCGGCGAGAATCCATTTGCGCGTGCCCTTGAACAGCTTTGCCCCTTTATCGAAAAAGCGCAGAAGGACGGCGGCGACAGCCTCCGCCGTCATGCAGACGAGCTCTGCCAGAACGCACAGGGCCGCCGCGCCGCCGAGCATCGCGACAAGCGTACCGCCAGACGGCGCAGCCGCAGGCAGGACGAGACGCACCAGGTTGCCGGGCAGGAGCGCGCGGAAAACGTCTATCGGCGCCATCGCCTGACGGCCGAGGACAATCCCGCGGAGACAGTCAAGCATGCGGAAGCACCACATAAACGCGACGACGCCCTCCACGGCCTTTAGCACCGCGACGACCGCGGCAGCGGGCGTTTTGATGTAGCGGTCCGGATCGGCCTCCAGAATGAACATCAGGGGATTCGACGCGTGCGGATTCATCCGACGCCTCCGATCTGGGAAAGGATACCTTCCAGCTTTTCGGTTAAACCGCTGTTTTCCACGACCTCGTTGATCGCATCTACAGCGGCCTCCGCCGCTTCCGTGGCCATTTCCCCCGCCTTCTCTGACACCTTATCGCTCAGCGAAGTCGGGCTCTGCATCTGCTTCATGAGCAAAAACGCGACGAGCAGCGCGACAATGAGAAAAACAAGAATCCCAAGACCCCCGCGCTTCATATTCTTCCCCCCTGACCGGTTGTATTTCAACTCTAATTGTAGCAGGAAAACCGCTTCCCCGCAACTGCTGAATCATAAAAATGTAAAATCGCGGCCCCGGACATGGGGCCGCGCCGTGGTGATTCAAGCAAGGTTCATTCAGAAACGGGCATATGAGAAATGTCCATCCCGCCATACAGGAAACGCAGAATCTTGACGAGCTTTTCACTTTTGGATACTTCAAAAATCAGTACATAATTCCCTGCAACCGAGTGCCGGATCGCAACGCTGTCGATCAGGTAATAGGAGCAGTCCGGAAATGAGAAGGGATTGTCACAGACAGCGGCGATCTCTTTTTGGAGCGCGCGATAGAGATTTTTTGCCGCACCGGGATTCCGAAGCTTATCTGAAATGTAATCGAGGGCGTCGTTGATATCCAAAACAGCCAACGGCGTGAGTTTATATTGATAGGTCATGGCGTTTCCCTATTTGTGCCATTGCCTCCGGGCCGTCAATCAGATTTCCGGAGTCGGCCTGCGCCTTGCCCGCAAGAATCTTCTCACGCATTTCAAGCTGAACCATGCGTTCCTCATATACGGACATGCTCATAATGACCATATCGCCGTAACCGTTCTTTGTAATGAAAATCGGTTCCCTGCTGGCGCTGCAAAGCTCAGATATTTTGCCGGTATCTCGTAAGTCACGAATGGGAATGATTCTCGGCATAATAACACCTCGCTAAATAATGTGACATTATAATAGCATAATTATGACACACCGTCAATATCCAGTTTTTCCATTCCGCAAAACCTGCAAATTATCCGTTGCATGTCAGACTTCAGGCAAAGTGTCATCTCGACCGAGAGAAGCGAGCGGAGAGATCTATAAAGTGAGGTTTACCGGCATTCTAGATCTCTCGACTCCGGCTGCGCCTTCGCTCGAGATGACATGTACCGGGGTTTGTCTACACATTGAGCGCGGCCCCGGACATGGGGCCGCGCCGTGGTGACTTAGTTTTCTGCAAACCACGCAGGGAGACTTCAGGGAGTTTGGCATTCCGGCGCGGCTGCCGTTTCGGGGACGGCGTCCGCGCGTTTTCTGCGGCGGCTGTCGAGCGGGATATAGACCAGCGTGGTCAGCAGCGCGGCGGCGGAAAGGGGCCGCGCTGGTGGTTAGTTTACCGTGAACCACACCGGGTCTATCTCATCAAAGAGGTTGGCATACTGGATATATTTGTATTTTCGGATCAGGGGGTCGTCCATAACCTCGGCAACACCGGTGTAGATGTTGCCGTCAATGTCCATCACGCCCTGAGAGGAAATAATGGGGTAATGCTCGTACAACTCGCCGAGCATCTGGATATACGGCGGCATGGGGAAATTGCCCTGATCAAGTATCAGCCATGGGAGATAGTTTGCGCTCAAGCCTGCGTTGTGCCATTTGGGGGACTCGTAGTTTGTCCAGATGAAGAACTTTGATTTAAAATTATCCAGATAAGAATGCAGATCGGTATAAAGCTCGTTTATTGCGATTTGCGGCAAGCACGGCTGGTGATCGCCGAAGAAGATAATCATGGTAGGCTCGTCGCTGTCCTTGTAGGTTTCCACAAGCTGCCGTACTTCATCGTCAGAGGCTTTGACAAGGGACAGATAAATCTGCGTGTCCAAATAGAGATCACTGCCGTTTTCCGCCACGGAGTCGGCCTTCTCCACATCAAGCCAGCGCTCATATCCTGCATGGTTCTGCAAGGTCACATCGAACAAGAAGCGCGGCTGGTCAGCGTGCTCTGTGTCCACCGATTCGACATAGCGATAATCAGAAATATCTGCAACCAGATCATGCAGATAGGTCACTTCGCCGAAGCTCTCAAAGTCATCAATGCTGTGAAAAGCATCAAAGCCTAAATTGGGGTAGACCATATTTCGGTTCCAGTTTTGCGGGTGATTGGCGTGGAAAGATTCAGCAAGATAGCCCCTTTCCTTGAAATACTGCGCCAGTGAGAACATCGGCTTTGTCACATTTTCGGTATAGGGATAAGCGCCGGGGCCGAGGAAGGCAAGCGTATTGCCCGTCAGGGCCTCAAACTCCGTGTTGCAGGTGCCGCCGCCGAAAACACCGACATATAAGCTGCCCTTGACTGTGTTTTCATCGAGGCTGTCAATAAACGGCATCACATCAATGGCCGGATTCATACCCACGGTGCGCAGATCTGCAAAGGCCTCGTTCATGACCATGATAATATTGGTGGGCTGCACGCCCTCCGGCTTTTGCTCCTCCTGATAATCCGCAAGATAGCCGCTCACCAGCTCGCGGGAATAACCCTCCGGCTCGCGGACAATGGAGTTGAAGGCACTTTTCAGATAGGTGGTCACCATGCCCTCTTCATGGAAGCTCTTGAGCAGTACCATATCCCAGGCAAAGGAACTGAGACTTTTGAAGGTCTGCGTGTTCACGCCGATGACCATGAGCAGCACAGCTGCAACTGCGGACAAGCAGCGCCGAATAATCTGCTTCTTGATTGGCTGCTTTTCTGAATGCTTTTTCTTTTTCCAGGTTTCAATCAGCAGAACGGCGTAAAGTATCACAACCGCAACGCCGAGCACCATCTTCCATGTAGGCCAAAAGCTGTATCCGCCCATGACCTCCTTTGCTGTGCCGACGGCTTTCAGATCGGCGGGCATGATGGGTTTGTTGCGGAAAAGGATGACAAAATAATTGGCAATATACCAGAAGGTGGTAAAGGCCATGGTCAACACCGTGCCGAGAAACGGCAAGGTGATCGCATTCAATAGTAAGCTCAGTGCAAAAAGGAACAGCCAGTTGAGCAAAAAATTGACATACGTCACATATGGCAGGCTCCCGCAGAAGAAGCAGCCCGCGAGCAAGGTCACCGCGATGCACGCAGCGCTCATGAGCGGCAGACGTAGCGCAGGAAGCCGCCGGAATATAAATTCCAGCAAGAAGGCCAGCAGCAATGCCAGCAAAAGGATAATAGAAAAATAGGCAATCCAGAACCATGCAGGGATGAAGGTCGGTGAAAGTGTTACAGTCGCTCCCTCGTCCGGATCAAATACGTCTACATGCAGCGCTCCCTCTCGGGATTCCAGATGAGACTTCTCTCCTGTCAGTTCCTCGCCCACAGGGAGAATTTCCTCCGGTTCGATGTGGGTAAGGTGAATTCCATGGACATAGGAATCGAGGCATGTAATATCAAATTCCGATACATCGGAGGTAATTAAAAGCAGACTCTTGACATCGTAATGGAAATCCCCGATTGTAGCCTTTTTCAATTCGCTGCCAAAGTAAAACCCGATTTCATAAAAAGCCGCAAAACCCTTTGGCGGGCAAACATAGGTCTGACAGATGCCTTCCCCTACAATATTATCCGTTTGCAGAACAACACTGTATTGTACAGGGAAATATCCGAAAAAAATCAGCACAAAAACCAGCGGTAAGGTGATTAACAGTGCTAACAGGATTCCTTTGATGCGTGTTTTCATGCCGTGAACCTCCAGTTCTTTCTGTGAAAAAGCGCCGTCCTGCATGCAAGGACGGCGCCTTCTGTAAGATTACAGCCGAACTTTCCCGGATGAACGGCTGTTCATGAAAAAAACTTATATCAGCTAACTTTGATGAAGTGACTTCCGCTAGGAGTAACTTCGACAGTCCACTTGCTCCCATTGGTCTTGGCAGCAAAGCTAATAGTGGATTCCTTTCCATCAACACGAATCTGCAGCTTGCCATTCTCAGTGTTCTGCCAGCTATTGACAGTCTGACGGGCAGTAACTTCTGCCTTGGTGTTAGAACCAGTCTTAGCACCATTCGACAGGTAGTTTGCAATCACTTCTGCATAGGCTGCACGGACATTGCTCATGTCGGTAGCCTCACGGCTCTTCTCCAGCTGGGTGGTGAATACGGGGATGGCGATGGCAACCAGGACGGCCGCTAAGCACCCGGCGTAATCGGCGGTGTGGGAAATTTGAGCAGAGCCGCCATGATGCGGAGTTTTGGCTGTTGATACGGGTTTTGGCGCCCTGATTCGGTCAAAGTAAAAGGCCCAGGGGAGGCTCCTGTTCCACCCTGGGCCGAAGATCGATATTGGCTTTTATGCCGCCAGGCTCTTGGTGACGGTGGTCAGTATCCGCCTGCCACCCGGCGTGCCTATCATGACGACTCCCACTCCTGCGGCGACTACCCAGCCCCAGTTCTGGCTCCACCAGGACGTAGCCTTGCCAACGTTCTCTGTCTGCGTATCCTGCAGGCGTTCCACGCGGCCAGTGTTATTCTCCTCGTGCTGATCGTAGTCGGCGTTCTCTTGATGGACGAGATTGATCCTCTCCACCAGTGGGGTCTTGTCATCCGCGAGTATTGTCCTCACGGTTTCGTCGTGAAGCTCCTTACCGCTGAGCGCCTGTACCTGCTGCACCAGCTTCTCGGTGTCGGTCGCATTCTTCTGGGTCTTGTCGAGCGATTCCGCCAGGGTCTCGCCGACCTCTTTCAAATTGACATTACTGATTTCGTTCTCCATATCTTACACTCCCTCATTTTCGTCGTGTTCTTGTTTTGCCTCTTTCAGGATCAGTTGAATCCTGTTGATGTGAAAAAGTGAATCCTCGTCTGACCGCTCAAGGAGCCGAGCAAACTCTGCCATCGCCTCAAGCCTCTCCACCATTGATGGCCCTGCGGGCTGCCGTATCAGGTTGCTCTCCGATCCATCGAGCACGGTGTAGGTAAGGAGCCTGTTTCCTACCACGTGCTGCTTGTACCGATCCGGGTAGTTTTTCAGCAGGTAGCCCGCAATGCCCTGGAGCCGCCTTCCGTATGAAAAATTCTCCACAAGCTCTTCCGGCATTCGGATTTCCAAGGCGACCCGATCGTCCTCCGTCCTCATCGGCCATTGGAGAACGACATTGTACCTCATATTCAGATTCAGGCTTGCGCTTTGCACCGCACTCCTGATATCCTGTAAATGATCAATCGCCTTGATGGTGGAATCGGCAAAATCAATCAGGACTGTAACATTTACCGCCACTGTAATCACTTCCCTTCGTGTGGCATGGTGTTGTATTGGTTACGCAATCACTATACCACCACTATAATAGATTGTCAAGATCGTCATTCTTGTTTTTACGGAAAATTCAAAAAAGCGGGGCTAACAGCACAATGCCATCAGCCCCGCCAAACGGATGTGATTCAGAATTTGACGTTCTTCTCGGTGCCGTCCAGGAAGCGGACGGTCAGATCGTTCGGTGCGTTTACCGTGATCTCTTCCAGCACAGAGCGGGTCAGTTCCGGCACCTCCGCGTCCAGTGGTCCCTCCGCCGTCATGGCGAGGAGCATCCGTGCGCGGTAACGCTGCAGGGCATCGCCCTCGGTAGCCAGCCTGTTCCATTCCGGAAGGTGCTCCTTCCTGTGCTCCACCATGCTGTTCCAAGCGGTCACCACCGCCGAGCGCAGAGTCTCCTCGCGGACGATCTCCGCCTTGCAGGTGTAGCCCTTTTTCTTCTCGGCATTTTCGCATTTCCAGAAGATGGCGCGGTTGCCCTTCCAGTATTTGCGCACGAACTTCCCGCCGCAGGCGGCGCAGAAAACGCGGGAGTAAAAGCGGTCGCCGGTACTGCTA
>JBGUWL010000049.1:0-3938 GCA_045221075.1 Acutalibacteraceae bacterium
ATAAAAGACGTTCAGAAATCCTTGCTCCCAGGTTCCATAGGTCTTATTCCCTTCGATAGCCTTGCGGGCATCCTCTTCGCATGACCATTCCACCAAGTCATAAATATCTTTGAAATGATAATAGAAGGTCATACGGTTGATGCCGCAATCCTCCGCGATATCGTTGATCGTGATCTTTGTGATCGGCTTTTGAAGGAGCAGGTTCTTCAGGGACTGTTCCAGAGCTCTTTTCGTTATTTGGGACACGGCGCTATCCTCCTCGGTAGAGATAGTATAAGCAGCCCCTCCATTATTTGCGTGAGAGCATAACAGAGGGGCCAAAGGAAAGAGAGGGTGAACTGTGTTATTCTTTATAATGATCATCGGATGGCGAGATCAATCGAGGCTTCGATTGATTTCGCTGCCAAACGACAAGTTTGGCAGCGAATGAATCTTTAGATCATTCGCCCGATGCTCATTGCAATGAGTATATGGCAAAACAGCCCTGCTGTTTTGCTGCGCCGCAAAGCGGCGCGGCGAAAAGCCTTATGACTTTTCGCCATCATATAATCATTATAGGGAAGAGGTATCATCCAGAACCTCGTCTTCATATTCAACGGCAATTTTATCGGGGAACTGATGGTGAATGATTTTCACTGTCGTAAGCACTGTGGTCAAATTCAGAATGCCGTCCGCCAGCAGAGATATTCCGAGCAGCACCATAAGCGTGCGCACGCTCTCTGCCGTGCGGAAAACCAGCAGAATACCCACAACCACCGCAAGAATTGCCATGGACAGAACCAGCCACCACTGCTTGATGCCAAAGCTCCTTGCGTCGATGGCAATTTGGATCTTCAAAAGACCATCCGTTAAAAACGCGATCCCGATCGCAACGCAGATGGTGTCGATCACGTTATTCGGCTCCAGGATCACCATAATGCCAAGTGCGATCATTAAGATGCCAAAAGCCAGGTCGTACTGAAATGCAAGACGATAGAGATCCTTTGAAAGATAACCAATGATTTTGACCGCCCCAAAGACGATCAGGCAAACACCGGTGAATACGCCAAAGGCTGCAAGAGATATGTCGGGATTCACGATAAGCATAATACCGAAGACACAAAGAGCCAAAGATATTATGATATATCCGATTTTAGCTACCCGCATGGGGGTCACAGAGCGCATAGAATCGCCCTCCTTGTCACATACTTTAGCGCTATCGTAGTGATAAAGGAGTAAATAGACCACGGGCAAGGCTGCCAATTTGGAAAAAAGTCATACAATATTCGCCTAATGTTGAATTATTGAGCACAGGATGAAGGAGAGCATAATTCTTCGCCGATTCAGGTTCTCTGATTATTGAAATCCTGGCTAAAGTCCCATACGCTCTTTTCAGCGCTTCACTCCCAGAGCGTTACCGCATTCCGTTCCAACTATGCGGGAAGGCAGCCGTCCGTTCTCTCTCGGGCGGCTGCCTTTTTGCAATTCTAACTTTATGGTATTTGCTTGCTCCTTCGGATCAATTCCTCTGTCGAGCCCTTGCGGAGCAGAAGGAGCCGGTGCATATCCTCAAGAATATCCTCCCGCATCCCATTGCTGATCCAGTCGATAATCAAACCAAAGCATTCACATTTATGGTAGCGGATGATGATTTCCCGATCCCGGCCGGACAGCTCGTCTTCTGGGAAGACCGTATCAACATAGGTTCGGACAGCCTGCTCACAAATGCGCCACAGGGCGCTGACGTAGGTGCTGCGGTTGTCCGAGTAATACAGGTGGGCAATCGCGCGCTTGTTCTCCATCACAAATTGCATCGCCGCCTGGATACAGCCGTCAAGGGAGTTAAGCGTCGGGTAATCCTGTACAATTCGATCCACCTGAATGGAGCAAATCTCTTCTACCAGCGCCGGCACGTCCTGATAATGATAATAAAACGTATTGCGGTTGATGCCGCAGCGATCCGTAATATCCTTGACTGTTATTTTGCTCAGGGCGCGCTCATTCAGGAGCTCAACAAAGGCTTCTCGTATCACCCTTTTTGTAATATTCATATTCGCCACAGAATATTAGCCCCCTTTGCTCAAATGATTTTATAGTATAGCAGATTATGGGGTGAATGGTCAACAATTTTAGTTTCTAAATCTACCAATATCGCACTTCTTTATTGCATAATAAATGTGGAACGGAGTGTGATATTAGTGGAATTTGGCCAGCGCTTAAAGGAACTGCGGAAAAACGCAGGCCTATCCCAAAAACAATTGGGACAACTGATCGGCGTAACAAAGTCGGTTATCAGTTTCTACGAGCTGCAGGATCGCTCACCCTCACCCCTTGTGTTGGTAAAGCTGTCAGGTGTGTTTCATGTTTCGACGGATTATCTTCTGGGCCTGGATCGGAGAGAGACGATCGACGTCGCAGGATTATCCGAGAAGGATGTTGCAATGCTGCAAGCCTTGGCGAAGCACCTGAGAGAGAAAAATCGCTCAGCACTGTCGGAAGCGTAAGACCCCAGATAACACCCCAGGATAACAGGTATGGCAGATTTGCCGTACCTGTTTCTTTTTTTGGATAAAGCCGGCCGTTTGTTCAACTTTGTGCCACGTCCCCGGTTCTATCCATATCCGAGCGCCCTCCCTTTTTCCATAATGGGTTCAAAGATCATTTGGGGAGGAAGGACCATGAGCAAGGAGTATATCATTACCTGCGAGTCAACCGCAGACCTCACCGCCGTATCCGCAAAGGAAACTGGGATTCCCGTTTTGCAGCAGTATTTTCGGATCGGTGAGGAACACTTGGAAGACACCGCCGAAGAGCAGGCGGAGCGCTATCAGCGCTGCCTGGCCGCGCTCCGCCGCGGCATCAGTCCAGTTGCAGTAAAAACTGGGTTCTCACAATATCTGATCCTGTTTGCAGAGCTGATCGAGCAGTATGACGTGATCCATATCGCGCCAAGCGGAGCCCTGTCGAGTTCATACAGCACAGCAACAGAGGTGGCAAGTTTGCTCATGCAGGTCAATTCCGGTACAAGCATACAGGTTGTGGATTCTCTCTGTACCTCCGCTGGCTACGGCATGCTGGTGCAGGACGCCGCAGAGCAGAAGCGGTGCGGTCTATCCCGGGAGAGCATGATGCGCTGGCTTCAAGAGAACCGAGGCCGGTATCATCATGTCCTGTTTACTGAGAATCTCCATACCCTGCAGCGAGGAGATTTCATGGCAAGATACCCTGTCAAAAGCCATGTGCTGGATCCGTTTACGCTCTTTTGCCTGAGTGAATCTGGGGAACTGACGCCTTTCAGCCGTGCGCACAATGAGAAGAAAGCGGTTGAGCAGAGTATCTTTTTTATTTCGCGCAGCTATGGAATGAAACACCCAGGACCGGACAGGTGTGTGGTATATCATTGTGACAACAAGGCCGGTGCGGAGAGACTGCAAAATGCCATCGAGCTTTGCTTCCCGCACTTGTCGGGAGCAATTTCCGTTTTGCCCATGGGCGCCGTCGTCTCCTGCTGCTGTGGTAACGGCGCGGTGGCGGTTTCTTTTGCGAATGGGATAGAAGAATAATCAAACAAAAGAGCAAGGTTGCTCAAAAAGCAGGCGAAATTAGGAAATGCTTGAACTTTTAAACATCCCTTTGGTTTGATCCGTTGAGGCTGCGGATGTTTGACGATACTATGGTTTTACACTTCCCTAAGGAGTGCGACGGATTCCGCAACTGTGCGGGGCAGGATGGTCGTTACCATGGGCGGCCGCCCTGCCGGTCGGTCTCGTAGCTTCGGTACTGGTCAGCCAGCTTCTGGATCCGCTCCATTCGGTTTTCCAATTCTGCCGATACAATGGCGCATTCATAGAGTTCTTTTTCCACTTCCTCAATGACGGGAAGCTCTTTTTTATAGCGGATCTTATGCTCGAGACTGGCCCAGAAGTCCATGGAGATGGTACGAAACTGCACCTCCACTT
>JBGUWL010000050.1:0-2671 GCA_045221075.1 Acutalibacteraceae bacterium
TTTTTTGATTTTTTTACGCAGAAAGGCCCGTAAGGTCTTTTTTTTGTCAAATTTATTTTCTATCTTTGTAACACTTTGTAACCCATAAGGCAATAAAAGATGGTCTTGAAAGTCATATCGCTGGGCAAGGAGCCCCTGTACTATGTGCAAAAATCCTATCGGAAAGAGAACGGCCGCCCCGCAACAATGAATTACGAGCGCCTGGGGACCCTGTCCGACCTCAAGGCGCGGTTTGGCGACGCCGACCCCGTCGGCGCGGCCAAGAAATACATAGCCGAATTGACGGCGGCCGAGAGGGAAGAGCGCAAGAAGGTCGTCGTCGAGTTCAATCCGGGCGTTATGATTCCCAAGGGGGAGTTGCAAAGCGTCAACGGGGGATACCTGTTCCTTCAGAAAATATACTACGAGCTGGGCCTCGACTACATCTGCAAGAAGATAGAAAAGAGGCATAGGAACAAATATGACCTGAGCGACATACTTTCGACTCTGATATATACGAGAATATTATATCCGGGCTCCAAGCGTTCTTCCGTCGAGGATGCCAAGAACTTTCTGGACGGCCCGTCCCTTGACTTGAACCAGACCTATCGCGCCCTGTCGCTGATGGCTCAGGAGATGGACTTCATCCAGTCGGAGGTATACAAGCGGAGCCTGAGGATTGGCGAGCGCCAGACGGGTGTGGTGTATTACGACCTGACGAACTACTTCTTCGAGTGGGAGGAGGAAGGCGGCCTCGTCCAGTACGGGCATTGCAAGGAGGGGCGCCCTCTTCCCATCGTTCAGATGGGCCTGTTCACAGACCGCGAGGGCTTTCCTCTAGCCATGTGCATCGAACCCGGGAACACGGCTGAGACAACTACGCTCAAGCCCCTGGAGGAGAAGCTCAAGGAAAAGTTCGGGTTGTCGCGATTGGTCGTCTGCACGGACGGAGGCCTTTCCTCCTATGAGAACCGCAAGCGCGACAGCATAGGAGGCCGTTCGTTCATCACCGTGCAATCGCTGAAGAAACTGAAGGGGCATCTGCAGGAATGGGCGCTGGACTGCAAGGGGTGGAAACGGTCCGGTTCAGACGAGGTATACGACCTCAGCGAATTGGACGGAGACGAACACTACGAGACATTGTTCTACAAAGAAAGATGGGACCCCACGAAGATGTCGTCAGGAGGAACGCTCGAGCAGCGCATCATCGTCACCTTCTCATTCAAGTACAAGGCCTACCTGTCACGACTCAGAGGCAGACAGGTGGAGCGGGCGCAGGCCATCGTGGACAAGGGAGGCGCATCCGCCCTCAACAAAAAAAGCCAGAACGACGCGAGGCGCTTCGTAAAAGTTGAATACGCCACGGCGGACGGGGAGGTGGCTACGGAGCACTGTCCCTCCCTCGACCACGAAATGATTGAGCAGGAGGCCCGCTTTGACGGCTTCTACGGAATCTGCACCGACCTGGGAGGGCCGGCGACGGAGATCATACGGATGAATGGAGGACGATGGATCATAGAAAACGCCTTCCGCATTATGAAGAGCGACTTCAAAGCCAGGCCCGTCTACCTCAAACGAGACGACCGCATCAAGGCGCACTTCCTCACTTGCTTTCTCTCGCTCTTGATATACAAGTATCTGGAGAAAAGAGTCAATCGCGGAGGATGCCGCTTCTCGCCCGCGCAAATCGCAAACACTCTCAAAAAAATGAACTTCTATTGCCTCGAAGGATACGGGTATATCCCCACATATATGAAGGACGACCTCACCAACAAACTGCACGGTTCGGCCGGCTTCAGGACAGATTACCAAATCGTAACCAAAAAGAAGATGAGAAGCATCATCTCGCTGACTAAAAGGAGGGACAAGAAAGAAGATGAGCTCTGAAAAACGGAGCCAAGCATTACAAAGTCAAAAAAAACATAAATCCTGAAAACGGCCTTACAGCCCGTTGTGAGGCCGAAATCAACACGACTAACGAAAAACAAGTGTCAAACTCGGGAAGATACGCAAAGAAGATAGAAGAAAGAAAACAAATGAATTTGTTTTTCTCTCGGCTTGTTCGTATCTTTGTAAGTTTAGAGAAAAGAAGAAATATGAATTGGAGAATCATCATACCGGCAACCCTCTGCATCCTGTTGGCGGGAGCCTGCAAAAAGAACGAGACGACACCCACCAAGAACTATCTGGAAGGTTCGCTGTCCATCGAGTGCGTCAACTACATCAAGATAGGACAAGCCGTTCATTTCAAGACGGACCACAAACTCTATCATCCCAAGAACGGAACATTGAGTTACCGCTGGTCCATCAGCGGCCTGACGGACGAATCCATACCGGCTTCGGGACCGGACAACGATTTCTCCTATATGTTCAGCAAAGACTCCCTCGCCACCTATACCGTAACCTGTGTCGTTTCTCCCTCCGGGGACTACTACTCGACTTCCGCCACGGCCTATGTAACCACGGTCAAAGGGGGCATCGGCGTAAACAAAGAGGGCAAGGAATATGAGTGCAGTATGCCTTTGGAAGATTATGATACCGCCAAGGGAGACATACTCCATACCTATTCCAATGACAGTACATTCGTATCGACTACGCTGAACGGGCAAAGATGGATGCGTTGCAACCTCACGGCCGGCAAAGCCCGCACCACCGCCACTACCGGCACTCCCGGGCGTGCCATCGGCATTTC
>JBGUWL010000051.1:0-19142 GCA_045221075.1 Acutalibacteraceae bacterium
GTCATCTGTGCGTATGCACAGATGGGCGCAGCCTCGGGCGGCGCCTTTTCCGATTAAAAGTGTCAGCTTTTGATCGGAAAACAGTATGAAAATGCTGAAATGTCAGAACGGAAACAAAAAAGAGACGCCGTAAAGACGTCCCTTTTGTTTCGAACAGCTTATCTTATGAAGGCCATCTCCAGTTGGCTTTGCTTGCATAGCATACACCGCAGCTTGCCTGGAAGATCAGGAATAGGAAGAGGAATACGCCTACAAGGCCGAATACCATGCCCCAGGATGCAAAATTGCCTCTCTTTTCGCCGGCTCTTACGTTGGCGTTGCCAACCAGAAGTGAGATAACAAATCCGCCTGCAGAGAAGAATACAGACAGGATCTGCATGATAAGTCCCAGAACATGGATCGGTACAAGTGCAGCGCTGATAACAGCAGCAGCAATCGACATGCACAGACCGATGAGTGAACATGCACAGCCGAGGATGCTGACCATTTCTCTGTTAAAGAACTTGGGTCTTACAGGCTGGGGATAGGGCGGATACATCATGGGAGGCTGACCCGGAGCGGGCATAGGGGGCTGACCGGGAGCAGGCATAGGAGGCTGACCGGGAGCCTGAGGATAAGGATTCTGATTGTTCATATATAACATTCCTTTCAATGGAGAATTCTGTAATGACTATATTAGCACAAAAAGTCAATAATGTCAATTTTTTATTGAAATTTTTTAGATATTTTTTTGTAATCAACATGATTGTCATTTGAATTTTTCACACAGACCTTTGACTATCTCGTCTGTGTGCATACCCCGGGAGCCCTTTACAAGAAGGGTGTCACCGGGCCGCAGAAGCTCCAGGAGCTTTTCGAGTGCCTCAGGATTTGTGTCGGCGCAGAACACACTGGCGCAGCCGTTTTCCGAGGCACCCTTTGCGGTGCTGCGGGAGAGGGGTCCCACTGCGATCAGAATATCTATCCCAAGCTCCGCAAGCTTTTTTCCAACGCCGTAATGCTCGTCTGCGGCGGCGTCTCCAAGCTCCAGCATATCAGCAAGGACCGCTATGGAGCGTCCCTTTGAAACCTCCGCAAGAACCTTAAGTGAAGCCTTTGCAGCCTCGGGGCTTGCGTTGTAGCTGTCGTCGATTATGGTCATCCCGCCGCACCCGATGATCTGCTGGCGCATGGGGGCGTTACGGTAGTTGAGAAGTCCCCGTGAGATGCTCTCGTCATCCAGCCCCAGCACCTTTCCCACAGCGTAGGCCGCAAGAGCGTTCATTATGCTGTGGACCCCCAGGGCAGGTATGCAGAGCTCTCTTCTGCCGTCCTTGCTGCAGCAGACGAACCGCGTTGAAAAGCCCTCTGTCCTTACATCCTCCGCATAATAGTCGTTGTCGGGGTCCATTCCGAAGCTGAGGGTCCTGAAGGGACATTTGCCCTTGAGAGTGGAAAGCAGCGGGTCGTCACCGTTGAGGATAAGAACGCCGGTGCTGTCAAAATGCTTTGTTATCCTGAACTTTTCACTCATGATATTTTCACGGGTGTGAAGGTTCTCAATGTGTGCGGTACCTATGTTTGTCATGACGGCGATATCCGGACGGGCAACGTCACACAGCCTGTCCATCTCGCCGAACTCGCTCATGCCCATTTCGATGACCGCCGCCTGATGATGTGGTTCGATCTCGAACATGGTCATAGGCAGACCGATCTGACTGTTCCGGTTGCCCTGAGTTTTCATAACGTCAAGTCCGTCGGAAAGCGCCGCGGCTATCATCTCTTTTGTGCTGGTCTTGCCTACGCTGCCCGTGACCCCCACAAGGTGAAGGTCCATGGAGCTGCGGTAAAACGCCGCGATCTGCTGCAGGGCCAGTCTGGTGTCGCTGACCTTTATGCAGGGTCTGCCGGGTCCCATAGAAGTGTCCTGCTCCGTCAGAGCGGCGGCAGCGCCCTTGTCAAAGCAGTCGCCGATGAATCTGTGGGGGTCGGTGTTTGCTCCCTTTATGGGTACGAACAGGGTGCCCTTTCCCACCTGCCGGCTGTCGTACTGTATATTGGTTATCACAGTGCTTTCATCTCCGGAAAGCAGAATGCCTCCGGTGATGTCTGCGATCTCTCTTACCGTAAAATCTCTCATATTGATCTGCCTCACTGTTTTTTCTCATCCAGTATTGCGGCGATGACCTCACGCTCGTCATAGTGGGTCTTTACGCCGTTTTTGTCCTGATAGTCCTCATGGCCCTTTCCGGCAAGCACGATAATGTCCCCGTCCTGTGCGTTTTCGATACAGTAGCGTATGGCGTCGGTCCTGTCGGGGATGACCACGTATTTTCCGTCGGTCTTGTGTATGCCGGTCTTGATGTCCTCGATGATGTCCATAACATCCTCAAAGCGTGAGTTGTCCTCGGTGATGACGGAAAGATCGGAAAGTCTTCCGGATATCTCTCCCATCTCAAAGCGTCTGTCCCTGGGACGGTTGCCTCCCGCTCCGAAGAGGGTGATGAGCCTGCCCGGGTGATATTCCCTCAGGGTGGTCAGAATGTTTTCCATACTGAGGGCGTTGTGGGCATAGTCGATGAGCAGGGTGTAGTTTCCCGGGACGTTTACGGGCTCCACTCTGCCTTTGACCCGCACTTCGTTCAGACCGTCATATATCTGCTGCTTGGTAAGGTCAAAGTGCCGGCACACCGCAATTGCGGCAAGGGCGTTGGCTGCATTGAACTTGCCGGGGATTGCCACGTCCGCCTTCATTTCCATTCTGCCGCTGACCTCAAAGCTGACTCCAAGATAACCTGGACGTGAGATAAGATGCTCGCCGGATGCTCTCAGCTCCGCTTTTTCGGAGAAGCCGAAGGTCTCTACCAGACAGGTGTGATCCTCAAGCATTATTGCGGCGGCTGGGTCGTCAATATTGAGTATGCCTGTTTTGCACTGGCGGAACAGCATGGCCTTGCAGCGGGCGTACTCATCCATGTCGGCGTGTTCAACGCCTCCGATATGGTCGTGGGAGAAATTCGTGAATACTCCGTAGTCAAATATAAACCCGTCAGTGCGGTGCCATTTAAGTCCCAGAGAAGAAGCCTCCATCACAACGCAGCGGCAGCCCTCCTCCAGCATGGTCCTCATGGCCTGCTGTATCTCAAAGGATTCGGGGGTGGTGTTTGAGGTCTTGATAATCCTGTCGCCTATCATGATCCCAAGGGTGCCGATGACGCCTGTTTTTATCCCGCCCTTTTCAAGGATCGAGCGTATCATGCAGGCCGTTGTGGTCTTGCCCTTTGTGCCGGTGACGCCGATGGTGGTAAGCTCCTCGGCAGGGTTCCCGAAATATTCGGCGCTCATGAACGCAAGAGCCTTACGGGTATCGTTTACCCTTACAACGGCAGCACCGCTGACATCCACGTCACGGCTGACGACAACGGCGGCCGCGCCGGCTTTTACGGCGGAATCTATATAGTCATGCCCGTCGGAGCTTGAACCCACAAGACATACAAAAACGCAGTCCCTGGTCACCTTGCGGGAGTCATATATTACATCGGTCACCTCAATATTGATGTCCCCCTGTTTTACGGTATAGTTTAGTCTTGACAACAGCTGATATAAGGTCATGGACCATCGCCTCCATCAAATTATATACATTATTTTACCACAGTTTATGCCCGTTCTTCAATAGACAACCGGCGAATTATAAAAAATCGGCAAATTGATACTTTTTATATAATAAAAGTCAGAAATATACATTATTGTTTTCCGGCAGAAATGATTGAATAATTACAGTCGATGAAATGAGGTGACAACATGTTCGGATTTCTTTTGATCGCAGTGATCGTCATATTTTGCGGAATTGCTTTCCGCACCATCAACCACAACTACACCATCGGCAGCGGGATGTTCAAGAGAAGCGATGACAATCTTGAAAAAGACAAACATCTTGACATAGCCGACTACGATTACTACAACACAGACGGAAAGCTGAAATAAGCTTTTCACAGCATCAGTTGGTCGTACACAAAAAGGAGAAAACAATGTTCCATAAATGCCCTTACTGCGGCACAAAGTATAAATTCAAAGACGTTATCTGGCTCTACAGCGAAAAAAAGGAATGCGATAACTGCAAAAAGACCTTCTATGTAAATAAGTCATTCCGCATCCTGCCGTTTCTTCTGTCATTCAAGATAGTGAAGCTCATAAATGACTTGCTGGCAGGATCATCAGATGATCTGATAGAAAAAGTGATCTTATGGATGTTTTTGATCGATGCAGTTGTGTTGACCGCAGCACTGGTCATATCTCAGTATTTTGTTATATTCAGGCCAATAGATAACCAATCAGACAGTAAAGCTCCCTGATCTTTACGGAAAAGCTCAGGGAAGAAATATATGAGGTGATAATATGCTCGGATTTCTTTTTATCGCAGTGATCGCTATTTTTTGCGGGATCGCCTTCCGCACCATCAACCACAACTACACCATCGGCAGCGGGATGTTCAAGAGCAGTGAAGACAATCTTGAAAAAGAGAAGCAACTTGACGTGTCCGACTATGACTATTACAATAAAGACGGAAAGCTGAAATAACAAACGACGATGTCCCTCTCCGATTTAGGCGGGGTACATGCGACAGTCGGCGGTGGGTTATTATCCCCCGCCGAACCCGCAGGAACTAAAGCTCCCCGACGTCTGTTGACGGAGCTCCTCGCTCCGATCAAGCAAGCTCTTTGTTCAATACTTTCAGGTACAATAATATCAACGGAGGAAAAGCCAATGAACAGAAAAGTTTTGAAATTGTCCGCCCTTGTCCTTGCCGCAATGTCCATTGCCGCATTTGCAGGATGTCAGAAGAATGACAGCGCATCCACATCCGGCGGCAGTTCCTCGTCTTCGATCGCAGAAGAGGAAAAGACCTTCGATCAGGCTCTTGTGGGCTCATGGGAGCGCACCATCGGACAGACCCGCATCACATATACCTTCTCTGCCGACAGCACTCTTGACGTGATGAAGGAAGAACTGGACCACCCCTACGGTGACGGCCATTATCAGACCACAGGCGACCAGCATAAATGCTTTACAGTCGGCAATGAACTGCATTATGAAAGAGAACCCGGTGATGTTGTTGAAAATGTACACACCTACACCATCAGCGGCGATGAGCTGATAATCAACTCAAGTACCGGCGGCAAGGATATGGTCTATACAAGAAAGACCGCAGAGTAAACAGGAACGCCCTGAGCGCACACGCTCCGCCTTATATTTTACCACACCCGCACACTTACCATTTATCCCCAATAAAAAGCCCGCAGACTGCATGCAAAAACAGTCTGCGGGCGCTTTTTGCTTTAGGCAACACCGCACAAAGATCGCCGGCAAGCAGCCGGTCCCATGTTCTTTTTGGTAACTCAATATAGTATTGGCAGTAAATGTGTTTCCAAAACAATGTTGGGTGCGGAGGCTCTCCGCCGGCTTAGCGCAACATCTGCTTAATCTTTTCCGATCAAAAGTGTCAGCTTTTTATCGGAAAACGGTATCAGAATTTCAGTTCTTCCTCATCGGAGACTTTTTCGGCGTCCTCGTCAGCAGCATTGTCAGCGTCTGTTTCGGATCCCTCGTCAAAGTCCTCGTCATAGTCCTCATCCCAGTCTTCGTCCCACTCTTCGTTCCAGGTCTCCTCGGGAAGCTCCTTCTTATCCTTCTTCTTGCGGCGGGTGTTGATGCATATACCGAAGCAGTTATTGTCGCCGATGTAGGAAACGGGCTTGAAGGAAGCCTTCCTGTTTGACTTCTTTGCGTTGGATGATACCTTTGAGCCGATCATCAGTCCCGTAAGAAAAGCTGTGGTGGCCATAAAGAAAGCTGTGGTTTTGTTCATAATGATTCCTCCGTTCGGATGTTATTTTTTTATATTATATCGCACAAACGCGATTAACTCAACAGATTTATGAATAATATTTTCGATTGTTTTCTCAAAAAAACTGATATTTTGCGAATTGTTTATTCCTGACAAGGATGATATAATCAAACCGTATCTATGGTATACCTTCTTCCCTCAGCCCGAAAGGAGTGGTCCATATCAAACGCAGGATATTTGTTATTTTCTTTACCGTCCTTATGATCCTGATGTGCAGCATTACGGCAAGCGCCGCGGAACCTGTGACCCCGAAAACGAAATTCAGCTACAAAGGCACTGATGTTCAGTCCTCCGTTGAATCCGTTTACCGCACCGACCATGCCTACTTCAAGGATGAAGCGGATATTCTGACAACTTCGTCGGAAAAATCCCTGTGGGAAAAGATACAGACCGTGTCGGCTCAGCTGAAAATCAATGTTGCGGTCTTTATCGGCGGAAATTACAGAACCGATGACGAAACGGTCACGTTTACCATGAACGCCATCTCATCCGTCTTTGGCAGCTATTCGGACACACTGTTCATATACCTGGACTTTGAGGGTTATTCTCCGGCTTATGACTACATAAGAGCCTCCAATAATGCGGAGGATATCTTTAACGATACAAAAAGAAACAAGATACTCAATGCCATGTATCAGAAGCTGCCCAAAAGCACGGAACCCGTCTACGAAGAAGACGTGCGGCAGGGAATCGCCGACGGTATTGACGAAATAAAAAGTCAGGGTTACGTCAACACACCTCAGTCATCTTACAACAGCCGCGGTACTTATCAGGACACGGCAGACGACCGGGGTTATTATCCCGAACGAGACCCTGAGCCGGAAAACAAGGGCAGTTCCTCCACTCCGATGATGCCCATTATTATCGGCGCTTTTGTGGTCATCATTATATTGCTTATAATATCCTCCATTGTAAAATCCATCACCCGTAAGATAGGCTCCTTCGGAAGATCGTCTTACCGCAGCAGCTATTACGATCACGATGACGGATATTACGGCAGAAGAGACCATTATCACCGCTCCTACCGCAGCAGACCCCCGAGACCTCCGAAACCTCCAAGGCCTCCGAGAGACCATGGTCCCAGCGGCGGCGGCCGTCCTCCGCGCAGCTCTTCACCGCCGAAAAGCTCTTCCCGTCACGATTCACCCCACAGCTCCGGAAGCGGACACTACAGATAACGTTCCTATAACATCAGCAAAGGCCGACGCACAACTGCGTCAGCCTTTTTTTGAACAGATTTTTTCTACACACGGCAGGGACGGTAACATAGTCATGCATGATCCTGCCCAAGGGCGTTTATGTATCCTGTATGAGGTCGCGGATGACCTTTGACGCTATCAGCAGTCCGGCGGATGACGGCACACAGGAGTAGCTTGCGGGTATGACCTTGCCGGAAAGGGGATCTGTAATTATCTGCCGGGGCTGACGGGGATCTTCCTTTGAATATACAACTGTAAGGCCGTCAACGCCTCTTTTTTTCAATTCCTTACGCATTATCCTTGCAAGGGGACACACCGATGTCTCATATATATCCGCTATTTCAAGTCTTGACGGGTCCAGCTTGTTGCCCGTTCCCATTGACGAGATAACAGGGATCTGCGCCGCCTTTGCTCTCGTGATAAGCTCCAGCTTTGCGCTGACGGTATCAACGGCGTCCACGATATACGAATACCGTGAAAAGTCAAAGCTGTCCGCAGTTTCGGAATTGTAAAAAACGGTATATGTATTGACCGCGACAGACGGGTCGATATCCCTCACCCTTTCGGCGGCCACCTCCGCCTTCGGTCTGCCCACTGTGGATGTCAGGGCGATTATCTGGCGGTTAATGTTTGAAACGCTGACCACATCCCTGTCAACAAGGTCAAGGGTCCCGATGCCGCTTCTTGCAAGGGCCTCCACAACGTATCCGCCCACGCCTCCCAGTCCGAACACCGCCACACGGCTCCGGCGGAGCTTTTCCACCGCTTCATCACCAAAGAGCAGAGCGGTCCTTGAATATCTTTCCTCCGTCATTCCGATTCCTCCTTCCGGCGCATATACACGCCGCACATGAACAAAGCTATTATACAACATTCTTTAGCTTTTGTCACCGGACAGCATTATTTTTTTAATGCCGGAAAAGTCCGCCATCGGATCAGTTTGATATCGGTATTTCCGGAAGCACCTCGGAAAGGTCATAAACCTCCGGTCATTTTTTATCAGAGCAGGCAAAATTTTTTCTTTCAAAAAATCGGTTTTTTCCGACTATATTATCGTTAAACATAGATTTGTCTGACACGCCGTTAAAGAAATACATGATATAATCCAACCATAATTACAAAGAAAAGAGGCAATTACAATGAAAAAGATCATAATATCTCTGCTTGCAGGACTTATGGCCGTCACGGCTTTTGCAGGCTGTACAAATAATTCAGGAAGCACATCGGACGGCTCTCCCGCCGCTTCCGCAGCATCAGATAACGGTACTTCAAAACAATACGAAGCTCCGGCAGACGGAGAAAAGATACCCGTTAACGACAGCAAGATATACTCTGTCCTCACCTTTGCCGACAAACAGGACGATGGCTTTGAGTCACTGACTGTCACCGTCAACGCCGACTGCATGATAGGAAAAAAGGGTCAGACCATGAAGCACTATTTTGATCCCTCAAGCGGTCAGGAAGGCATAGTATTTATTGAGGACGGCAAAGAGACCGGGATCCAGTTTACCGACTATGGTGCAAAAAAGCAGTATACCTACAGCGTCAAGGAAGGAAAGTACTATACGTCGGACTACGACAGCGACGGACCTCAGAAGTACGGTCTTAAATATCTGCCCCAGGAGCCGGACAAGGATTACACCTTTGAAATGAAGGACGGCTTCTATGTATATTCCTATACATACGGATCAGACGGCGGCAACAATTATAAGTATGAATACAAGTATAAATATGACGATGAAAGCGGCAATATCCGGATGATCCTATCCACTGAAGATCAGGTGGATATCGACGTCACTATAGTGCCTGAGACAGTCGGGAAAAACGGCGCCGCATCCCTCAGGGACAGTGTCTTTGATTTTGTGGACACCAAGGACGAGGTTGCCCCTCCCGATTTTTCCGATCCCACAATGTATGACGTGACAGGCGTTATAGACGGTTCCTTCACCGACAATTACTTCAAAAGCGCCGAGGTTATAAAAAAGGGTACACAAAGCTGAACATATCATATCAATACAAGACGTCCTCCCGAAAGCAGGAAAGGACGTCATACGCATCCGGATTTTGTGCCCTCCGGCTCAGGCAATTGAATATTGTAAAGCAATACGGCGGTCAGTCTCCGTTCAATAGGGACCGACCGCCGTTTTTTGTTTTGTTCCAAAAAGCAGATACAGGCAAAGTATCATACTTAACTCCCATTAAAAGCAACCATAGTCTGCTTTTAACAGCGCGTCAGCGCGTCGGAGTTTGCATGAGACGTCATCTGTGCGTATGCACAGATGGGCGCAGCCTCGGGCGACGCCTTTTCCGATCAAAAGTGTCAGCTTTTAATCGGAAAACTGTATCAGACCTGAGCTTCTGTAAGCTCTTCTCTGAGCCGGGATATAATCTTTTTTTCAAGCCTTGAAATGTAGGACTGGGATATGCCCAGCTCGGCGGCGGCTTCCGCCTGAGTATGGGCTTTGTGTCCGTTAAGTCCGTATCGAAGCTCCATTATGGTCAGCTCCCTGTCGCTCAGCCTTCCGATGGCTCTCATCACCTCCGCCCTTTCGGACTCCTGTTCGATATGCTGATTGACAACATTGGGGTCGCTGCCAAGAATGTCGGAGATCAGCAGCTCATTGCCGTCCCAGTCAACATTCAGCGGTTCGTCGATAGACACCTCGTTCCTCTGCTGTGCGCTCTTGCGGAAATACATGAGTATCTCGTTTTCGATGCACCGGGAAGCGTAGGTCGCCAGCTTTATCTTTCTTGAAGGGCAAAAGGTGTTGACTGCCTTTATCAGACCTATAGTCCCGATAGATATCAGGTCTTCAACGCTGACATTGGGAGATTCAAACTTTTTTGCAATATACACCACAAGCCGCAGATTGTGGGTAATGAGCGGTTCTCTTGCGGCCTCGTCGCCCCGTTCTATCCGCTCCATGATAGCCGCTTCTTCATCTCCCTTAAGCGGCGGCGGCAGGGTCTCGGGACCGTTTATGTAGTAGATACCCTCCGCTCCCGTCAGAGCCGCCCTGAGCGACGACAGACCCGACAATATCTTTTCCGACAAAGCACCTGACCTTTTCATCCGTCAACTCCCCTTCATTATCAATTCGGCAGGGACTATCATGTCACAGCCGTCCGAAAATCCTTTTTCCCCGCTCAGAGCAATATATGCGCTGACCTGACAGGCGTCTCCTTCATTTTCGATCATTATTTCATCCGGCTTCAGCCCTGTCAGGACACCTCCGCCCCCTACGGAGGAATAGGGTATCATCCTGAGATCGGGTCTGTTTTTTATGTCCGCACCCTCCGGAACGTCAGGCGCAAATTCCTTATCATTCAGCAGACCGCGGCGTACAACGATCACCGGCAGTCCAGAAAACGGCTCCCTGAGCTTGTTTCCCGTGTCCGCAAGTCCCTCGCCCTCCACGGTCCTTTCCCCTATGCGTATTTTCACACGGCAGCGCCGGCTCCCTGTGCGTCCGAATATCCGCCCGAACAGCCGGAAAACAAAATAGAATCCCAGCGTCAGCCCGACGAGCATCAGGGGCGAAATGCCGATGTATACGGCGCCGTTCCTGACCGTTGTATTGCGGGGCGAAAACAGCGCCGTGACCGCCAGCATGGAACCGCTGTACAAAAAGCTGACTCCGAAGAGCAGCATCGCCGCACATATAAACCTTTTCTTTCCCATGGGCAAAAAGGCTGCGGCAGTCATCGTCAGCGCCTGTAAGATACCGACCGCCGCATACAGCGGAAAGGGCACCGGAGGCAGAAGTATCACAAAGGAACCTATGCCTCCGAGAGCAGCCCCAAGCAGAAGTCTGCGCCTTTTTGCAGACAGATACATCAGCCTTCTTACCGTAAGGAGCATCATATAGTCAACTATCATGTTTACACAAAACAGCACATCCAGATAAACCGTCACCATAAAACGCCCCCCGGCAGGTCTATATACTACCATACCCCCGAAAGCGAATATTGCTGAAAACGCTGTATGATATGTGAATAATCAGCACTCGCAGAAGATCCTCAGAAGCTACATTCCCAAAGCAGGATGGTTATGTAGCCTGCTTTCTGACCTCTTCATGACCCAGCCCGAAGCTGACGGCCAGCGCCTCATCCACCTTATACATATCGTTTGTACTGAGGGTACCCATTTTTTCTTTCAGCCGTCTTTTGTCGATGGTTCGTATCTGCTCCAGCAGCACCACCGAATCCCTTGTCAGTCCGCTGTTATCGGCATACAGGCGTATGTGGGTGGGCAGGTTGGCCTTTGACTCGCGGCTTGTGATGGCCGCAGCTATCACTGTCGGACTGAACCTGTTGCCGATATCGTTCTGAATGATAAGAACGGGACGTATTCCTCCCTGTTCGGAACCCACCACCGGACTGAGATCTGCATAATAGATATCACCACGTCTGATAAGCATAGCTTTTCACGCTCCGATTTATTATTTATTGCGCTGATAATCCTATTTTGTCCCGACAAAACACGGATTAATCACTCCCGGTCCGGACATTGAAATTTTGCTCCGGAGCCTTCAGCACATTATATTTTATTCAGCGTGAACCGTATCGGGAACCTGTTCTGGTGTATGTAACACTGTACCGACATCGGATATCCCGACAGCGGACTTTGCGCCCTTTCCGCCCGATATCGGATTATTTCGCCAAATCCCCCTTTCATCCCTCCTTTTCCGGTCAGGCTTTTTTCAGGAGCGATCATAAAAAATATATGCGCCTCCCCAAAATAAAAGAACCGGCAGATACTCTGTCGGTTCCGGTTCATACATATTCATCAAAAAAGTCCGGTTGGCTTTGTACGGTTATGACCCTGCCGCTGACGGGATGGACAAATTCCAGTCCGGCGCAGTGAAGACACTGACGGTGAAAATGCTCCCTGCTGCCGCCGTACATATCGTCTCCGGCAAGAGAATGTCCGATACCTGAAAAATGGGTCCGTATCTGATGGGTCCGTCCGGTCTCGGGCTTAACTTCAAGGAGGGTGAATTCATCCCCGAAATTCTTAATGACCCGATAATGAGTCACGGCTCTCACTCCGTCACTGCAGACCTCACGCATAATGGTGTGTCCTTCCTTTACTCTCATGGGCAGGTCTATGGTGCCGCCGCCGGTGAGTTTCCCCTCACAAAGGGCAATGTAGGTCTTTTTGCAGTGTCCCTGCAGAAAAGCAGCAGTATATCTGTCCTTTGCAATCAGCACAAGACCGGAGGTATCCTTGTCTATCCGGTTGACCGGACGGAAGGTATAGCTTTCCCCTCTTTGCTTTGCGTGAAAGGCCACTGCGTTTGCAAGGGTGTTATACTGATAGCTTCCCACAGGATGTACCGGCATTCCCGCCGGCTTGTCCGCCGCAAGTATGTATTCATCCTCAAACGCCGCTTTAAAATCCAGCTCCACCGGTTCGATGTACACCTCATCCTCCGGCAGCTTCAGCTCCACCGCATCTCCTGCGGTAAGGACGTCTATGCTCCTCAGGGGTCTTCCCTCCGATGTAATGCCCCCGTCGGTTCTTTTGAGTTTTGCCAGGGTCCTTGCGGAAACGCTGCAGTGTCTTCGCAGAAAGCTTCTCACCGTGATGCCGTCAAGCTCCGGCGGGACAACAAATCTCATAAGCCTTCCTCCCGGGCAAAAGCCTCCAGTTCAGAAAGCCTGTGTATCTTATAGTCGCACAGCGGATGGGGCATAGTTATCCTGTCCCGGGGGTCGTAAATGCAGGTATCAAGTCCGGCGTTCCTTCCCCCCTGCATATCGGAGGTAAGGGAATCCCCCACAACAAGTATCCTGCTCCTGTCCCTTTCGTCCAGCTCCCCCAGAGCTATCTCAAAAAACTCCCTGTCCGGCTTCTGCACATCCATCTCATCAGATATGAATACTTTCCTGACATATTTTTCAAGACCGGATATAGCAAGTCTGTTTCGCTGTACCTTTTTCAGGCCGTTTGTTATGATATGTATCTCAAAAAGCCCCGAAAGCTCCTTAAGCGCCTCTTCCGCTCCGTCTATGTATATTGCCTGCCCGGAAAGACATTCCACATATCTGTCGGCAAGGAGCCTGCTGTCCCCCATGCCCTCAAAGCACTTTTCAATAAGCTGACGGAAACGGCTTATTCTCAGGTCCCCGCGGGTTATCAGGTGCATCTCGAACTGCTTCCAGAGCGCCGAATTTATTCTGCTGAAGCTGCTGCATATTTCATCGTCAAAGCGAAGTCCCTCCGATTCAAGCGCAAGCTTCAGCGCCATTCTCTCGCACTTAGGAAAATCAAATATGGTATCGTCCGCATCCATAAGCAGAGTAGTGTATCTCACATTCTGTCATTCCCTTCCGTTTCATTTTCCATCACTCCAAATATGATTATACCCCATTTTTCTCCCCGACGCAACAGGCGCAGTGAAGCAAGTGCCATTGAGGTGCTCTGCGCCACTCCTATAATGTGACAAAGTGTCCGGGGGATGTGGGGTATAATATATGAGCAAGCCCGTGCAGGGTGATAAATGCAGGGGCAAATAAAGACAGGGGTGGTTTTTTTGAAGGTCAGTGAAATAACCTCAAGGTATTCTCTGCGGCGGCTGACACAGCAAAGCGGGACCCGACGGCTGCTCTTTCAGCTCACCTGCTTCGGCTGCGGATTCATTGCCGCCGGCGGAAAGATCTTCGGGACGTATTCTCCCTTCGGGGTCTCGGTAATTGCGGCCGTACCCTTCAAGGGAGCGTTTTCTTCCCTGCTGGGCGCAGTCTCGGGCTACCTGACCTTCGGAGGATACAGCGGCAGTTTCCGCTATATGGCCTCAATGCTCGCCGTTCTTGCCATCCGTTGGACACTGAACGACATCCGGCAGCTGAACCGCCACTCCATGTACACCGCAGCGGTCTGCTTTGTCCCCACTCTGGCCACCGGTCTGGCCTCTATGAGTGTCAGCGGGTTCAGACCGGACTCAGCTCTTACCTTTACCCTTGAAGCGCTTTTGGGCGGAGCCGCAGCGTATTTCTTTTCACGCACCATGATAATAATAAACGGCACAAGAAGCCTCGGCGCTCTTCTGCCAACAGAGGTCGCCTGTCTTGTACTGAGCGGATGCATCGGTCTGCTGGCGCTTTCCGGCGTGATGATAGGTCCGGTGTCCCTGGGCAGGACCGCTGCGATACTGTGCATACTTATTGCAGCGCGCTACGGCGGTGCGGCAGGCGGTGCGGCTGCGGGCATATCCGCCGGAATACTGCTGGGCATCGCAGTTCCGGGACATTTCTTTATCGGCTCCGCTTATGCCTTCGGAGGGCTGCTTGCGGGCATATTCTCACAGACCGGACGTCTGCCCTCGGCAATATCCTTTACCCTGAGCTGCGCCGTGGTGTCCCTGCAGTCAGGCGAACCCTCAACGGTAATCGCATCGGTTTATGAATGTGTCGCAGGGGGAGCCGTCTTTTTGTTTCTGCCTGCAACTGCGGGGAATTTTATCTCTGCGGTTTTCGTTCCCACACGGAGCGACGAGCAGTGTCAGAGCCTGAGGGATTCGGTAATTATGCGTCTCGACTTTGCGTCAAAGGCCCTGTCGGATGTTTCGACAGATGTTGAGGAGGTGGCCGAAAAGCTGTCGGGTCTTGTGACTCCCACCCTTGACAGTGTTTACGAAAAGGCCGTGGATATGACCTGTCAGCGGTGCGGTCTGAAGGTCTACTGCTGGGAGCACCGTGACGGCGTTACTATGGAATCATTTCAGTCACTCAACGACATACTCAAAAACCGGGGCAGCATAAAGCCCGATGAGTTCCGTGAGGATTTCAGACGGAAATGCTGCCGTACAGCAGAGATGGCTCAGGCCGTAAACAAGGCATACCGGGACCATCTTGCATCCGAAGCCGCGTCAAAGAGAATAGACGAGATACGCTCCGTGGTCGCCGGACAGTTCTGCGGTCTTGGAGATATGCTCAGCGAGCTTGCCGACGAATACGAGAACTACGAATACTTTGACAGCGAGCTTTCGGACAGGCTGACGATGAAATACAAGGAGCTGGGACTTGTTCCCACAAACATAAGCTGCCGCATCGACACCCACGGAAGAATGACCGTTGAGGCAGAGATATACGACACCGACAGAAAAAAGCTGAACCGCGCCCTTATAGTAAGGGAGACGGACAAGCTCTGCGGCAGGCATTTTGATCCTCCCTCCGTCACCGCAGCCTTCGGACGCTGCCGTATCGTGATGTGTGAGCGTCCGGCATTTGACATCGAGATAGCGTCAAGCCAGCACGTCTGCAACAGCGGAGTGCTCTGCGGCGACCATTTCCGTTATTTCAATGACGGCATGGGACGTATGGTCGCCATACTCAGCGACGGAATGGGCACAGGCGGACGGGCGGCGGTTGACGGAGGAATGGCGGTCAGTCTGATGACAAAGCTCATCAAGGCAGGACTTGGATTTGACTGTTCACTTAAGGTAGTCAACTCGGCCCTGCTGGTAAAATCCGAGGACGAATCCCTCGCCACCGTGGATTTAATCAGCGTTGACCTTTACAGCGGACACACCGACTATATGAAAGCGGGAGCGGCAGTTTCATTTCTGCGGAAGAACGGGGATATGTACCGCATCGAAACTCCCTCTCTGCCGGTGGGCATACTCCCCGATGCGGAATTCACGGTCACTGAGGACACCCTGTCCCCCGATGACATAATCGTGATGGTATCGGACGGAGCCGTCTTTACAGGGGACGAGTGGATAGAACACATCATCATAAAATGGGGCGACAAGAGTATGCAGGATCTTGCTCATCTTATCAATGACGAAGCCACCGCCCGCCGCAGCGACGGTCACGACGACGACATCACCGTCATCGCCATGCGGTGCCGGCAAGCTGCAGGTGCGTGATCGTACTGGACGATTCGCGGCGGTCGGTGCGTGACCGACTCCCCAAAAAAGCCATAACCGCGGCACAAAACTAACGGATGCCACTGAACCGAGGTGCGAAGTAGAGAGCGCCGCCGCAGTCCCAAAGTGCATACCCAGTTTTCAGAATACTGCAAAAAAGATCAGGGTGTCTGCGTCTGTGCAAATACCCTGATCTCTGCTTATCTGTTAAAATCCTTTCCGAGGATATCGGAAAGATTGTCCTTTATCGCCTTTGCCACATCGGGCTTGTTCATGGAATACACATGAACATTGGTTATGCCGTTTGCAAAAAGATCGATGATCTGATCGGTGGCATAGGCAATGCCCGCCTGCTTCATGGACGAAGGATCCTGTCCGAAATAGTCCACAAGGCTCTTGAAGCGCTGTGGCATGAACGAACCGGAAAGCTTTATCGCCCGTTCCACCTGAGCGGCGTTTGTTATGGGCATGATGCCCGGTATAACCGGAACGGTCACTCCCGCCTCACGCAGCTTGTACATAAAATTGAAAAACAGATTGTTGTCAAACACCATCTGGGTCGTAAGAAAATCCGCTCCCGCATCAACCTTTTCTTTCAGGTAGAGCAGGTCCTCCTTCTGGTTCCTGCTTTCGGGATGTATTTCCGGATAGCATGCGGCTCCGATACAGAAATCGTCCTTTATCTCACGAAGCTCCCTTATCAGTTCCACCGCATAACGGTAATCCAGCTTTGAACGGTCAGCGTCCTGAAGCTCCGGAGTAAGGTCTCCCCTCAGGGCCATTATGTTTTTAATGCCCGCCTCTCTCAGCGCGTTTATCTGTTCGTGAACGGTCTCCTTGCTCGAAGAAACGCAGGTAAGGTGTGCAAGGGTGGGCACACCGAAACGATCCTTTATATTTTTTGCTATATCAAGTGTATAACGGCTTGTACCGCCGCCTGCACCGTATGTGACGCTCATGAATGACGGGCGATAGCCTGCGATCTCTTCCGTTGCGGCTCTGACGCTTTCAAAGCCCGTCTCTTTTTTTGGGGGAAAGACCTCAAAGGACAGTGACATGTTGCGGGTCTTAAGAATTTCGGTTATTTTCATTTTTGTTTCTCCTTGCTGCCGTCTGATATTACCGTAACATTTTACCATCTTTTTGTCTCTTTGTAAACCGTTGATTTTTATTTTGGCAGAGAGACTACTCTTTTACGATCAACACATCAAAAAGTGTTACGGCAGATCCTGCTGTAAAGAGTATCATCTCCATGCTGGCCATATTCTGTGTGAAACAGAAATAGGACACCTGCTGTTTGTGTGACAGTAGGTATCCTTTGTTGTTTATGCTATTTTGTCAGGCATTCCATACTATTTTTGCTTGGCATTCATAGTCCCAAGCTCTCCACTCTGACGGTGCTGAACTTCTGCCTTTTATGTAAATGGTTTGTGAGGATGTCCAGCTGTTAAAAGCAGAAAAGCCAACATCTGTTACGTTGTTTGATATCGTACAGATGACATCTCATGCAAACTCCGACGCGCTGATGCGCTGTTAAAAGCAGACTTTGTCTGCTTTTAATGGGAGTTCAGTATTATATGATAGTCCGACTGCACTTTTTCCTTGAACGCTATAGATAAATGAAACGAGCCGCCCGGATCCGGGCGGCTCGTTTCATTGCGATCTGTATTCTGATGTTGTTACGGCTTGGTGACATTGACGGTAAAGTCCTTATTCACAACCTTTCCGGTCTTGTCCTTCACCTTAGTTCTGAGTATGTAGGTCGTTGCGCTCTGAGGTTTGAAGGTGATCCTGCTGGTGGTACTGAAGTCCTTGTACTTTGTAAAGGAAGAAGTTCCGTATTTCCGGAAGAACAGTGCATACTGATATGGACTTGTACCGCCTGCTGCTGAACCGGTCATGGTCAGGGTGCCACCGAGTTTCAGAGAAGTAGTGGACAGTGTTGTGGTATTTGTCAGGGGCTTTGTGACCTTGACGGTAAAGTCTTTATACACAATCTTTCCGCTCTTGTCCTTTACCTTGGTTCTGAGAATATAGGTAGCTGCACTCATGGGTTTGAAGGTGATCTTGCTTGTGGTGCTGAAATCCTTGTACTTTGTAAAGGTCGAGGTACCGTATTTACGGAAGGACAGAGCGTACTGGTAAGGACTTGTGCCGCCGGCAGCGGAACCGGTCATAGTGAGACTGCTGCCGAGTTTCAGAGACGCTGCGGACAGAGTTGTGGTATTTGTCAGAGGTTTTGTTACCTTGACGGTGAAGTCCTTATACACGACCTTTCCGGTCTTATCCTTGACTTTAGTTCTGAGTATGTATGTCGTTGCACTCAGGGGTTTAAAGGTGATCTTGCTGGTGGTGCTGAAATCCTTAAACTTTGTAAAGGCAGAAGTTCCGTATTTCCGGAAGAACAGAGCGTACTGATAGGGACTTGTGCCGCCTTTTGCAGAACCGGTCACGGTGAGGCTGCTGCCGAGTTTCAGAGATGTTGCGGACAGAGTCGTTGTATTTGTCAGGGGTTTTGTTACCTTGACGGTGAAGTCCTTATACACGACCTTTCCGGTCTTATCCTTGACTTTGGTTCTGAGTATGTAGGTCGTTGCGCTCTGAGGTTTGAAGGTGATCTTGCTGGCGGTACTGAAATCCTTATACTTTGTAAATGTGGAAGTACCGCTTTTTTTGAAGAACAAGGCGTACTGATAGGGACTTGTGCCGCCTGTCGCAGAACCGGTCATAGTCAGGCTGCTGCCGAGTTTCAGAGATGTTGCGGACAAAGTCGTTGTATTTGTCAGGGGTTTTGTTACCTTGACAGTGAAATCCTTATACACGACCTTTCCGGTCTTATCCTTGACTTTGGTTCTGAGTATATAGGTGGTTGCACTCTGAGGTTTGAAGGTGATCTTGCTGGTGGTGCTGAAATCCTTGTACTTTGTAAAGTCGGACGCACCGCTCTTTTTGAAGAACAAGGCATACTGATAGGGGCTTGTGCCGCCTGTTGCTGAACCGGTCATAGTCAGGCTGCTGCCGAGTTTCAGAGATGTTGCGGACAGAGTTGTGGTATTTGTCAGGGGTTTTGTTACCTTGACAGTGAAGTCCTTATACACAACCTCTCCGGTCTTATCCTTGACTGCGGTTCTGATTATAAATGTCGCGGCACTCTGAGGTTTTAAGGTGATCGTGCTGGTGGTG
>JBGUWL010000052.1:0-4541 GCA_045221075.1 Acutalibacteraceae bacterium
GTATCAAAACACCGCAGGAATACTGACGTATTTCAAGGGGTTTTGGTGCAAGATGACGCCAGCGTGACGCTGGATGCGTGTTCGCACTCTAATTCTTTCACATCGGATATTTTATCGCTGCGGCATAAGGGCTTCCAATGCGAAAGAAGGTGAACGCAAATTAGGCACCGGCAACATGCCGGCGGTCTTTGTGCGGTATTGCCTTAAATAGCTGTCAATTATATTATTCGTGAAGGAGCTTCGGGGGTTCATCCGTATCCGAGGCAAAGGCTGTATTTACGCGGATGTTGTGCTTTGCAAAATAGAGAGCCTTCAATGCTGCGGAGTATAGCTCATCGTAGGTCGTGCCGTCGGCAGTGAACATACTGACGCCCACCTTGCCGAAAACAGTTATCTCTCCGTTTTCTGACTGGTACTTGTTGTTGATTATGCGGCATATATCATCGGCCTTCTCCCTGATCTTGTCACGCATATTCATGCCCTTGACAAAGACCGAGAAACGGCTGCCGCTGCTGCGCCCTATGATGTCGGAATCACGGAACAGCTCCCTTATGTTCTGGGCAGCCTCCTTCAGCACGGCGTTTGCAAATACCGTGCCAAGCTCCCGTTCAAGCACCTCAAACCCGCATATCTCGGCAATGAGGAAAGCGTGGGTACCCGATGCGCCCTCGTCATAGAGATAGCTCTTTATCTTATTCTCAACTGCGTGCTTGTTGTACAGGTTGGTGATAAAGTCTGTCCTGCCCCTGCGTCGCTCGTCGATGGGGTCGGAACGGCTGTCGGATATGTCTGTAAACACCGCCATTATCTTTGTGGGAATGTCGGAAGAATTTCGTATGGTAACAAAATGCACCCTGTTCCAGAGATAGTCGTTTTCTCCCCTGCTGAACACCCGGATAAAGGCCTCGGCTTCCGAATGGCCGATACGGGCGGCGTTCAGCTTTTCGATGAATTTCTTCTTGTCGTCGTTATGGATAAATTCAGAGTATGTAATGTCACGGAGGAAATTATCGTCGGCAGGAGAATATCCGTACATATTCTCAAAGGATCCGGAGAGCTTTATCTTGTCAAACCGGGGGGACCATTCAAGGATAAAGGACCTTGTCTGCTCCAGTATCTCGTCATACACCTTTTCGTTCAGCACAAGGGAGGTGTGGGCGTGTTCAAGCACAGGCAGTCTTACCTCTGAGGAGGACTTCATCTGCTGCCGGAAATCCGAAAGACTTATCATCTCGTCCTTGTGGTAGCCGAAGGTCTGACGGGCCTGATATTTCAGACCCTTTACAAAGTCCGTTCCGATGCCGCAGGGAAGTATTGAACGTGTCCCCATCTTATCAAAATACGTCATCATGCTTGTAATGATATCCGTCGGATATACCCCGTCCTTTATTGCGTCAATAAAGCTGCGGGCAAATACCACCCGGTCAAAGAGTCCGTCAATAAAGCAGTTCAGGTTGATGCTGCCTGTACCCACATTGTAGACGCCGACCCTGAATCCGAAGCTCTTCAGCTGTGAGGTGAACTCCGAAAGCTCCGATACGTCAAGCTGTTCCAGCATCTCGTGGGAGAGCAGTATGCAGATATTGTTCCGGCTTACAGGGTATTGCTGAAGCATCTCTTCAAAGGCAGTCAGCACTGCGGCAGTATCCTTGCCGTCAAACATGGTCAGTATGGAAAGCCCGGGAAGAGCGATCTTTTCCTTTTCAAGACCGTATATGCAGGAAAGCAGATGGTCCGTGTTATTAAGGGACAGGGCGGTAAAATTCTCCGTCTGGTGTATGGCGTCAAGCATACCGTCAACACTGTTCATCTCGTCCATATACTCCCCGCTGAGACCCAGTACATCGTACGACATGATATGGCCGGTTTCGGAGTCGCACACGGGAATAAAAAATTCACGATAATCCACAGGCTCGATCGCGCTGTTCTCCCGGACGCTCAGGTCGCTGTCATAGCGTTTCAGCTCCCAGTTGTCCCTCATGGACCTGTTGTAATAGAGATAGATGTTCTTTCCGTTGAGCTTTGCTACCTCTACAGCTCTTGAAGCGTTGTCGAAAAGGGTCTCAAAGTCCGTACCGTCATCAGGATAGAGAGCTATTCCCACGGAAGATGTTATGGACAGGGAGCGCTCGTCTCCGGTAATGTATGTCCTGCCGATACAGCGCAGGATCTCTTCCACAAGAGCGTCTCTCTCCTCACGTTCGGGACAGTCGTTGATAAGCACCACAAAGTTGTCGTCCTCTATTCGTCCCAGAATGTGGTTGTCGGCGGTCTGATATCTGAGAAGCTTTGTAACCTCACACAGGATGTCGTTGCCGAAACGGTAGCCTGCCTGACGGTTTATATTCCGGAAGTCGTCTATGTCTATCAGCATAAGTGCGTGATAGCCGTTTTTACCCTCGTTTTCAAAATAATCGTCGATCTCCCGCTTTGCCCCGGCATAATTCCACAGTCCGGTCACAACGTCCCTGTCAGAGCCGTAATGCTCCTCGCCGCTGGGCGGAGCCGTGAGCAGTATGAAAAGGGTCCTGAGCTTTCCGTCTTCGGCCAGCGGCACTACGGTACAGTTCATGAGCGTTCTTTCGCTGCCGCCCATGTCAAGACGGCACTCCATCACTATCTTTTCTTCCCCATCACCGGCGGCATCGCTTACGTTCTTCATGCGGAAGGTGCGGGCAAACAGGGAACGGTAATCATCCTCGCAGGCCTCCGAAAGGATATTGACGGTCTCTTCATAATTCTTTGGGACATAACCGCAGACGTCCTTCATTGAACCCTTTCTCTCGTGGAGCATATCGTTAGCAATGTCGAATTCAAAAACATAATCAGCGCTTTTGTACAGAACGTTCCTGTCCTGCTTGTACATATTCGCAATGACATCCTTCTGATGCTCTACGGTCTCTATCAGGTCCCGCCTGTCCATCTTCATATAGATGCTCTTTTTATCGTCCTTCTTTGTCCTGCTGTTTTTTCTTGCAGAGTGATCGTCCGATACGTTCCTGTCGGCATTGTTGACGTCGGCGTATTCAATGGCAAGCTCCCTGAACTTTGGCAGGGCAGCGCCGAAGCAGTCCATCATTTCCTCGGAAAATGCTCCGCAGGCTCCCGTCCTTATCATCTCCACAGCCTGTTCATGGGAATATGCGGACTTGTAGGGGCGGTCGCTGGTAAGAGCGTCATAGCAGTCGGCAAGGGATACCACCTGAGCCCATATAGGTATCTGGTCGCCCACAAGACCGTCAGGATATCCGGTCCCGTCCCATTTTTCATGGTGGTAGCGGCATATATCATAGCAGTAGCGGAAGTATTCGTTCCTTTCCCCCGCGTCCATCTGGTCAAGTATCTCGCAGCCCTTTACGGTATGCTGCTTCATCACCTTGAACTCCTCATAGCTGAGCCGCCTTGGGCTGAGAAGTACGGAATCGGGAATTGCTATTTTGCCGATATCGTGTATTGAAGAAGCCGAGGTGATAAGCTCTATCTTGTCCTCGTCAAGGTTATACTTGGGATACTTTTCCGCAAGTATCCGCAGGAGCACCTCGGTAAATTTCCTTATGCGGTGGATATGCCTGCCCGACTCTACGTCACGGTATTCTATCACCATGCTGAGGGTGTCCAGCATATCGTTATTGATGGTATTTATCTTTTTCTGCTGCTCCTTGAGGGTACGGTTCTGTTCAAGTATCTTTCTTGTCTGGTCGTCGATAAGCTGGTGCAGCTCTTTTTTATTGGCAAAGCCCTCGATAAGATTTGCCGCCCTTCTCTTCACTATGAAGGGATTTATTGGAGAATAGATAACGTCACTGTATGAAAAGCGGAGCTTCTGGACCGCTGCCGTGCCGGAACCCTCGTCAAGAATAACGAGAAAAGGAATGTAATCGAACACCTTCAGGTTCAGCAGGGTATACACTGCCTCTTTTGTCAGTCTCTCGCCGATCTCTCTGCTGACAAGGGCGATGGCTGTATCCTCCTTGTTTTCCAGAAGCAGACGGAAAAGCTCCTCGCTGCTGTCTGTGGTGACAAGCTCATACTGTGAGGCAAATATCTCATATATTATTGTGCGGTCAAGCTCGGAATGATCTGCAAGTATGATCTTTTGCATTGCGAACACCTCTGTTCAAAACTGTTGATAAATGAAGCACCTCCCCTGTCCGCGGGTAACGGAAAAGGAAACACTGCCCCTCATATATTATACATAATAATTCGACGTTTGTATATAGATTTTTATATATTTTTCTTGCTTTTTCACATTATTCTAATAATTTATATATTTATGGGTATCGGCTTATACATCCGGAAAGGAAAGAGAACTGTTTTGATAGTTATTCTTTGTATTTCATTTATGATCCTTTAAGCAGCATAGCTGATGTTCACCTCATCCGTCAAGGCGCTGCGGACGACAGGACACAAAAAGCGGACCGTCTGAAAACAGTCACGGTCCGCTTTTGTACTGCATATCATACTGTTTTCCGATTAAAAGCTGACACTTTTAATCGGAAAAGGCGCCGCCCGAGGCTGCGCCCATCTGTGCATACGCACAG